>JANNWL010000076.1:0-5662 GCA_031414735.1 Burkholderiales bacterium | reverse complement strand
TGTGCGCCGTGCAGCGAAACCGGCGCCGGCCAATTCATCGGTTGTGGCGCTGCATGAACACCAGCTTCTCGAACAGCGTCACGTCCTGCTCGTTCTTCAGCAACGCGCCGACCAGCGGCGGCACCGACACCTTGTCGTCCTGGCTTTGCAGGGCGGACAGGGGGATGTCCTCGGCCACCAGCAGCTTCAGCCAATCGAGCAGTTCGCTGGTGCTGGGCTTCTTCTTCAGGCCGGGCAGACTGCGCACGTCGTAGAAGGTCTTCATCGCCGCGCCCAGCAGTTCCTTCTTCAGACCGGGGAAGTGCACGTCGACGATGCGCTGCATGGTCTCGGCTTCGGGGAACTTGATGTAGTGGAAGAAGCAGCGGCGCAGGAACGCATCCGGCAGTTCCTTTTCGTTGTTGCTGGTGATGAAGACGATGGGCCGGTGCCGTGCCTTGACGAGTTCACGCGTCTCGTAGACGTAGAACTCCATGCGGTCGATCTCGCGCAGCAGGTCGTTCGGGAACTCGATGTCGGCCTTGTCGATCTCGTCGATCAGCAGCACCACGGGCTGCTCGGCCGTGAAGGCCTGCCACAGCACGCCCTTGACGATGTAGTTGCGGATGTCGCGCACGCGCTCGGCGTTGTCCGGGCCGGCGATCTGGCTGTCGCGCAGGCGGCTCACCGCGTCGTACTCGTACAGGCCCTGCTGGGCCTTGGTGGTGCTTTTGATGTGCCACTGCATCAGCGGCATGCCCAGGGCACTGGCGACCTCTTCGGCCAGCATGGTCTTGCCGGTGCCGGGTTCGCCCTTGACCAGCAGCGGCCGCTGCAGCGTGACGGCGGCGTTGACGGCCAGCATCAGGTCTTGGGTGGCCACATACTGGTCGGAACCCTGGAATTTCATGGTTTAGCGCGGCGTCGCCGGGGTCGAGAGGAGGGCCTGGCAGTATATGGGCGGGCCTATACTTCATCAGCTTTACGCCGCTGCCTCCTGCGCTGCGCCAGCCCCTCTTGAACGAGTCGATGCACTGATGATGAGCAAAGCCATTTCACTCTTGCTGGCGCTGGCTGGCGCGCTGTCCACTGCGCAGGCCCAGGATGCAGCCGCTGGCGCCAACAAGGCCGCGCAATGCGTGGGCTGCCACGGCATCCCAGGCTACCAGAGCAGCTTCCCCGAGGTCTACCGCGTGCCCATGGTGGCCGGCCAAAACGCCGCCTATCTGGTGGCTGCACTCAACGCCTACAAGAAGGGCGAGCGCAAGCACCCCACCATGCGCGGCATCGGCATCCCGATGAGCGACCAGGACATGGCCGATCTGGGGGCCTTCTACGAAACGCTGGGCGCGGCGCTGGTCAAACCGGTGTCAGACAGCACGCCGCCCGCACCGCCCGCGGCCGTCGCCGAGTTGCTGACCAAGGGCGCGTGCGCTTCGTGCCACGGTGCCAACTTCAACAAGCCGCTGGTGCCGGCCTACCCGAAGTTGGCCGGCCAGCATGCCGACTACCTGTTCGCGTCGTTGCGCGCCTACGGCACCGAGGGCAACCCGCATGTGGGCCGCGCCAATGCGGTGATGTCGGGTCAGGTCAAGCCTTACAAGCGGGCCGAGCTGAAGGCCATGGCGGACTACCTGTCCACCTTGCCTGGCGACCTGCGCGTGGTGCGCAACCCGAAGTTCAAATAACGCGCTGCGGGGCTTCACGCCCTCGGCGGCCGGCTCAGGCGGCCGGGCAGCGACACCAAGCCCGTGGCCAGCGCCGTGCCCAGCAAAATCACTGCGCAGCCGCCGAGCATGCTGGCGGTGGGTTGCTCGCCCAACGCCAACCACCCCCACAGCAGGGCAAACGCGGGGATCAGGAAGGTCACCGAGATGGCCTTCGTGGCGCCCGCGCTGGCGATGAGTCGGTAGAACAGCACGTAGGCCAGACCGGTGCAGCCCACCGCCAGCGCCAGCGCGCTGCCCCAGGCGGCGGCGCCGGGTGTGGTGGCGGGCCAGAAATACAGGGCCGGCAGCAGCGTGACCACCGACGCTGACACCTGGCTGCCTGCCGCCACCGCCATCGGTGGCACGCCGCCCAGGTGCTTGCGCGTGAAGTTCGCGCCGAAGCCGTACAACACGGCGGCCGCCACGCAGGCGGCGATGCCCACGGCCGGGCTGATGAGGGCGCCACCGGTGTGGATGTCGGCTTTCTCCCACGACAGGAACACCACCCCGGCCATGCCGATGGCCAACCCGAGCCAGCGCGACGGTGCCAACCGTTCGCGCAACCACATCCACGCCACCAGCGCCCCCCAGAGCGGCACGGTGGCGTTGAACACCGCCATCAGCGCGGCCGACAGCACCAGGGCGGCGGTCGTGAACAGCACGAAGGGCACGGCGGTGTTGATGACGCCGACCAGCGCGATCACCTTCCAGTGCCGGCGCAGCGCGGCACCCTCGCCGCGCAGCAGCACCAGCGGCATCAGCAGCAGCGCCGCGCCGGCCACGCGCACGAAGACCAGCGCCAGCGGCCCGAACTCGCCTGCGCCCATGCGCATGAACAGGAACGACGCGCCCCACAGCGCGCCCAGCAGCACCAGTTGCGCGAGGTTGGCCGCACTCAAATCAGCGCACCCTGCACCTGCAGCACCCCTTCGTGCTGCAGCAGCGCCTTCTTGCGTGGCAGCCCGGCGGCATAGCCCGTGAGCGCGCCGTCGTGCCCCACCACGCGGTGGCAGGGCACGATGATTGAAATCGGGTTGCGCCCCACCGCACTGCCCACGGCGCGGGCGCCATCGGCGCGGCCGAGCTGGCGCGCGATCTGGCCATAGGTCGACAAGCGCCCGGGCGCGATCGTGAGCAGCAGCTTCCACACGGCCCGCTGGAAGTCCGAGCCCTGTGGGTCCAGCGGCACGGTGAAGGCCGCTTGTGCGTTGCCAAAGTAGGCCGCCAACTCGGCCGCGGCCTGCGCCAGGTGCGGGTGCTGCGGGTCGTCGGGCAGGGGCAGGTCGCCGGGATGGTGTTTTTGCGCGTCGAACAGTGCGGCGGCCAGACCGCGCGACGTGGCGGCCAGGGTCAGCGAGCCCATCGGGGTGGCGATGCGGCACTGGGCCACCAGCGTGTTCGTGGCTATGTCTGCGAGCTTCATGGGGAGGTTTCCAGGTGGTGCCACAGCCGCATCACGGCATAAGCGCGCCAGGGGCGCCAGGCCTCGGCCAGGGCGGTGATGTGTTTGGGGTCGCGCGAGCCCAGCGCGTTCATCAGGCCGATATCGCTGGCCGGCCAGGCATCGGGCCAGGCCAGGGCGCGCATCGCGATGACCTGCGCCGTCCACTCGCCCACACCGGGCAAGGCGTGCAGAGTGTCCAGTGTGGCCTGCAGCGGCGCGCCGCGGTGCAGTTGCAGCTGGCCGCTGACGACGGCCGCGGCCAGGGCCTGGATGGCGCGCACCCGCTGGCGCACGATGCCCAGCTTGCCCACCACCTCGGGGTCGGCGCCGGCCAGCGTAGCGGCGTCGGGAAAGATACGGTTCAGCGTCGGCCAGGGGGTGTCCACCGGCGTGCCGAAGCGGTCGGCCAGGCGCTGCACCAGCGTGCGTGCGGCCTTGACAGTGACCTGCTGGCCCAGGATGACGCGCACGGCGACCTCGAAGCCGTCCAGGGTGCCCGGCAGGCGCGTGCCAGGCTCGCCGGGCACGGGCAAATCGGCCAGCACGGGGTCGATGCGTTCGGGGTCGGCGTCAAGGTCCAGCGCCTGGCGCACGCGCTGCATCAGCGCGCCCAGCACGGGCGACAGGTTCGGCGAGGTGTGCACATGAACCTCGTGCTTGTCGGGCACGAAGCGCAGGCTCAACCACCCGGCCACTGTTTGCCCCTGGTGCAGCCAGCCCAGGGTGCGGCGGATCTCCAGCCCCTGCACGTCCTCGATGCCCAGCACCACACGGCGCTCGAAGAAGGACAGCACCTGCGCCACGTCGTACGGCGGGCGGTAGGCCAGGCGCAGCGGGGCGTTGGCAGGCGTGGCCTGGCCGGCGCGCCGCAACTGGGTGGGGTTGAGCCGATAGCGCTCGGCAAAGGCCGCGTTGAAGCGGCGCAGGCTGGCGAATCCGCTGGCCAGCGCCACCTCGGTGACGGGCTGCGCCGTGTCGGTCAGCAGCTGCTTGGCCAGCAGCAGGCGCTGCGTGGCCAGGTAGTCGCGCGGGGCCACGCCATGGGCGGCCTGGAAGATGCGGCGCAGGTGGCGGTCGGTGACGCCCAGCTTGTTGGCCAATGCGGGCAGCGCGCTCTGCGCCCCGCTGTGCACCGCGTGCTCGATCATGCGCGCGGCGGTCTCCGCCAGCGCCTGCGATGAATCCATGCCCGACAGCCCTGGAGCGATCTCGGGCCGGCACTTCAGACAGGGCCTGAAGGCGGCGGCCTCGGCCTGGGCGCGGGTGTCGAAGAAGCGGCAGTTCTCGCGCCGCGGCGTGCGCACCCGGCAGACCGGGCGGCAGTACACGCCCGTGCTGGTGACGCCCACGAACAGCCGGCCGTCGAAGCGGGCATCGCGTGCGCACAAGGCCAGATAGGCGGCGTCGGGTTCCAGGGGCATGAGCCCGATCATAGGCAGTCGCCGCCGCACGACTCGCCGTTTTCGGACACGTTCCTCGTCCGGCGTGGTCGCCCTACAAACCGCGCAAAAACTCCAGCAGCAGCCGATTCACCTCACCCGCCCGTTCACGCTGCACCCAGTGTCCCGCGCCAGCCAGGAGGTGGCAGCCGCGCAGGCCAGGCAGGGTCTTGTCGAAGCGCTTGACGGAGGCGACCGAGGTGGGGAACTTGAGCACGTCGTCTCGATCTCCGCCGATGAACATCGAGGGCTGCTGAATCGGCATACCGCGCCATGGCGCCATCACCTCCCAAGAGTGGTGAAGCGAGCGGTACCAGTTCATGCTGCCCACGAAGCCGGTGCGCGTGAACTCGGCAATTGCGTGGGCCAGGTCGCCCGGGTTCACCCAGGCGGGCATGGGCTGTGCAAGATCGGCGGGGTCCTGCGTGTTTTGCAGGAAGCCGGTGCCTGGCGCCAGCACGGTGGCCACGCCGCCGGCGCCGTCGCCAGACAGGCTGTAGGTGATGCGCCGCAGCGTGGTGGCCACGTCGGCCTGCAGTTCGGCCTCGGCCACGCCGGGCTGCTGGAAGTACTGCATGTAAAAGTTGCGGACGCCCTGCTTGGCCAACGCACTCAGCAGGTCCACCGGCCCGGGTGGCGTGTAAGGCACGCTCATGCCGACCACGGCGCGAAACATGTCCGGGCGCACGAGTGCTGCGGTCCAGGCTGCTGGCGCACCCCAGTCGTGCCCGACCACCACGGCCTGCGTCTCGCCCAGCGCCTGCACCAAGGCCACCAGATCCCCCACATGGTGCAGCATGGTGTACTGCGCCGGGTCGGCCGGGGCATCGCTGCCGCCATAACCGCGCATGTCGGGCGCGGCGGCGCGCCATCCCGCTGCGGCCAGTGCAGCCATCTGCTCGCGCCACGAACACCACAGCTCGGGGAAGCCGTGGCACAGCAGCACCAGCGGGCCGCTGCCCTGGGTGGCCACCTGCATGCGCAGGCTGCCCAACAGCAGGGTCTGGAGTTGGGGCTCTGGGGTGCTCATGCCGCGCTCGCCAACAGCACCTGCAGCTTGGCCGCGGCGGGGCCGGACTTGGCGCCCATCT
>JANNWL010000075.1:0-2573 GCA_031414735.1 Burkholderiales bacterium | reverse complement strand
CGGACCGACGACCGGTGTGAACGGCAGCTTCCGTGTTCAAGACTTCTTCACCGAGGTGCGAATCCCCATTCTTGCAGGCCTGCCACTGGCCGAACAGCTCACGCTGAACGGCAGCTACCGCAAGTCCAGCTACAACACGGGCTTCGATACCAATACCTATGGTGTCGGCATGGACTGGGCTCCCGTCAAGTCGTTCAAGTTGCGCGGCAGCTACCAGTCAGCCGCCCGCGCGCCGAACTTGATTGAATTGTTCACTGCGGCGGGCGCCAACCTGTTTGACCTGAACGAGGACCCCTGCAGCACCGGTACGACGTTCACGGCAGCGCAATGCGCGCGGACCGGCCTTACGGGCCCCTTGGCGGGCTTTTACAACACTGACTTGGACAGTCCGGCTGGCCAATACAACCGGCTGACCAGTGGCAATCCCAAGCTCAAGCCTGAGACGTCCACCAGCGTCACGTTCGGCATCGTCTTGCAGCCGACCAAGGACATGAGCATCAGCATCGACTACTTTGACATCAAGGTCGAAGAGAAGATCGGTGTTGTTCCGGCAGCAACGTCGCTCGACCAGTGCTTGACGACAGGTGATCCGCAGTTCTGCAACCTCATCACCCGCGACCGGGCCGGCACCCTTTGGTTGCTGCCCCAGTCGCAGATCGTCGAGACGAATCGAAACCTTGGCGCTACCTCCACCAAGGGCTTTGACTTCGGCTTCAACTATGCAGTTCGTATGGGTGGCATGGGCACGCTGGGCGTTAGCGCCGTGGGTACTCTGCTCAAGACTTTGGTGATCGAGGAGATCAAGGGTTATGGCACCTACGATTGCGTCGGCTTGTACGGCCTGAGCAAGTGCGGTACCCCGAGCCCGGAATGGCGCCACAAGATTCGCGGCAACTGGGCCACACCTTGGAACGTTGACCTGGCGATGACCTGGCGCTACCTCTCGAAGGTGGAGATCCAGGAGTCGACCAGCCAGCCGTTGCTCACAGGCGGCTTCCGGGAAGTCAACAAGACCCTGGCTGCGCAGGACTACATTGACTTGGCGGGTAGCTGGAATGCCACGAAGAGCCTGACGCTGGGGTTTGGTGTCAACAACGTCTTTGACAAGAACCCGCCCGTGGTCGTTGTCGGTACCGGTGGCGGCAACGGCAACACCTTCCCGAGTGTGTACGACGCGCTGGGCCGCAAGGTGTTCCTGAACGGCACCTACAAGTTCTAGACGACAACGGTCTCGGGCTGATCTGGACGGCGAGCGAAGGCTCGCCGTTTTTCCTTGTCTGGAGCGTTCTTTCTTGAATCAATTCTTGATTGCGGTCGCCCTTACCTACCGCACAGGTCGACCGTCCACTCAATCCAAGGTGAATGAAGATGTCATCGCCGTCTGCTGAAGTTGCAGCGTATGAGCGTCGTGCGCTGGATGCCATGCAGGCGGGCCGCCAGCAAGAAGCCATCGACGCCTGGGCGCGTGTCGTGTCGCTGCAGCCCGACCACGCCGTGGCCTTGACACAGCTGGGGCAGGCGGCCTTCAAGCAAGGTGACTTTGCCGCAGCGCGGCTTGTCTTTGAACGCGCCGCAGCGGCCGATGGCAGCAAGCCGCGGCCGTGGATCAACGTTGCACTGGCGTGCCAGCAGCTCAAGGACGATGCGGCCGAGGAAGCGGCGCTGTTCAAGGCGCTCGCCGTCGACCCTTATGACCTGCTGGCGCTCGTCCTGCGCGGTGCCCTGTACGAACGCCAGGGCAAGGCCAGCCAGGCCGCAGCAGCCTACGGTGCCGCGGCCACGGTGGCGCCGCCGCTGGATCGGCTGAGCCCCGAACTGCGGCCTGCCGTCACCCATGCCATGAGCTACCGCGAGCAGCATGAGCGCAAGCTTGCCAGCTTCATCGACGGCACCCTGGAGCCGCACTTCAAGGACTGCGACGACAAGGCGCTCGAGCGATTTCGCTTGTCGGTGGACATCCTGCTGGGCCGCAAGCAGCGCTTCGACTCGCAGCCCATGCGCTACTTCATGCCGCAGCTGCCGGTGGTGGAGTTCTTCGAACGCAGCCAGTTCCCCTGGCTGGACAAGGTCGAGCAGGCCACCGACGCCATTCGCAACGAGTTCTTGGCGGTACTCGAGGCCGATGGCCAGAGCGCCGGCTTTGTCCCGTACATCACCTACGGCGCCGACCAGCCCGTGGCGCAGTGGAAGGAGTTGAACCATTCGCCGCGCTGGAGCGTGTTCCACCTGGTCAAGGACGGGCAACCCGTGGCCGAGAACGCGGCCCGCTGCCCGCAGACCCTGGCCGCCTGGGGGGGCACGCCCTGGCCGGACCAGCCTGGGCGCACGCCCGTGGCGATGTTCTCGCTGTTGAAGCCCCGCACCCACATTCCGCCTCATGTGGGTGCAAGCAACTGCCGCCTCGTCACGCACCTGCCCTTGATCGTGCCGCCCGGCTGCAGTTTCCGGGTGGGCAACAGCACGCGTGAGTGGGTCCCCGGCAAGGCCTGGGTGTTTGACGACACGATTGAGCACGAGGCCCGCAACGACAGCGATCAGTTGCGCGTCGTGCTGATCTTCGACACCTGGCATCC
>JANNWL010000074.1:0-7405 GCA_031414735.1 Burkholderiales bacterium | reverse complement strand
CTGCACGCCGTGTCGCTGTTGCTCGACCACTACCGTCCCGTCAGCACGCTGGCCTTTTGCAACACCAAGCAGCAATGCCGTGACCTGGTGCAGGTGCTGCGCGGCCAGGGTTACGCCGCGCTGGAACTGCATGGCGACCTGGAACAGCGCGACCGCGACCAGGTGCTGATCCGCTTCGCCAACCGCAGCGCCAGCGTGCTGGTGGCGACCGACATCGCGGCGCGCGGGCTGGACATCGCGCAGTTGGAGGCCGTGATCAACGTCGACATCTCGCCCGACACCGCCACCCACACCCACCGCATCGGGCGCACCGGGCGTGTCGACCAGGCCGGCTGGGCCTTCAGCCTGGCCAGCCTGGACGAGATGGGCCGCGTCGGGCAGATCGAGCATGCCGGCGGCTTCACGTCGGACTGGCACGCCTTGAGCGAGCTCACGCCCGCCAGCAAGGAGCCGCTGATGCCGCCCATGGCCACGCTGCAGATCCTGGGCGGCCGCAAGGAGAAGATCCGCGCTGGCGACGTGCTGGGCGCCATCACCAAGGACCTGGGTTTTGCGGCCGCGCAGGTGGGCAAGATCAACGTCAACGACTTCGCCACCTACGTGGCCGTGGCGCTGGAGATCGCGCCCGAGGTGCTGCACCGGCTGCAGGGCGGGCGCATCAAGGGCAAGGCAGTCAAGCTGCGGCTGCTGGACGACTGAACGCTGCTCCGAACATCGACATGGGCATGAAGAACGCGGGCCAAGGCGGCCTGGTCTATTCCACCGACACCGGGCGCATGTGCCCGCAATGCCGGCAGGCCGTGGCTGACTGCCGCTGCGCTGCGCTGGCCCGCCAGGTGCCTGCAGGAGACGGCGTGGTGCGCGTCAGCCGCGAGACCAAGGGCCGCGGCGGCAAGGCCGTGACGCTGGTGCGCGGCCTGGCGCTGGACGCCGCCGCGCTGGCCGAACTGGGCAAGCGCCTGCGCAGCGCCTGCGGCGCGGGCGGCACGGCCCGGAGCGGCGTGCTCGAAGTGCAGGGCGACCATGTCGATCGGGTGGTCGATTGGCTCAAACAAGCCGGCCACCCGGCCAAACGTGCCGGCGGCTGACGCGGCCTGCACTTCACCATCTCCTGATAACCATCGCCATGACCGACATCGACGAGTCCGAACCCATCAACCAACCCCGCCTGTGGCGCGACCACGGCTGGACGGCACGTGTCATCAAGAACAACGACGACGAAGGCTGGGCCGTGGAGATGATCCGCCAGGGCGAACCCGAGCCCGCGTTGACAGGCCCCTGGACCATGGGCCGCGACAAGAAGAACCCCAAGCCGCTGGACACCAACGCCTTCAACACGCTGGTCAAGACCGCCACCGAAGTGGTGCGCCGCCACGAGCAGGCGTTGCACGCGCAGCTGCACCGCGAGTTCATGGTCGACGGCGCCGACGGCCGCGTGCGCGTCACACTGGACATCGTGCCCGATGAAGACGATCCGCACGCGCAGCTGGCTGCCGTCGATGCCGCCGGCCAGCTGCTGGCGCAATGGCGCGTGGCGGCGAACTTCAGACTCAGCCTGGCCAGCGCACGGGCGTGGGTGGAACAAGGGCTTGTGCGACCGGGTTCAGCCGGCTGAGGGCTCTTCCATCTCCACCCCAGTCAACCACAGCCGCACATCGAACTCCAGCTGGTGGTAGTCCGGCTCCATGTGCCGGCACAGCGCGTAGAAGGCGCGGTCGTGCCCGCGCTCTTTCAGGTGCGCCAGTTCGTGCACGACGATCATCTTCAGGAAAGCGGCCGGCGCGTCCTTGAACAGGCTGGCGATGCGGATCTCGCGCTTGGCCTTGAGCCGGGTGCCCTGCACGCGCGACACCGTCGTGTGCGTGCCCAGGGCGTTGCGCACGATGTGCAGCTTCTGGTCGAACAGGGCCTTGGACAAGGGTTCTGACTGGCGCATGTGGCGGGCCTTGAGGGCAGCCACGTAGTCGTACAGCGCGCCGTCGGTGCGCACGGCGTGCGGCTCGGGGTGGCGCTGCAGCACGGAGGCGGCGAGCCGGCCTTGTTCGATAAGCGCCGGCACGCCCGCCAGCAGTTCGGCGGGGTAGCCGGCCAGGTACTTCATGAGGTCACTGTGCGCCGTCCCGGCGGGTCAGCACCAGCAGCAGGTTGTTGGCCGGCATCGGCACGCGATCGACCAGCTGCAAACCCGCCGGCTGGGCCTGTACCAACACGTCGACCAGCTTGCGCAGGCCCCAGGCCGGGTTGCGCGCGCGCAGGTCGGCGTCGAAAGCCAGGTTGCCCGGTGCCGTGGGCACGCCGTCTTCAAGGTAGGGGCCGTACAGCACCAGCAGACCCTGCGGCGCCAGGTGGCGCGCCGCACCTTGCATCAGCGCCGGCGTGGTGGCCCAGGGCGAAATGTGCAGCAGGTTGGCGCAGAACATCGCGTCTACCTGGGCGGGCGCGCCGGGCCATTGCGCGGCGGACACGTCCAGATGGACTGGCGGCTGTACGTTGGGCGCAGCGGCACACCAGGCGCTGATGGATGCCAACGCCTCCGCTTCGCCGTCACTGGGGTGCCAGCGCCAGCCCGGCAGCGTGGCCGTGAAGTGCGCCGCGTGCTGGCCGGTGCCGCTGGCGATCTCGAGCATCACGCCATTCGGCGGCAAGATGCGCTGCAGCTCGATCAGGATGGGCCCGCGGTTGCGCTCGGCCGCGGGGCTGTGGCGGCGCTGTTGCGCCCACTCGTCGGCTTGCAGGCCGCCGGTCATGACATGCGCAGCCGCCGCGCGGCTTCTTCATCGCGCGCATCGGCGATCTCGCGCATCACCGCGCCCAGGTCGACCGTGCCCGCCTTGCGTTCGTAGCGGCCGGTGAGTACGACCTCTGGGTGCAGCATGCCGCGCTCGTAGAGCTGCCAGATCTCGGGCCCGTAGGCGGTGGGCAGCAGGTCCGGGGCGAAGCTGCCGAAGAAGCCGCGCAGGTTGTCGACGTCGCGCATCAGCATGCGCGGGGCGTGGTTGTTGCCGGCGGCGTCGACGGCCTGCGGCAGGTCGATGATGACGGGGCCATCGGCCGCCAGCAGGATGTTGAATTCCGACAGGTCGCCATGCACCACGCCCGCACACAGCATGCGCACCACCTCGCGCATCAGCGTGGCGTGGTGGGTGCGGGCGTCGTCGGGCGTGAAGGCGACGTCGTTCAGCCGGGGCGCGGCGTCGCCGTTCGCGTCGGCCACCAGCTCCATCAGCAGCACGCCTTCGAGAAAGTTGTAGGGCGTGGGCACGCGCACGCCAGCAGCGGCCAGGCGGCGCAGCGCATCGACCTCGGCGCTTTGCCAGGCTGCCTCCTGCATCTCGCGGCCAAAGCGCGTGCCCTTGGCCATGGCGCGGGCCTGGCGGGTGTTCTTGACCTTGCGGTTCTCGGTGTAGTCCACGGCCTGGCGGAAGCTGCGGTTGTTGGCTTCCTTGTAGACCTTGGCCGCGCGGGTGTCGTCGCCGCAGCGCACCACGTAGACGTTGGCCTCCTTGCCGCTCATGAGCTGGCGCACGACGCTGTCGATCAGGCCTTCGTCGATCAGCGCCTGCAGGCGGGGGGGTGCTTTCATCGGCCCATTCTCCGCTGCGGCGGGCACCGCATGCCGCCACCTAGAATCCGCCCCCCACCCGCGTCCATCCCCCCAACCACCGACTGCCCCGCGCCGCCATGTTCAAGAACGCCCTCGTCTACCGCTTCGACCACTGGGACGCCCAGGCCCTGTCCGCCATCGAGGCCCGACTGCAGGCCGCGCCTTTCGTGGCGTGCAGCCCGTCGCAGGCCGAGTCCGTGGGCTGGGTGGCACCGCGCGGCGAAAAGCACGCCGCACTGGTCGAAAGCGTGGGCCGCCAGCTCATCCTGCAGCTGTGCACCGAGACGCGCGCCGTGCCCGGCAGCGCGCTCAAGCCGCGGCTGGAAGAGATGCTGGACCAGGTCGAGAAAGAAACCGGCCGCCGCCCCAAGGGCAAGCGCGTGCGCGAGATGAAGGAAGAGATCGTGCACGAGCTGCTGCCGCGCGCCTTCCCCAAGCAGTCGCACACGCTGGTCTGGCTGGACGCCCAGGCGCAGACCGTGCTGGTGGGTGCCACCAGCGCGAAGAAGGCCGACGCGCTGGTGACGCGCCTGCACGAACTGCTGGGCGGCGGCATGGCGCTGCGCCAGGTGCAGACGCAGCTGGCGCCGGCCACCGCCATGGGCGCCTGGCTGACCGAGAAGGAAGCGCCGGCCGGCTTCAGCATCGACCGCGAGTGCGAACTCAAGCAGCCCGACAGCGAAAAGGCTGCTGTGCGTTACGCCCGCCACGCGTTGGAAATCGACGAGATTGCCGAACACATCAAACAAGGCAAGCTGCCGACGCAGCTGGCGCTGACCTGGCGCGGGCGCGTGTCTTTCACGTTGACCGAGACCGGCGCGCTGAAGAAGGTCAAGCTGCTCGATGGTGTGCTCGAAGGGCCCGGCCGCGACGCAAAGGCCGGTGAAGATGGCGGCTTCGACGCCAACGTGGCCATCACCACAGGCGAGCTGCGCCAGCTCGTGCCTGATCTGATCGAGGCCCTGGGCGGGCTGCAAGTGCCCGGTGCGGTGACGGCTGCGGTCGCTGCATCCCCTGCGGCGCTGCCCGTGGCGGGCGCAGACAGCAGCACGGCCCCATGGGACGAGGTCGCAGCCTGAGGCCATCGGCAAGGCTGTAGAGTGGACCGGCAGCCCACTCACCAGGAGTACCCCATGGCCCCACCCACACCCCCCGCCGCCCGACTCGACATCAAGAAGATCGCCTCCGACAGTGGTGTGGCCGTCGAGGCTTACGACACCTACGACAGCGACGAAGAAACGATGGCCGCAGCGCACCGCTTCGCCGCCGGCATCCTGAACCGGCTGGCGGTGATCTGCGAAGCCCAGCCCGGTGCCAAGACGCTGGATGCAGGCGCGTTGCGGCGCATGGCCATGGGTCTGCTGCCCTAGGCCGTGGCAACCCGACGCGGTACCCGCAGCGCCGGCCCGTCCGACCTTGCGCCGCCCGCTATGGCGGCCAGCCCAGCGGCCGGGCTGAACGCAGCCTGAGGTGCCGCGCCGGGCTGCGGATCAGCCCCCCGCCTGCTGGCCGATCCACTCATCGATCAGCGTTTCCAGCGTCGTCAGCGGCAGCGCGCCGTTGTCGATGACGGCGTTGTGGAATTTGCGGATGTCAAAGCGCGGGCCCAGCCGGGTGCGCGCGCGGTCGCGCAATTCGATGATCTTCAGCTGGCCGATCATGTAGGCCAGCGCCTGGCCTGGGTTGGAGGTGTAGCGGTCGACCTCCGACGTGACGAAGCCGCGCTCGATGCCGGTGCGTTCGATCATGTAGTCGATGGTCCGGTTGCGGCTCCAACCCTGGGCGTGGATGCCGGTGTCCACCACCAGCCGCGCCGCGCGCAGGGCCTGCCACTGCAGGTGACCGAAGCGGCTGGTCGGGTCGGCGTACAGGCCGATCTCGTGGCCCAGCGTCTCGGCGTACAGCGCCCAGCCCTCGGTGAAGGCGGTGTAGCCCCAGCCGCCGCGGCGGAACTCCGGCAGGTTGCGCAGTTCCTGGGCGCGTGCGATCTGCAGGTGGTGTCCGGGCACGGCCTCGTGCGCGGCCAGCGAGGCCATGCCCCAGATCGGCCGCTTGGCAAAACCCGAGGCGTTGGCGTTGAACCAGCCGGGCCGGCTGCCGTCGGCGGCCGGGGCGTCGTAGAACTCGGCACGGTCCGGGCCAGACTGCGCCGGCATGGCGCGCACGCCATAGGGTGTGCGCGGCAGTTCGGCAAACAGGCGCGGCAGCTCCGCATCGATGCGCTTGGTGATGTCACGGTAACCGGCCAGAAAGGACTCGGCGTCCTTGTGGAAGTAGCGCGGGTCGGTGTTCAGGTGCTTGATGAAGGCCGCGAAATCGCCCTCGAACTTCAGCTCGCGCATGACGGCTTCCATCTCGCCGCGCAGCCGCGCCATCTCGCGCAGCCCCAGGGCGTGCACTTCGGCTGCGCTCATGGTCGTGGTGGTCTGCTGACGCACGAGTTCGTCGTACAGCTTCACGCCGTCCGGGTAGCGCAGCAGCGCGCCTTCGGCCGGGGCCTTGGCCAGGTAGTCGCCGGCCACGAAGGCGCGCAGCCGGCGCATGGCAGGCAGCACCTGGGCTTGCACCGCCACGCGCCCGGCGGCTTGCAGGCGCGCGCGGTCGGCCTCGGCGATGTCCTTGCCCAGACGCTTGAAGGGGGCGTAGAACGGGCCGACTTCCAGGTCTGCCGGCAGCTGCGCGTCGAGCTCGGCCAACGCGCGTTCAAGCACCGTGCGCGGCGGCACGTAGCCCAGGTCCATGCCGCGGCGCAGGTTGGCGATGTCCTGGTCCATGCGTTGCGGCACGGCGGCCAGGCGCTTGAGCAATTGCTCGGCCTGTTCAACACGCGCCATCGGCACCACGCGCAGCAGGTCGGACAATTCACTCTGCGTGCCGCCGTTGGAGCCTATGCCCATCAGCTCGTAGCCCTCGAAAGCTTCCATCGCCTGCCAGCTCTCGCGGCTGCGGATGAACATGTCGCGGGACACCCGGTCCGCAGCGCTCAGCCGGTCTGGGGGGACCGCGCGGGCGGCGGCCATTTCTTCGCGCAAACGGACCCGGTCGGCGGCCCGTGCCGCGGGCGACGTGTCGCTCAAGCGGTCGTTGAAGCGCATGTCGCCGCGGTAGGTGGCCCACTCGGGCCAGCGTTCTGCACTGGCCTGCCAGGTTCGGTCGAACAGCGCGTGCAGGGCTTGCGTGGCTTGGGGGCCGGGCTCGGCGGCCCACGACGGCAGGGCGCTCAGGGTCAGCGCCGCAAAAAAGTGCTTCAAGCTGGGCATGGCAGGTAGCTCCTGGCGGGTGGGGGCAGACATTGTGCGCCGCACCGGCGGGCGCACCGGCGGGCGCGCCGCGGCGCGCTCAGGCGTGCAGGCGCAGCGCCATGGTGCGGGCCAAAGCCCTGAACTCGTCGCTCATCGCCGACGACTGCACGCAGCGTCGCCAGAACACCAGCGCCAGGGGCCGGGCTGCGCTTTGCAGGTCGGCGGGGTCGGGCGTGAACGGCAGCGGGCCGAGCTCGCCGCTGTGCATGTCAGGCCGCCAGCGCATGGGCAGCATGTCGTACAGCGGCGCCACGGTGAAGCGGCCACGGGCCAGGTCGGGCCAACCCACGCGCAGACTGAGGTTGCCGAAGTGCATGTCGGTATTGCCGATGAGCCGGCCGAACTGCAGCAGCGCGCGGCCCTCGGCATCACGGGTTAGGAATCTGGCCTGCTCGCCACCGGCCGAGCTGCCGGCCGGGCCCTTCTGCGTGGTGGCGTCGGCCAGGGCGTCCCAGTCGGGGCCCGTCGCGGGCGTGCCAGGTGCGGCAGCGCGTAACGC
>JANNWL010000073.1:0-3358 GCA_031414735.1 Burkholderiales bacterium | reverse complement strand
TGACGATGGCCAGGCCGGCGCCGGTGCCTTCGAAGTCTTCGGCCCGCACCAGCCGGTTGAACAGGCCGTAGATGCGGTCGTGGTACTTCATGTCGAAGCCGATGCCGTTGTCGCGCACCGTGATGTGCCAGCCGGTGGCCGATGGTTCGGCGGCGATGCTCAACTGCGGCGGCTGGGCGTGGCGGCTGTACTTCAGCGCGTTGTCGATGAGGTTGCTCAACACCTTGGTCAGGCCGCTTTCCCAGGTCGGCAGCAGCGTCACCGCCAGCGCCAGCGTGACCTCGACCCGCTGCTCGTCGATGGTCAGCGCGCGGTCTTTCAGCAAGGCAGCCACCAGGTGCGGCAGGCTCACGGGGGCCAGCACGGGGGGTGCTGCGTCCAGCCGCGAGTAGTGCAGCAGGTCTTCGATCAGGTGGTCGAGGTTGCGCGTGGCGGTCAGGATCTGGCTCAGGCAGAAACGGGCCCGCTCGCCCAGCCCGGCGTGGTGCTTGCGTTCCAGCTCTTGGGTGTAGCCGGTGATGCCGCGCAGCGGCGCCGTCAGGTCGTGCGCCACGGTGTAAGCAAAGCCCTTCAGCTCGTCGTTGCGCTGCCGCAGTTCGCGTTCGGTCTGCTGCAGCCGGGCGGTGTTCAGGGCCAGTTCGGTGACCAGCGCCACCACGCCCGAATTGGTCATCGTCAGTTCGGCCGTCAGCCGTGCCACGTCATCGTCACGCTGGCGCAGCAGGCGCCGGGCGGCCAGCAGTTCGGGGTTCGGCGCGGTGGGCACTGCAGGCAGGTTCATGGCGTTTGCTCCGCAGCGCGCGGCGCGGCCTTGACGACGAGCACGGTGCTGTCGTCGCGCGGGCGCTGGTGGTCGCGGTACAGCACGCCAGCGATGAGTGCCGGGTGGCGTTGTATCAGGCCGGGCCAGTCGGTCATCTTCCAGTGGGTGGCCAGGCCGTCGGAATGCAGCACCAGCAGGCTGCCCGCCGGCCAGGGGCAGCTGAACTGCTGGACGGTGCGCGCCTCGACACCGGCGGTGCCGTTGTGGCTGACCAGGCGGCGGGTGCTTCCGTCAGCGGCCAGCAGCAGGGCGCAGACATTGCCCACGCCAGCGAAGCGAAGCTCCGTCGGGCCCGTCGGGCCCGTCGTGCCGGTCGTGCCGGTCATGCCGGTCATGCCGTTCGTGCCGTGCACCAGCTCGGCCACCGCCACGGCCGCGCCGCGGCTGCCGCGCAGGCCGGCGTGGAGGGCGTGCAGCCACTCGGCCGGGCTGCGCTGCAGCGGCGCGGCGAACAGCGCCACCGCGCGGGCGGCGGCCGCAGCCGCGTCGGGCCCGTGGCCCAGGCCGTCGGCGACCAGGATGCGGGTGCTGCCGGGCCCGGCCTGCACCGCCCAGGCGTCGCCACAGGCGGCCTCGCCGCGCAGCGGAAGGCAGACGGCGCCGATCTGCAGCCCCTGAGATGGCGATGGCGATGGCGATGGCGCTGCGCCGTTCCACAGGCGGCTCCACAAGGCCGTGCCCTGGCCGGGTGCCGAGTGGATGTCGAACTGCGCCGACAAGCGGCGGACGGCGCCCAGCCCGATGCCGGCGCTGCCCGCCGTGGAATGGCCGTCGCGCAGGCAGGCGGCCACATTCGCCATGCCGGGGCCGCGGTCCAGCGCCAACAGCTCGATGCCGCGGCGGCCGCTGTCTTCGACCGGCTGCCACACCAGTTCGCCGCCCGCCCCGGCGGTGTGCTTGACCAGGTTGGTCGCCAGTTCGGTCGCTACCAGGGCGACCGGGGCGGTGGCCGCATCGCAGAAGCCGAGTTCGGCGCACAGCGCCGTGGCCAGCCGCCGCACTGAGCCGACGTGGCTGGAATCTTCGACGCGCAAGCTGCGGGGCAGGCTGGGCTTCATTTCCAGCGCGCAATCGTGACTCGGGTGCCGCGGCCGGGTTCGGTCCAGATCTCGAACTCGTTGACCAGCCGCCGTGCGCCGCCCAGGCCCAGGCCCAGGCTGGCATGGCCACCGGTGCTGAAGCCGTCGGTCAGCGCCTGCTCGACATTGGCGATGCCCGGCCCCTGGTCTTCCAGCGTCACCTGCACGGCGCGCCGGCCGCCGTCGGCCAGCAGGGCCAGCCGGGCCGTGCCACCGCCGCCGTAGACCAGCGCGTTGCGCGCCAGTTCACTGGTGGCGGTGACCATCTTGGTCTGCTCGACCAGGCTGAACCCCTGGCCGACCATCCAGGCGCGCACCGTCTGGCGCACGCGCACCATGTCGTCTTCGCTGCGCAGCGCCATCGTCTCGCTGCGCAGCGGCAGCGTGTCGCGCCGCCCGGTCGGGGCTTCAGTGGCCATGCGGCACCGTGCGCGGCGCGCCGGGTTCGGCGGCCAGCAGGGTGTGCAGCAGCGCCAGGCCGCGGTCGATGTTCAGCGCGGTGTGAACCTGGTTCAGCGACAGGCCCAGCTCGACGATGGTCATGGCCACCGCCGGCCGCATGCCGACGACCACCGTTTCGGCCCCCAGCGCGCGCGTCATGGCGGCCATGTCGCCCAGCACCCGACCGATGAACGAGTCCACCATCTCGAGCCCCGAGATGTCGATCAGCACGCCCTGCGCGCGCGTCTTCACGACTTGCGCCGTCAGGTCGTCTTGCAGGCCCAGCGCCAGCCGGTCGTGCAGGTCCACCTGGACGCTGACGAGCAGGAAGGCGCCGACTTTCAGGATCGGGATGCGGTCCACGTCAGGCTCCGCGGGCTCAGCCGCGCAGCGCCGGGGTGGCGCTGGGGTGGGCACTGACGCTGTAACCCAAGTGCCTGAACGCATAAGCCAGCGCGTCGGCCAGCGTGGCCTTGGTGACGACGTCGCCGAAGGCCACCCCCAGGTGAACCATGGTCTGGGCAATCTGTGGCCGGATGCCGCAGATCACGCACTGCGCGCCCATCAGCCGCGCCGCGCCGGCCATCTTCAGCAGGTGCTGGGCAACCAGCGTGTCCACCATGGGCACGCCGGTGATGTCGACGATGGCCAGGCCGCTGCCGGTGTCGACCAGGCCTTGCAGCAGGTTTTCCATCACCGCCTGGATGCGCGCGCTGTCCAGCGTGCCGATCAAAGGCACCGCCAGCACGCCGTCCCACAGCTTGATGACCGGGGTCGACAGTTCCAGCACGTCGGCCTGCTGGCGCTGGATCACGGCTTCGCGGCTGGTCTGGAAGACTTCGGTGGTGTAGAGGCCCAGCTTGTCCAGCAGCAGGGTGGCCGCCCACAGCGCGTCGGCCAGGCCGTCGGCGGTGATGCCCGGCGCCTGGCGCAGGCGCGCGAACAGCGGCTGCTTGAGCGAGAAGACGAAGGTCGCGGTTTCCGAAGGCGAAAAGCCCTGCAGCGCGCGGCTGCG
>JANNWL010000072.1:0-2080 GCA_031414735.1 Burkholderiales bacterium | reverse complement strand
TTCGACAACGCGCTGGAACTGCTGACCATGGCCGGCTACCCGCTGGCCCAGGCGGCGATGATGATGATCCCCGAGGCCTGGGAGAACCACGAGCTGATGGACGCGCGCCGGCGTGCCTTCTACGAATACCACGCGGCGATGCTGGAACCTTGGGACGGCCCGGCGGCCATGGTCTTCACCGACGGCAAGCAGATCGGCGCCACGCTGGACCGCAATGGCCTGAGACCCGCCAGATACATCGTCACCGACGACGATCTGGTGGTCCTGGCCAGCGAGAGCGGCGTGCTGCCCATCCCAGAAAGCAGCATCGTCAAGAAGTGGCGCTTGCAGCCTGGGCGCATGTTCCTGATCGACCTGGAGCAGGGCCGCATCGTCGACGACGAAGAATTGAAGAACCAGTTCGCCAATGCGCGGCCCTACCGGCAGTGGATCGACAACGTGCGCATCCGGCTGGACGCGTTGCCCGCCGGGGCTGAAGCCGCCGGCTTCAAGGAATCGCTGCTCGACCGCCAGCAGGCCTTCGGCTACAGCCAGGAAGACCTGAAGTTCCTGCTCGCACCCATGGCGCAGGCCGGCGAAGAGGCCACGGGCTCGATGGGCAACGACTCGCCGCTGGCGGTGCTGTCGGACAAGGACAAGGCGCTCTACAACTACTTCAAGCAGCTCTTCGCGCAAGTCACCAACCCGCCGATCGACCCGATCCGCGAGGCCATCGTGATGAGCCTGAACTGCTTCATCGGCCCCAAGCCCAACCTGCTGGACATCAACGCCGTGAACCCGCCGATGCGGCTGGAGGTGACGCAGCCGGTGCTGGACTTTGACGACATGGCGCGGCTGCGCAGCATCGCACTGCACACCGGCGGCAAGTTCAAGAGCTACGAGCTCGACATCACCTACCCGCTGGCATGGGGCCGCGAAGGCGTGGAGGCCAAGCTGGCCAGCCTGTGCGCCGAGGCCGTGGACGCGCTGCGCACGGGGCACAACATTCTCATCATCACCGACCGCCGGATGCACCGCGATCAAGTCGCCATCCCCGCCCTGCTGGCGCTGTCGGCCGTGCACCACCATCTGGTGCGCGCCGGCCTGCGCACGACGGCCGGGCTGGTGGTGGAAACCGGTTCAGCGCGTGAGGTGCACCACTTCGCCGTGCTGGCCGGCTATGGCGCCGAGGCCGTGCACCCCTACCTGGCGATGGAGACGCTGGTCGCCATGCACGCCACGCTGCCGAGTGATTTGAATGCGCTCATTTCGCCAGATCGGGCCGTCTACAACTACGTCAAGGCGGTGGGCAAGGGTCTGTCCAAGATCATGTCGAAGATGGGTGTCAGCACCTACATGAGCTACTGCGGCGCGCAGCTCTTCGAGGCCATCGGCCTGGAAAGCAGCTTCGTCGCGAAGTACTTTCGCGGCACGGCCAGCCAGGTGGGCGGCATCGGTGTGTTCGAAGTCGCCGAAGAAGCCCTGCGCATGCACCACGCCGCCTTCGGCAACGACCCGGTGCTGGCGCGCATGCTCGACGCTGGCGGCGAGTACGCCTGGAGAGTCCGTGGTGAAGAGCATATGTGGACGCCCGACACCATCGCCAAGCTGCAGCACGCCACGCGCGCCAACAAGTGGGACACGTACAAGGAGTACGCCCAGCTCGTCAACGACCAGAGCAAGCGCCACATGACGCTGCGCGGCCTGTTCGAGTTCAAGGTCGACCCGGCGCGCGCTATTCCCGTCGATGAGGTCGAGTCCGCCGCCGATATCGTCAAGCGCTTCGCCACTGGCGCCATGAGCCTGGGCTCGATCAGCACCGAAGCCCACACCACCCTGGCCATCGCCATGAACCGCATAGGCGGCAAGAGCAACACCGGCGAAGGCGGCGAAGACCCGGCGCGCTACCGCAACGAGCTGAAGGGCATCCCGGTGGTGGCCGGCACCAAGGTCAGCGACCTCATCGGCAACGTCATCGCTGCCGACTACGAGTTGAAGGACGGCGACAGCCTGCGCAGCAAGATCAAACAGGTGGCCAGCGGCCGCTTTGGCGTGACGACTGAATACCTGGTCAGCGCCGACCAGATCCAGATCAAGATGG
>JANNWL010000071.1:0-2782 GCA_031414735.1 Burkholderiales bacterium | reverse complement strand
ACCTCGAAGGACTTGCGCGGAGTCAGCCGGTCGCCATGCGGGCCCGGCACCAGCTCCTTGCCAGGGGGACCCGCCCAATTGAAGCGTGCCACGATCTCGGGGCGGAACCAGATGATGTAGTCCGAGAGGTCGTCGGACACCGATATTACGAGCAGGCCAGAGGCCGAGGCGGCGAAGTCCCTTGCTGGCGCCCAGACGTCACCGAGCCTGTCGGTGGCGTAGATCCCGGTGGTCTGCGGCATGGTCCCGTCCAGCCAGCTCACCAGCTGCCTGATCTGCGCCTCGTCGGGTGTACTGCCCAAAAAAGTAAGCTGACCTTTCACGCAGACGGCGACACCGCCCTTGTTTTCGAAGTCCACACCACTGCCGCCGTGAATGTAGTCAAGCAGATTAGGCGACTGCTGCGTCAGGCCCTCGGCGTAGTCGTCAGCGCCAGCCAAGTTGAGCATCAAGCTTTGCAATACCGCACGGCTGGCCAGCCGCAGCTCGAATTGCTGCGCCTTTTCACGAACTTCCAGCTGCATGGAGAACATCGAGCCGAACAGTTCGCACACCGCTCGCAGGTGTCGCGGAAGCCGCCGCGGGCTGTAATGGTGGCAGGCGATCAGGCCCCACAACTTGTCACCGTGAATGATGGAGATGGACATCGACGCGTCGATGCCCATGTTGCGCAGGTACTCGCGGTGGATGGGTGACACGTCGCGCAGGATGGCGTGGCTCATGTCGAGCGGCAGGCCGGTGCGAGGATTGAGCGACGGCGTCAGCGGCGCAGGGTCGTAGTTGACCTCGGTGATGAGCCGCAGCCAGTTCTTCAGGTACAGCGCGCGCGCTTGCTGCGGGATGTCGGCCGCCGGATAGTGCAAATCGAGAAAAGGCTCCAAATGCGGCTCGCGGCTTTCAGCTATCACCCAGCCCGAGCCGTCTTGCATGAATTGATAAACCAGGACGCGGTCATAGACGGCCACCTTGCGCACGCGCTCGGCGGCCAGTTGGCACAGTGCCGGCAAAGAAGGCGCGGCGTCAAAGCCCTCGACCATGTCCTGCACGGCGGCCAGCGGGTCAGAGGCAAAGGGGTCGCCGATGTTGGCCGCCTCAAACTCCAGCACCAATGTGTCGCCGCAGCGATGCAGGCTGGCGTCCAGCGGGATGTCGGCATGCACACGCATGGCAGGGTCCAGCAGGTGACGCGGTGTGGTCAGCGCCTGCTCGGCGCTGAGGCGGCGCACGCGAGCGATCTGCGCTGGGTTCAACACAGTGTCGACACTTTTGCCCAGAAGATCGTCCAGCGATGTGCCCAGCAGGCCGGGCAGGTCGCCGGCGGCTTGAATCACTTCCAGCGTGTCGCTGTCCAGCACCAGCAGCCCGCCATGCGGCAAGATCGCGCCCGGAATGTGAATGGGCTCGCGGTCGCAGTTGTTGATGTCGGAGGCTGTGCTGGTGGTGGCGCTGGTGGTGGCGCTGGTGTTGGCACTTGTGGCGATTGGCATGGCGTTGTTCTCAGACATGGTGGCATTACAAGTGTGTGTCGCCAGCGACCGCCGGTGCGCGCTGCAGCAGACGCTGGATTTCCGTCCTCACCAAGGCGTAGCACTCGCAGGCCCGTGACTCCAGCCCCGCCCGGTCAAGAATTGAGATGTTTCCGCGGCGGTAGCGGATGTAGCCGCCGCTCTGCAACTTGCTGGCAGCTGCGCTGATGCTTTCGCGGCGCACGCCCAGCAGGCCCGCCACCAGTTCCTGCGTCATCATCAGCTCTCCTGGCGGCACACGGTCGGCGGTCGACAGCAGCCATCGGCTCAGCTGCTGCTCCACGGTATGCAGGCGGTAGCAAACCGCTGTCTGGCCGATTTGCGCGATCAACGCCTGCGTGTAGCGAAGCAGTACGGGTCGCAGCATCCCAGCGCTTGCAAAAGCTTGCGCCAGCGGCTCGCGAGCCATCCGGTAGCCGTAGCCGCCGTTTTGCACCACAGCCGAGTTCGGCATGAATTCACCGCCCAGGAACAGTGCAACGCCGACTATCCCCTCGCGCCCCACGCCAGCGCTTTCGACCATCTCGCCCGTGCTGGCCGCATAGTGCAGCGAAACCACCGCCGTGGTGGGAAAGTACGCATGGCGCAAGACTTTGCCAGGCTCGAAAACCATTTCGCCAAGCGCCATGGGCACCAGCTCAAGATCGGCTTCAATGGCGCCAAACTCCTTGGCGGGCAGGGCCGCCAGCAGAAGATTCTGGCGGGGGGTGTGGTCAAGTGACATGCACTGAAGAAGCGCGGCGCGCAGGCTCGGTTACTGGCTGCTCGGCATGAATTCAACGCCAGTGCCGCGGTAGCCGACGAAGCGGCACCTGGAGTCGAACAGCGGCCGGCCGCTGACGCGGAACTGCTGGCGCTGGCCATTGACCTGGGTACGGTGGACGACAAGATCTATAAAGGGCTGGCGGGCGGAAACGCAGGTTTGCACCGCAGTGCGCTCGTTCTCGTCCCAGCCACCGGACCATTGCGCGGCATCGCCCTTGGCATCAGCCTGTGATTCAGCGCGCAGGCCCAGAATCTCCCTCACCGGCCCCGAGACGCTCGTGAAGTTCCCGCGTTCGTCCTGCTCCCAATACCAGTCCGAAGCCATCTCGGTCAGGCTGCGATAGCGCGCCTCGCTTTCGCGCAGCTCTGCTGTCCGCTCCTGCACAGCCTGCTCCAGCGCAGCGTTGTAGCCTTCGAGCTTGCGGTACAGGAGTCGCACTTCGAGCATGTTGTGGATGCGCGTCTTGACCTCCACAAAGTCGAACGGCTTG
>JANNWL010000070.1:0-1676 GCA_031414735.1 Burkholderiales bacterium | reverse complement strand
GATGTCGTAATGCGCGTGGATGTTCTTGCGGCTGCCCTGGCGTGAATTGCGGTTCAGCAGGTGCTTGAGGCGGTAGGCCAGCGACCCCCACCAGCTGCCGAAGATCACCTTGTCGATGGCCTTGCGGTTGGCGATGAACAGCTCCAGCAGAGCCACCAGGTCGGGGCTGGTCCAGCCGCCGTCGATGAAGGTTTCGGCAAATCCGATGTCGCCGCTCTTCAGCGCTGCCGCGCACACGCGCCAGTCGTTCAGCCGCAGTGAGGCGCGCGGGCCGGTGTCGCCGCTTGCGTCACTGCGGCCGCCAAAGTGTGCCAGCGAGCCGTCGGGCAACTGCACGTCCAGCGTGCCCGTTTGCAGCTGTGCCAGCATGGCGAACACGGCCCGCGCGGCGGCGGGTGCGGCGCGCGGCAAGGCGAACGGGGAAGCCGTGGTCGTGGAGGCGGAGGAAGTCGTCATGGGCGTCGGTACTGCGAGAGGTGGAAGCGTCAGCGCGTGGTGAAGGCCTGCGGCGGCGCGGGCTTGCTGAAGAAGGGCACGCGCTTGAGCCACAGCTGCAGCGCCTGCCAGTGGATGCGTGCGATGACGCCGACCGTCATCAAGGGCATGCCGAAGAATGCACCGCGCACCGATTGCGGCGTCAACGGGCCGAGGTGGCCCGAAACACTGGTTTGCAGCAAGGGACCGGTGTCGTCGTCGTGGTCGACCCGCGCCACGGTTCGCAGGGCGGTGCGCATGAAGCGGAAGCGGTAGCCGCCCTGCACATCGCAAAAGGGCGACACGTGGAACACCTTGCGCGCGCGCAGTTCGCGGCCGTAGGCCAGATCGGGCCCGGCCAACAGGTAACAGTGACGCTCTCCGAAAGTGTTGTTGACCTCGGTGACTATTGCCGCCAGCGTGCCGTCCTCGCGGTGGCAGTACCAGAAGCTGACTGGCTTGAACACGTAGCCCAGCACGCGCGGGTAGCAGTGCAGCCAGGCCTCGCCGCGGGCATCGGTGATGCCTTCGCTGGCCAGCAGTTCGTCCAGCCAGGCCAAGGCGTCGGCGCGGCCGTCGCCATGGTCGGCGTCATGAAAGCTCAGCCAGCCCAGTCGGTTGCGCCGCAGCGCCGGGTTGGGGGTGTCGCGCAGGCTGCGCAGGGGCAGCATGAGGAAGTAGGTCGGGTACTCGAAGGCGTGCACGCGCGGGCGCAGCCGGCGGTGCCTGACGACGCCGTTGCCGAGTTGCGCGACAGAGGTCATGCCGCCTCGCGCAGGTCGTGCCCGCCCTGCCAGTGCAGTCGCAGGCGGTTCACGACATCCAGGGCCGACATGAGGCCGTCTTCATGGAAGCCGTAGCGCGCCCAGGCGCCGCAGAACCACACGCCGGCCTGGCCTTGCAGCGCAGGCAGTTGCTGTTGCGCGCGGGTGGCTGCGAGGTCGAACACCGGGTGGCTGTAGTCGATGCTGGCAACCACCTTGGCCGGGTCGGGTGGCCGCGCGGGGTCCGGGTTCAGCGACACCACCACCGGCTGCTTCCAGGGCAAGGGCTGGAGGCGGTTGATGAGGTAGTGCAGGCACACGCCGGCCTGCTCGTCGCCGCTTGATTCGGCGCGTGCGTAGTTCCACGCTGCCCAGGCGCGTTGCGACTTGGGCAGCAGCGATGCATCGGTGTGCAGCACGGCGCGGTTGGGGTGGTAG
>JANNWL010000069.1:0-1501 GCA_031414735.1 Burkholderiales bacterium | reverse complement strand
GACCGAGGCGAGGCTGCTGCGGCTGGACGGCACGGTCATCGATGTCGAGGTGCAGGGCACGGCGATCGACTACGACGGCGCACCGGCGGTTTATGCGGTGATGCGCGACGTGACCGCGCGCAAGGCTGCCGAGGCACAACTTCGCAAGCTGTCGCTGGCGGTGGAGCAGAGCACGCAGAGCATCCTGATCACCGACTGCCAAGGCCGCATCGAATACGTCAACCAGACCTTCGAGCGCATCACCGGTTACCGCAGCGCCGACGCACTGGGCCGCCACCCCAGCTTCCTGGGTTGCGACAGCAACCCTGAAGAGAGCATCGCCGGCCTGTGGGCCACGTTGCGCGGCGGTGACAGCTGGCACGGCGAGCTGGTGAACCGGCGCGCCGACGGCAGCACCTACACCGCGCTGCTGACGGCCGTGCCCCTGCGCCAAAGCGACGGCCGCATCAGCAACTACCTGCAGCTGCACGACGACATCAGCGAGCAGAAGCACCTGGCCGCCGAACTGGCGCTGCACCGCGACCACCTGGAAGTACAGGTCGCCAGCCGCACCGCCGAGCTGGCCGTGGCGCGCCAGCAGGCCGAAGCCGCCAACCACGCCAAGAGCGCCTTCCTGGCCAACATGAGCCACGAGATCCGCACGCCGATGAACGCCATCATCGGCATGAACGAGCTGCTGCGCCGCGATGCGACCACGCCCGAACACGCGCAGCGCATGGACAAGATCGCGCAGGCCAGCCAACACCTGCTGGCGCTCATCAACGACATCCTCGACCTGTCCAAGATCGAGGCCGGCAAGGTGGTGCTGGAAGACGTGCCGTTTCACCTTTCGACGGTGTTGGACCACGTGGCTTCGATCATCGGCGAGGCGGCGAGCAGCAAGGGCCTGGCCCTAGCCATCGACATCGATGCCGGCGGCGCGCCGCTGTGGCTGCGCGGCGACCCGACGCGGCTGCGCCAGGCGCTGCTCAACTTCGCCAGCAATGCCGTCAAGTTCACCGCGCAGGGCCGGGTTGTCCTGCGCGCCCGGCTGCCCCAGGACATCGGAAACGGCAAAGACAGCCTTGCCGCGGTGCCCGTGCGATTCGAGGTCGAAGACACCGGCATGGGCATTGCGGCCGACAAGCTGCCGCTGCTGTTCCAGGACTTCGAGCAGGCCGACGCCAGCACCACGCGCCAATACGGCGGCACGGGCCTGGGGCTGGCCATCGCGCGGCGGCTGGCGCGGTTGATGGGCGGTGAGGCCGGTGTCGACAGCCAGGTCGGTGTGGGCAGCACCTTCTGGTTCACCGCGCTGCTGCACCGCAGCCCGGATCAGGGCGGGCCCAGCGCCACCGCATCGCACCCCGGCAGACCAGCCGCTGCGGCCGACCTCGCCAGCCTGGTGCGGCAACGCCACGCCGGCGCGCGGGTGCTGCTGGCCGAGGACAACGAGGTCAACCGCGAACTGGCTGTGTATTGGCTGCAGGACCTGAATTTGAACGTTGAAATTGCCGTCGAC
>JANNWL010000068.1:0-7976 GCA_031414735.1 Burkholderiales bacterium | reverse complement strand
GAAGGCATCGTGGCCGGTGGTGGCGTGGCGCTGCTGCGTGCCCGCCAGACGGCAGGCACCATCAAGGGTGACAACCACGATCAAGATGCCGGCATCAAGATCGTGCTGCGCGCCGCTGAAGAGCCGATGCGCATCATCGTGGCCAACGCCGGCGACGAGCCGAGCGTGGTCGTGAATGCCGTGCTGGCTGGCAAGGGCAACTACGGCTACAACGCCGCCAACGGCACCTACGGCGACATGATCGAAATGGGCATCCTGGACCCGACCAAGGTGACGCGCACGGCTCTGCAGAACGCCGCTTCGGTCGCTTCGCTGATGCTGACGACCGAGGCCATGGTGGCCGAAGCCCCGAAGGACGAGTCGGGCGCCGGCGGCGGCATGCCCGGTGGCATGGGCGGCATGGGTGGCATGGGCGGCATGGACATGTAAGTCCACGGCCGACGGGTGTGTGCGGGCCCTGCCCGCGCCACCCGCCCTGCGCTTTGAAGGCCCGCAAGTTGCAAGACGTGCGGGCTTTTTCTTTCATGGGCTGCCGCTGCAGTCGCGAAGACTGGGCAAATGCCGGCCAATTCGCAGTTCCATCTGCGGGCGGCCGACGAGATAATCTTCGCGGTATGAACACCTCGCGGGTACCCCCGACGCTGCATTCTTTCGTCGAAGACGAGATGCTGCGTGCGCCGTTGCTGTTCGACGCCGTGCTGAACGGCGCGGCGCAGGCCGTGCGCCAGGCCCTGCCCCGCATGCAACCGGGTCAGCGCGCGGCGCACTCCGACCTGGTGCTGGCCATGCAGGCACAGAACCAACGCCTGTCCGAGTACTTCATGCGCTCGCTGCGCCAGCAGGTCGAAGGCGAGCTGGCGCGCCGCGCGCCCACCGCGCCGACCAAGACCAAGGCACCGGGCAGCATGGCGCTGGTCGACGAGGACGAAGTGGCGATGGACGTGGAGCTGTCGCACACCATCGAGGCCATCAAGAGCACCGCCGACTACGAACTGCGCGAACTCCAGACTTTCACCGCCGCCCTGGTGGGTGACATGGACATGGCGCTGGACCACAACCCCTTCCGCGCCGAAACCTACGCCCGTGCGCTGTGGGCGTCCGCGGCGGCGCTGCCGCTGTCGCAGGGCTTGCAGGTGTCCTACCTGCGCCATGCCGGCACGCCGCTGGCCGAGGTGCTGCGCAAGGCCTTTGCCGCTTCCAGTTCGCGGCTCGAATCGCAGGGCGTCGAGCCGGCGTCCTACCGCACGCTGATCCTGCCGTCGGGTTCGCGGCGCAACCGCGGCGTGGACACGACCTACAGCCCCGATCTGCAGCGCATGCGCGACAACATGCCGCTGCCCACGGACACCAGCCGGCATGCGCCGCTGACGGCCCACGGCCACCTGCCGGACACCGCGCGAGTGCGTGAGCGCGACGATGAGCGCGGACGCCGGCACGACTTCGGTTTTGACGTGAGCGGGCGCACCGAGCGCCAGTCGCTGGAACTGGTGGGCCGCTTGTTCGACGCCATCGCTGCCGATCAGCGCGTGCCTGCCGATGTGCTGGGCCTGATCGCCCGCCTGCGCAGCCCGGCGATGCGCTTGTCGCTGATCGACGCGCAGATGCTCGACCAGGACGTGCACCCGTTGTGGCGCTTCATCAACCGCCTGGCCTACGCGGCCGAGATGGCCCCCGATGCCGGCGACCCCGAGCGGCTGCGGCTGCTGAAGGTGGCGCACGCCACCATCGAACAGCTGGCCAGCGAGCCTGCGCAAACCACGGCACTGCACCACTGGGCGGTGGAACGGCTGGATGTCTTCCTGCAGCAGCGGCTGTCGCGCCGCTGTTCGGCCGTGGCCAGCCACATCGGCGCGCTGCAGAAGCTCGAGGATAAGTTGGTGGCGGGCCAGGCCGTCAACTCCACCATGCACGGCACGCTGGACGTGCAGCAGCTGGACACCGTGCCCGCCGAGCTGATGCACGAATCCCCCCCCACGGCGACCGCGCCACTGGACGACGCCTGGCTCGACGGCTTCCGCCCGGGCGACTGGTTGCGCATGTTCCTGCAGGGGCATTGGGTCCACGTGCAGCTGTTGTGGCCCGGCGAGCGGCGCGAGATCTGGCTCTTCGGCGACGGCGCCTCGGACGCCACCTTCGCTGTGCGACGCCGCGCCCTGGTGGCCATGCGCGACGCGCGCCTGCTCAAGGGCCTGACGCAACGGTCACTGCTGCGCCGCGCTGCCGAGGCGGTGCAGGAACAAGTCGCTGCCGGTTAAGCCTTGGGTTGATCCTTGACCGGGTGAGCCCAGCCGTAGACCGTCTCGGCCACGTCCTCCAGGCCACGGCGCGACAGCGCGGAGAACAGCACCACGCCGATGTCGGCGCTGTCGGTGGACATCTCGGCCAGCAGCGCGTGCGCGGTGGCCAAGGCGGCATCGCCTTCGCGCCGGTTGAGCTTGTCGGACTTGGTCAGCACGGCCAGCAGGCGCACCTGGCCGCTCACGACACGCGGTGCGATCAAGCCCAGCAAGCGCTGGTCCAGGTCGGTGAAGCCCAGGCGCGAATCGATCATCAGCACCACACCGTACAAGCTGCGGCGCAACACCAGGTAGTCGGCCATCACCTCCTGCCAGCGCAGCTTGGCGGCACGCTCCACTGCGGCGTAGCCGTAGCCCGGCAGGTCGGCGAACAAGGCGTCGGGCGCGTCCTTGGGGCCGACCTCGAACAGGTTGATGTTCTGCGTGCGCCCGGGCGTGCGCGAGGCAAAGGCGAGGCGCTTCTGCTGGGCCAGCCGGTTGATGGCGGTCGACTTGCCGGCGTTGCTGCGGCCGACGAAGGCGATCTCGGGCAGATCGGTGGTCGGGAGCTGGTCCAGACGCGTCGACGTGGTGAGAAAGCGCGCGGTATGGCTCCACGCCAGGGCGGTTTTGGCGGCATCTGCGGCCGCGCCCCGGGGGGCCTGAAGCAAAGTAGTCATGGTGCATTGTAAAATCTAGGGTTTGTGCTTGGATGCATTCCGTCAAAGGTTCACCGCATGAAGTTGCCCGCTGTCCTCTCTCTCCTGGCCCTGCCCTTGTCGGTGGCCATGTGCATGCTCGTCGCCGGCCCGGCCACGGCGGCTGAAACCAAGCCCGCCTTCAAGGCCGACCTGGCCAAGGGCGAGACCCTGGCGACCACTTGTCAGGCATGCCACACCGCTGACGGCAGCCGAGGCATTCCTGCCAACCCCATCTTGCAGGGACAGCACCCGGAATACCTCGTCAAGCAACTGACCGAGTTCAAGTCCGGCAAGCGCAAGAACGCCATCATGATGGGATTCGCCTCGACCTTGAGCGAAGACGACATGCGACACGTCGCCGCCTTTTACGCCAGCAAGAAGGCCAAGCCCGGCTTTGCCACGAACAAGGAAACCCTGGCACTGGGTGAGCAGATTTACCGCGGCGGCATCGTCGCCAAGCAGGTGCCCGCCTGTGCCAGCTGCCACGGCCCCAACGGCGCCGGCATGCCGGTTCAGTACCCGAGCATGCGCGGACAGCATGCCGAGTACAGCGAATCGCAACTGTTGACCTTCCGCTCCGGCGCCCGGGGCAACAATGCGCAGATGATGGCCATTGCCGGGAAACTGAACGACGCCGAGATCAAGGCGGTTTCCGACTACATGGCCGGGCAACGCTGACCGGTCAGCGCACCTCCGTCAAGGCCGGTGTCTCACCGGCCTTTTTTCATGGCTGACGGCCCCAGCAGCCGCGCCAACGCCACGCCGGTGTGCGAGCCCGCCGCCACCACCGCCTCGGGCGTGCCGGCCACCACCACGCGGCCACCGCCGCCGCCGCCTTCGGGGCCCAGGTCCACCACCCAGTCGGCCTCGGCAATCACGTCCAGGTCGTGCTCGATGACGACCACGCTGTGGCCGCCGGCGACAAGCCGGTGTAGCACGCGGATGAGGCGTTCCACATCCGCCATGTGCAGGCCCACGGTGGGTTCGTCCAGCACGTACAGCGTATGCGGCACCTTGTTGCCGCGCTTGGTGATGTCGTCGCGCACCTTGCTCAGTTCCGTGACGAGCTTGATGCGCTGCGCCTCGCCGCCACTCAGCGTGGGTGAGGGCTGGCCGAGCGTGAGATATCCCAGCCCCACATCCTTCAGCAACTGCAGCGGGTGGCTGATGACGGGCATGGTCGCGAAGAAGTCCACGGCCTCGTCGACTTCCATGCGCAGCACGTCGCCGATGCTTTTTCCCCGCCAGCTCACGGCCAGCGTTTCTGGGTTGAAACGTGCGCCGTGGCAGATGTCGCAGGGCACCTTCACGTCGGGCAGGAAGCTCATGGCGATGGTCTTCATGCCCTGGCCTTCGCAGCCCGGGCAGCGGCCGTCGCCCGTGTTGAAACTGAAGCGCGCCGTGCCGTAACCGCGCGCCTTGGCTTCGAGTGTTTCGGTGAAAAGCTTGCGGATGGCGTCCCAGAAACCGATGTAGGTGGCGGGGCAGGATCGCGGCGTCTTGCCGATGGGCGTCTGGTCGACTTCGAGCACACGGTCGATGGACTCGAAGCCTTCGATCGACATGCAACCCACCAGCGCCGGCAAGCCGCCCGCCGCACGGCCTGCGGCGATGGCGTCGCGCCCGGCCTTGCTGACCTTGAGCGCGACGAGGGCCTGCACGTTGGCCAGCAACACGTCGCGCGCCAGCGTGCTCTTGCCAGAGCCGCTCACGCCCGTCACCGCCACCAGGCGGTTCAGCGGCACGCGCAGGTCCACCTGCTGCAGGTTGTGCAGGTGGGCGCCGCGCAGCATCAACGCGGTGGCGTCCCAGTCGATGGCGCGGCGCGCCTGCAGCGGGTGCTGCAAGGGGCTGGCCAGAAAGCGGCCGGTGACGGAATCGGCGTTGGCCGACAGGTCTGCCACGCTGCCTTGCGCCACCAGCGTGCCGCCGCGGCGGCCGGCGCCGGGGCCGATGTCGATGAGGTGGTCAGCGCGGCGGATCGTGTCCTCGTCGTGCTCCACCACCACCAGCGTGTTGCCCTTGTCGCCCAGCTTGGCCAGTGCAGAAAGCAAGATGCCGTTGTCGCGCGGGTGCAGACCGATGGTGGGCTCGTCCAGCACATAGCACACCCCCTGCAGGTTGCTGCCCAGTTGCGCGGCCAGGCGGATGCGCTGCGCCTCGCCACCGCTGAGCGTGGGCGCGGCGCGGTCCAGCGTGAGGTAGCCGAGGCCCACGTCGGCCAGGAACTCGAGCCGGCTCTTGATCTCGACCACCACGTCGCGCGCGATGCCCGCGTCACGGCCCACAAGCGCCAGCGCGTCGATCCAGGTCCGTGCCTCGTGCACTGACCACGACGCCACCTTGGCAATGGTGTGTGTATCGAAAGTCACGGCACGGGCCTGCGCGTTCAACCGCGCGCCGTGGCAGTCCGGGCAGGCCAGGTCGGCCACGCCTTCGACCTCGGTCTCTTCTGACGGGAAGCTCTGTTCGCGACCTTTGTCCTTGTCGTCGCGCACCGAATCGTCATAAGCCTGGCGCTGTTCGCGCGTCAACGCCAGGCCCGTGCCCACGCAGGTGCCGCACCAGCCATGCTTGCTGTTGTAGCTGAACAGGCGCGGATCCAGTTCGGCGTAGCTGGTGCCGCATTGCGGGCAGGCGCGCTTGGTGGAGAAGACCTGCACTGCGCCCACGCCGAGGCCCGTGCTCTCGCCTTGCATGGCGGCGGCCAGGCCGTCCAGCGGGTGCAGCAGGTGCAGCACGCCCTTGCCGAGCTCCAGCGCCTTGCTGAGCATGGCGCGCAGCTCGACTTCGTTCTCGGGCGCAATGACGATGTCACCCACCGGCAGCTCCAGCGTGTGTTCCTTGAAGCGGTCGATGCGCGGGAAGGGGCTGAGCGACAGGAATTCACCGTCCACGCGCAGGTGGGTGTGGCCGCGTGCCTTGGCCCATTTCGCGAGGTCGGTGTAGACGCCCTTGCGGTTGATGACCAGCGGCGCCAGCAAACCCACGTGTACGCCGCGGTGGTCGCGCAGCAGTTGCGCGCCAATGCTCTCGGCGCTTTGCGCGCGCACGGGCATGCCGTCGTGCACGCAGTGCTGCAGGCCCAGCTTGACCCACAGCAGGCGCAGGAAGTGCCAGACCTCGGTGGTGGTGGCCACCGTGCTCTTTCGGCCGCCCCGGCTCAGGCGCTGTTCGATGGCCACGGTGGGCGGGATGCCGTACACCGCATCGACCTCGGGCCGCCCCGCCGGCTGCACGATGCTGCGTGCATAGGCGTTCAGCGATTCGAGATACCGCCGCTGCCCTTCGTTGAACAGGATGTCGAAGGCCAGCGTGCTCTTGCCCGAGCCGCTGACCCCCGTGACGACGTTGAACTTGCCGCGCGGGATGTCCACGCTCAAGCTCTTCAGGTTGTGTTCCTTGGCGTTGACGATGCGGATGCTGTTGTCGTCGGCCATGGCCGCCAGCCGCCGTGCGCGCACGATGGCCTGCAACGGCCGCCCTTCTTCAGCCACCAGCGGGCCAGCGCCCAGCGACGCCTCGTACTCGCGCAGCGCCAGGCCGGTGTGGGACGTGCCGTGCGCCTTCACGTCGTCGGGCGTGCCCGTGCACACCACCGCACCACCGCCCTCACCGCCTTCGGGGCCGAGATCGATGATCCAGTCGGCAGAGCGGATCACGTCGAGGTTGTGCTCGATGACGATCAGCGAATGCCCGGCCTCCAGCAAACGCCGCAGTGCCCGCATCAGCTTGGCGATGTCGTCGAAGTGCAGGCCGGTCGTCGGCTCGTCGAACAGGAACAGCGTGCCGCGCTTGGCGGCGGGCTGGCGCGGGCCGGCGGCGGCATCTGCCAGGAAACCGGCCAGCTTCAGGCGCTGCGCCTCGCCACCCGACAGCGTGGGCACGGGCTGGCCCAGGCGCACGTAGTCCAGCCCGACATCGACGATGGGCTGCAGCCGTGCCACCACCTCGCGGTCGTTCTGGAACCAGTGCGCGGCCTCGGCCACCGTCAGGTCCAGCACGTCGGCAATCGACAGTTGCAGTGGGCCGCGCAGCACCTTCACGTCCAACAATTCCGGCCGATAGCGGCGGCCATCGCAGTCCGGGCAGCGCAGGTAGACGTCGCTGAGGAACTGCATCTCCACGTGCTCGAAACCGCTGCCCGTGCAGGTCGGGCAGCGGCCGTCGCCGGCATTGAAGCTGAAGGTGCCGGCGGTGTAGCTGCGTTCGCGCGCCAGCGGGGCGTCGGCAAAGATCTTGCGCAGCTCGTCGAAGGCGCCGACGTAGCTGGCCGGGTTGCTGCGCGCCGTCTTGCCGATGGGGCTCTGGTCGACGAACACGGCATCGGCCAACCAGTCCATGCCCAGCAGGCGGTCGTGCGCGCCGGGCGTGTCGGTGGGCTTGCCGAGGTGGCGCGCCAGCACGGGGTAGAGCACGTCCTGGATCAGCGTGCTCTTGCCAGATCCGCTGACACCCGTCACGCACACCAGCCGTGTCAGCGGGATCTCGACGTTCACGCCGCGCAGGTTGTGGTCGCGCGCGCCTTCCAGCACCAGCTTGGGCGTGGCCGCGTCGACCAGGCGGCGGAAACCCATGTGCACCTGCTTGCGCCCGCCCAGGTAGGCGCCGGTCAACGTGTCGGCCGCGCGTGCCTGGTCGGGCGTGCCGTCGAACACGATCTGGCCGCCGCGCTCGCCGGGGCCGGGGCCCATGTCGATCAGCCGATCGGCGGCAAGCATCACCGCCGGGTCGTGTTCGACCACCACCAGGGTGTTGCCGGCGTCGCGCAGCCGGTGCATGGCCTGCACGATGCGGTTCATGTCGCGCGGATGCAGGCCGATGCTGGGCTCGTCGAGCACGAACATGGTGTTGACGAGCGAGGTGCCGAGCGCGGTGGTGAGGTTGATGCGCTGCACCTCGCCGCCGCTCAAGGTGCGGCTTTGCCGGTCGAGCGTCAGATAGCCCAGGCCGACATCGCACAGGTATTTCAGCCGCGTGCGGATCTCGTCCAGCAGCA
>JANNWL010000067.1:0-7592 GCA_031414735.1 Burkholderiales bacterium | reverse complement strand
ACGATGCGTTCGCCGCAGTCGGCCGCCATGCGCGGGTGCGCGGCGTCCATGGCCGGGATGCTGGTGCTGCCGGGCAGGGCCATGCCCAGCGCCTCGGCGATGGCCGTCATGGTGCTGGCGGTGCCCATCGTGTTGCAGGTGCCCGGGCTGCGCGTCATGCGGGCTTCGAGCTGCACCCACTCGGCGTCGCCGATCTTGCCGGCCTGGTAGTCGTCCCAGAACAGCCGTGTGTGCGTCCCCGCGCCTACCGTCTTGCCCTGGTGGCGGTCGTTCAACATCGGCCCGGCGGGGCAGAAGAGGGCCGGGATGCCCATGCTGATGGCGCCCATCAACAGGCCTGGCGTGGTCTTGTCGCAGCCGCCCAGCAGCACCGCACCGTCGATGGGCAGGCTGCGCAGCAGCTCTTCGGTTTCCATGGCCAAAAAGTTGCGGTAGAGCATGGTGGTGGGCTTGACCATGACCTCGCCCAGGCTCATGGCGGGCAGCTCGAAGGGCATGCCGCCAGCCAGCAGCACGCCGCGCTTGACGGCCTCGGCGCGCGCGCGGAGGTGGGCGTGGCAGGGCGAGAGGTCGCTCCAGGTGTTGATGAGCGCGACGATGGGCCGCTCCATCACGTCTTCGCGGCGCAGGCCCATCTGCTGCATGCGCTGGCGGTGCGCGAAGCCGCGCATGTCGTTGGCGGCGAACCAGCGGCGGCTGCGCAATTCGGTCAGGACTTTGCTCATGCGGGGAAGGGGTGCGGACTCGGCGTCTGTTACCGCTAACATAGGACCAACATCCCGCATCGTCCATGCTGAGTAACCCGGTGACCGTGGCCCCTCCCTCGTCCGTTCCCACCGCCCGCCAGGCGCGGCGCGGACATGGCCGCGTGACCTTGCAGGACGTGGGCCGCGCGGCGGGTGTCACCGCCATCACCGTGTCGCGCTTCCTGCGCGAACCGGCGGTCGTGGCCGAGGACACCGCCCAACGCATTCGGGCTGCATTGGCGCAAACAGGCTACGTGCCAAACAAGCAGGCCGGCCTGCTGGCAAGCGGCGTCGGCAACATGGTGGCGGCGCTGCTGCCGAATCTGTCCAATTCGATCTTTGCGGAAACCGCCCAGGGCTTGAGCGACGGCTTGCAGGCGGCTGGGTTCGAACTGTTGATCGCTTCCACCGGCTACTCGCGCGAGCGTGAAGAACACCAGTTGCGCGCCTTGTTGGGCTGGCGCCCGGCAGCCCTGGTGGTCACTGGCCGGCGCCATTCACCCGGCGCGATGAAGCTCATGGCCGACGCGCAAGCGGGCGGCACGCCGGTGATCGAGATCTGGGACCACCACCCGCCCGCGCGGGGCGCCCGGCGTACCGCCTTCACACAGATCGGCTTCAACCACGACGAGGTGGGCGCGGCCATGGCCGAACACCTGCTGCGCTGCGGCCACCGCGTGCTGGCCTATGTGGACAGTGCCGTCGCCGAGGACTACCGGGCCCACGAACGCGGCATGGCCTTTGCCGCCGCCGCCCGTGCGGCTGGCGCGGTGGTCAGCGTGGTCAACGCACCCGCAGGTGACGCCTTTGACGCTGGCCGGCAGGTGTTGGGCGAACTGGTGCGCGCCGGCCCGCCGGCAGTGACGGCCGCGGCCTTCGCCAACGACCATCTCGCCTGCGGCGCCTTGCTGGAAGCGCTGCGGCGTGGCGTGAAGGTGCCGCAGCAACTGGCCCTGCTGGGCTTTGGCGACTTCGCCATCTCGCGCCAGCTCCACCCGGCGATGTCCAGCGTGCAGTTGCCGCGCTATGCCATAGGCGCTGAAACCGCGCGTTCGGTGCTGGATGCCTTGCGGCTGAGCCTGCCGGCCGAGCCGGTGTCCCTGCCCTGGACGCTGGTGGTGCGCGGCAGCACCGCGTCGAACTGACAGCCGCGGGCCGCCGGGTGCGGCTCAGCCGTGCACGGCTGTTGCCGACGGCTGCTTGAGCACCAGCGTCAGGTCCTGCGGTTTGTGCAGCAGGTAGCCCTGGGCGTAATCGATGCCGATGTCTCGCACGCGCTGCAGGATCTCGGGCCGGTCGACGAATTCGGCCACGGTCTTCAGCCCCAGCACACGGGCCACATCGACGAAGCAGCGCACCGCGGCGTCGTCCAGCGGGTCGTCGATGAGGTCCTTGATGAACTGGCCGTCGATCTTGATCATGTCGACCTTCAGCGTCTTGAGGTAGCCGAAGGAAGACGCCCCGGCGCCGAAGTCGTCCAGCGCCACGCGCACGCCCAGGGCCCGCGCTTGCTGTATGAAGGCCGCAGCATCGACCGTGTTGGTGATCGCGGCGGTTTCCGTGACTTCAAGGCAAAGCCTTGCGCACAGGGCAGGGCCGGCCTGTCTGAGCACCTCGATGGCATGTTGGTGGAAGGCGCGGTCGCCCACGGACTGGCCGGACAGGTTGACGCAAAGCGTGTTCACGACCGTGAGATCGGCCAGGCCTTTCAAGGCCTCGATGGTGTGGCGCAGCACCCAGCGGTCGATGCGGGTGGCCAGGTGGAAGCGCTCGGCGGCAGGCAGGAACGCGCCGGGCAGCGTCAGCGTGCCGTCGGGGTTGGTCAGCCTGAGGAGGATCTCGGCATGCAAACCGGGTTCGGGTGTGGTCACGTGGGCAATGCGTTGCGCGTACAGGACGAAACGGTCTTCGTCGAGGGCATGTTCCAGGCGCGAGGCCCATTCCGTCTGCCCATGCCGCGCCCGCATGGCCTGGTCGGTGTCAAACCAGGTGTGCACCCGGTTTCGCCCGGCCTCCTTGGCGGCACTGCAGGCGGCGTCCGCGGCCTGCACCACGTTGGCGGTACTGGCCCAGCGCTTGTCCACCGGCACCAGGCCGACGCTGGCACCAATGCGGAAACGGCGGTCTTCATGCACGAAGCGGAAGTTGTCCATGCAGTCACAGATTTGCTGGGCCACGCGCTGTGCCTGGTCCGAGGTGCAGTGCTCCAGGATCACGCCGAACTCGTCGCCACCCAGCCGCGCCAGGGTGTCGCGCGTGCGAACGATGTTGCCCAGCATTTTGGCGACCTGCTGCAAGAGCTGGTCGCCCACCGAATGGCCGCAGGCATCGTTGACCAGCTTGAACTGGTCCAGGTCGACGAACATCATCGCGTGCTCGCTGCCGTCTTCGCGCGTCTTGTCCAGAGCGCGGCGGAGCCGGCCTTCGAACTCCGTGCGGTTGACCAGGCCAGTCAGCGCGTCGTGGCTGGCCCGGTAGGTCATCTCGCCTGAAAGTCTTCGCTGTTCCGTCACGTCATGGAACACCAGCACGGCGCCCAAAATCTCGCCGCGACCGTTTCGAATGGGTGCGGCCGAGTCTTCGATGCCGAACTCGACGCCGCTGCGCGACAGGAGCACGGTGTTGTGTGCCAGGCCCGCCACGGCGCTTTGCTGCAGGCACACGGCCACCGGGTCGGGCGCTGGCGCGCGCGTGTCCTGGTGCACGATGTGGAACACCTGCGTCAGCGGCCGCGAAATTGCCTCGGCCGACAGCCAGCCCGTCAGCCGCTCGGCAACCGGGTTCATCCAGGTGATGCGGCTGGCGGCGTCGGTGGTGATCACGGCGTCGCCGATGCTCTGCAAGGTCACCCGCAGCAATTCGTGCTGTTCAGCCACCGCGTCGGACAGGCGGCGCAGGTCGGTCACGTCCCAGTTCACGCCGACCATGCGCAAGGCCTTGCCGTGTTCGTCGCGCTCGGTGCGTGCGGCGGCGCGAAGATGGCGCACGCTGCCATCAGCCCAGACGATGCGGAATTCGGTGTCGAACTCGCGCTCGCCGGCCACGGCCAGCCGAACGGCCGTCTCTGCGGCGCTGCGGTCCTGCGGGTGCAGGTGCTGGCTCCACAGCGTGTAGGCGCCGGCCGTGCTGCCTTCAGGTTGGCCGTAAAGCCGGTACATCCAGGCGTCCCAGGTCAGCGCATCGGTCAGCAGGTCCCAGTCCCAGATGCCGACGCCGCCGCTGTCGGTGGCCAGTTGGATGCGCTGGTGGGCTTGCTCCAGCGCGCGTCGCTGGGTGACGGCTTCGGTGATGTCCTGGAAAGCACCCAGCAGGCGAACCGGTTTGTCGGCCTCGAACTCGGCCAGGCCGACGGCGCGCACCCAGATCGCCCGGCCGCCGGCCTGGATGAAGGGCAGTTCCAGGTCCCAGGGCGTGCCCTCTTGCATGGCGCGCTCGACAGCGGCCTGGATGACCGGCCGCGCCGCTGGCGCGTAGAAATTGATGGCCTCGGCGAGCTGCGGCCGGTGGCCTGGCGGCAGGCCGTGGATCAGGCAGGTCTGGGCCGACCAAGTCAGCTCACCGCTGGCCAGGTCCAGTTCCCAGCCGCCGACGTTGGCGAGCTCGCCGGTGCGGTTGAGCAAGGCCTCGCTCTTGCGCCGGGCCCGCTGGTCATTCAGCTTGTCGGTGATGTCTTCCACCGAGCCCACATAACCGGTGGTCGTGCCAGCGCTGTCGACCACCGCGCGCGCCACCGACCGCACGTGGCGTGCCTGCCCGCTGTCGTGCACGACCCTGAAGCTCATGTCGAAGTCTTGCCGCACGGCAGCGGTGCGCTGCCACTCGGCGAACACGGCGGGGCGGTCGTCGGGGTGCAGGGTGCGGCTCCAGCCGTCGCCCAGGGCCTCGTCGCCACCCAGCCCGTAGATGGCCTGCCAACGCGAGTTTGTGTACGTGCAGGCGCCGTGGGCGTCAGTCGCAAAGACGCCCAGTGGCGCGGCGTCGCTGAGTGCGCGGAACCTGGCCTCGCTGTCAGCGAAAGCCAGTGCCTGCTGGCGAGACGCCAGGGCCTGGGCAGCGGCGATCGAGAGTTGCTGCAGCGCCTGGCGCTGCGTGGGGGTGAGCTGGCGCGGTTGGCGGTCGATGACGCAAAGCGTGCCCACCCGCGCACCGTTGTCCAGTTCCAGCGGTGCACCGGCGTAGAAGCGGATGCCCGGATCGTTCACTACCAGGGGGTTGTCGGCAAAGCGCCCATCCAGGGCCGTGTCTTGAACCTCGAACAAGCCGTCCTGGTCGATGGCGTGGCCGCAGAAGGAGATGTCGCGTGGCGTCTGCGAAACGCCCGGCAGCCCCAGGTTGGCCTTGAACCACTGTCGGTCATGGTCAACCAGGCTGACCAGGGCAATGGGCACACCGCAGATCAGCGCTGCCGCCTGCACCAAGGCATCGAACCCGGCCTCGGCAGCCGTGTCGAGCACGCCCAGGCCGTCCAGGGCGCGCTGCCTGTCTTCTTCCGTTGGGGGTGTGGGGGCGCTGAGCATGGGTCAAGCCTCTGATCTGAGGGATTGAATGTTGTCATGAAGCCCTGCCCAGATGTGGCCGCGAATGGCGTTCGAAGACCCGATGTGACCCGGGAAATCACCGTACTTCGCGACATCGGCCCAAGCAGGGTGCGCCGATGCGCCGCCCAAGCCTTCAGCGCAGCGCCAATACCGCCAACAGCACGAAGACGGCCAACCAGAGGGTCTCGGCCACGATCAGCGCCACCGGCCGCCAACCCATGCGCGCAAGCTGCGCGAACGAGGTCTTCATGCCCAGTGCGGCGATGGCCAGCACCAGGCAGGCGCGTGATGCGCTGCCCAGCCCCTGCTGCAGCCAAGGTGCCAGCCCCACCGTCGAATTGACGAAGACCATGGCGATGAAGAGCCACAGGAACCACGGCAACAGCGGCTGGCGCGCCGGCGCACTGCCATCGGCACGGGGCAGGGCGGCCGCCAGGCGTTGTTCGCGGAAGGCGAAGGCGACGATGGCGACCACCACGGCCAGCATCGCCACGCGCAGCAGTTTGACCACGGTGGCGGCGTCGCCGGTCTCGTGGTTGATGGTGTAGCCGGCGCCCACCACCTGGGCCACGTCGTGGATGGTGCCGCCCAGGAACAACCCGCCCAATTCTGGCGGCAGGCCGAACAGGCGCACGATGAGCGGGTACACGACCATGGCGACTGTGGACAGCAGCGTCACCGACACCACCACCATGAGCGTGAAGCGCTCGCCGTCCTTTTCGCGCGGCAGCACGGCAGAGATGGCCAGTGCGGCCGAGGCCCCGCAGATGGCCACGGCGCCGCCGGCCAACACGCTCTTGGCACGCGACAAGCCCAGGCGCTGGCCGATGAACAGGGCCAGGGCGATGGTGCTAGCCACGGCCAGCGCGACTACGGCCGCCGTCTGCCAGCCCAGGGCTGCGATCTGCGTGGCCGTGATGCGTGCGCCCAGAAGGCCCACGCCCAGGCGCAACACGGTGCGCGCACCGAACTCGATGCCGGGCTTGGTGCGCGGCGCGTGCGCCAGGTGGTTCAGCGCGACGCCAAAGAACAAGGCGTAAAGCATCTGCGGCCCGCCGTGCAGCCCGGCCACGAAGGTCGCGGCCAGGCCCACGCCGGCGGCGACCGCGAGGCCTGGCAATTGAGCGGGCAGGGCCTTCATGCCGGGCGCGAGAGCAGGTTCACGTAGTCGTGCTGGGTGGTGATGACGGTGCTGACGCGCCACTCCACCGGTTGGCCGTTGAGCGCCAGCGCCACGCGGCGCACCTGCAACACGGGCTGGCCGGCGGGCACACCCAGCACGCGCGCCGCGGCGCGGTCGGCGCCCACCGCGCGAAGCCGCTCGTGGGCGTGCACGACGCTGATGCCGAACTCGGTCTGGTACAGGTGGTAAATGGTGCTGGGCCGCTCGCGCCAGCGCTTTTCGGTCAGGCCGCGGAACAGCACGGCTGGAATGACCAGCCTGTCGTGCACCACAGCGCGGCCCTGCAGGAGCAAGCGGTTCTCGATCTGCAGTGCCGGTTCATTGGGTTTGAGCGCCAAGGCCTGCGCGGCTTCTTCGTCCAGCCGGGTGCGTTCGAAGGACACCAACTCGACCACCGGCGCCTCGCGCAGGCCGTCGCTGCGTTCGATGTGGAAGAACTGGAACAGGAAGCGGTCGCTGGTGTGCGTGGCCACGAAGGTGCCGCGGCCCTGGCGGCGCACCAGGATGTGCTCGGCCACGAGGTCATCCACCGCACGGCGCACGGTGCCCACCGACACGCCGAAGCTTTCGCTCAGCTGGGTCTCGCTGGCCAGCGCAGCGCCGGGTGCGACGCTGCCGGCCTCGATGCTGCGCAGCAGTTCGCGCTTGACGACGCGGTACAGCGGCATGCCTGCGGTGTCGGGTGCAATGGTCGCCATCGGGCTGATTCTAGTCAGGCTGTCTGCATTCATTCAAGTCATCTATATGACCTATTTGACAGCGGGCCGATGCGGCCGCGATACTCCCGCCCAGCGCGCCAAAGACGGCGCAGCTTCAAAGGAGCACAGGATGATTCATTTCGTATTGCACGACGCCCACGACAGCGTGGCCGTGGTGGTGGTGGAAGGTGTGAAGGCCGGCATGGCGCTGAACGGCTGGATCATGGACGAGGACCGCATGATGGCCGTCAATGCCCAGCAGGACATTCCCATCGGCCACAAGGTGGCGTTGAAGGACATGTCCGCCGGCGACACCGTCATCAAGTACGGCATCTCGATGGGCAAGGTCGTCGCACCCATCAAGGCGGGCGAGCACGCCCATGTCCACAACATCAAAACCAAGCGCTGGTAACACCATGACTGTCAT
>JANNWL010000066.1:0-3192 GCA_031414735.1 Burkholderiales bacterium | reverse complement strand
GGGCTGGTCGTGACGGCCCTGGTGCTGCGCGCGCTGCTGCCGGCCGCTGCAGGCAAGGCGGCGGCCTGAGCCCGATGGAGAACGTCGTCGAACTCTGGGTCTACCTGTCGGCCACGCCGCTGTTCGGGCTGACCGCCACGCTCAGCGTCTATGTGCTGGCGCAGGCCGTCTACGCGCGACTGGACCACGCACCCTGGGCCAACCCGGTGCTGTGGACGGTGGTGGCGCTGGCCTTGCTGCTGGCGGCCACCGGCACGTCCTACCCCAGCTACTTTTCGGGTGCGCAGTTCATCCACTTCCTGCTCGGCCCGGCCGTGGTGGCGCTGGCCTGGCCGCTGTGGCAGCGGCGCGCCGAACTGCGCCGCCGCGCCTGGCCGCTGCTGGCTGCGGCGCTGGCCGGCGGCGCGGTGGCGGCGGGGAGTGCGGTATCCCTGGGCTGGGCCCTGGGCCTGCCGGACGAGGTGCTGGCCTCGCTGGCACCCAAATCGGTGACGGCGCCGGTGGCCATGGGCATTGCGGCGCAGCTCGGCGGCATCCCGGCGCTGGCGGCAGTGTTCGCGGTGCTCACTGGCCTGGTCGGCGCCGTCAGCGCCAAGTACCTGTTCGATGCGCTGCGCATTCGCAGCTTCGAGGTGCGGGGCTTTGCGCTCGGCACCGCGTCGCACGGCGTCGGCGCCGCACGCGCCCTGCAAGTCCACCCCGACGCCGGTGCCTATGCTGCGCTGGCGCTGGGGTTGCAGGTGGTTCTCGCAGCGTTGTTGATGCCGCTGGTGTTGCCCTTCCTGAAGCTCCTCTGACCCCGCCCCATGCAAACCAATCTCGCTCCTGAATTCAAGGGCACCCGCGACGGGCAGGCAGCCGAAGCCATCCTGCGCAAGTGCGTGCACTGCGGCTTCTGCACCGCCACCTGCCCGACCTACCAGCTCCTGGGCGACGAGCTCGACGGCCCGCGCGGGCGCATCTACCTGATGAAGCAGGTGCTCGAAGGCGCGCCCGTCACGCGCAGCACGCAGCAGCACCTGGACCGTTGCCTGACCTGCCGCAACTGCGAGACCACCTGCCCCAGCGGCGTCGAATACGGCCACCTCGTCGACATCGGCCGCAAGATCGTCGAAGAGCGCGTGCAGCGCCCGCTGGGCGAACGCCTGCTGCGCGGCGCGCTGAAGGAGGGCCTGACCTCGCCGCTGTTCAGCCCGGCCATGAAGCTGGGCCAGCTCGTGCGCCCGCTGCTGCCCGCAGCGCTGAAGGCCAAGGTGCCGGCGCGCAGCGGCGCCCGCGCCCACCAGTGGCCGCAGCGCGAACACCCGCGCAAGGTGCTGATGCTGCTGGGCTGCGTGCAGCCTGCGATGGCCCCCAACATCAACAGCGCCACGGCGCGCGTGCTCGATGCCGCCGGCATCCAGACCCTGGTGGCCGACGGCGCCGGCTGTTGCGGCGCGCTGCGCACGCACCTGAATGACATCGACGGCGGCCTGGTCGACATGCGCCGCAACATCGACGCCTGGTGGCCACTGGTGCAGGGCCTCACGTCGCAGGGCCGGGTCGAAGCCATCGTCATGAACGCTTCGGGCTGCGGCGTCACCGTCAAGGACTACGGCCATGCGCTGGCCCACGACCCGGACTACGCCGACAAGGCCCGCGCGGTGAGCGAGCTGACGCGCGACCTCAGCGAACTGCTGCCCGATCTGGTGCCCTTGCTCAGGCCCAAGCTCAAGGGCATCAAGACGCCGCGCCTGGCCTTCCACCCGCCTTGCACGCTGCAGCACGGGCAGCAACTGCGCGGCGGGGTGGAAACGCATCTCAATGCACTCGGCTTTGACGTGTTGGTCGCTGGCAGTGAAAGCCACCTGTGCTGCGGCTCGGCCGGCACCTACAGCGTGCTGCAGCCCGTGCTGTCCAAGCAGCTGCGCGACCGCAAGCTGGGCCACCTGGCGCCGCTGGAAGCGCAGGCCATCGTCAGCGCCAACATCGGCTGCATCCAGCATTTGCAAACGGGCACGACCACGCCAGTCAAGCACTGGGTGGAAGTGCTCGACGAGGCCTTGGCCTGAACTGCGCCGCCAGGAGACCCGGAACATGCGCTGGACCCGCTTTACCCACCAAGGCCGTGCCACGCTGGGCAGCATCGATGGCGACGCCGTCATCGTCCACTCGGGAGACTTGTTCGCCGAACCTCAACCCACCGGTGAGCATGTACCGCTGGCCGGCCTGGCCTGGCTGGCGCCCTGCGTGCCGGGCAAGATCATCGGCCTGTGGAACAACTTCCGCGCCGCGCAGGTCAAGAACGGCTGGGCCGAACCGGCCGAGCCGCTGTACTTCCTGAAGTCGCCCGCCAGTGCCGCCGGCCACGAGCAGCCCATTCCCACGCCAGCGGCCGAGGTCGGCCGCGTGTTCTTCGAAGGGGAACTGGCCGTGGTCATCGGCCGCACGGCGCGTAGCGTGTCGCGTGACGAGGCTGCTGCGCACATCTTCGGTTATGCCTGCGCCAACGACGTCACCGCCATCGAACTGCTGCAGCGCGACCCGTCGTTCCCGCAATGGACGCGCGCCAAGAGCTTCGACGGCTTCGGCGCCTTTGGCCCCTGGATAGACACCGACTTCGATCCGGCCGCCGCCACGCTGCGCACCCTGGTCGGCGGGCGCGAGCGGCAAAACTACGCCCTGGCCGACATGTTCTTCAGCCCGGCCGAACTGGTGTCGCGCCTGTCGCACGACATGACGCTGCTGCCGGGCGACGTGATCCTGTGCGGCACCTCGCTGGGTGCGATGCCCATGAAGCCGGGCACCACCGTCGAAGTCGTCATCGACGGGCTGGGCACGCTGCGCAATGTCTATGGTTGAAGTCGGCGGCTGAAGACTGCGGCGGAGTCGCCCAAGAAAAAAGGCCCCTGGTGAATCGCTTCGCCAGGGGCCTCGTGCCTTGCGTGGTCAGCAGCGGGTGCCGGCCGTCAGGCGTTGCGACACGTAGCTCAGGTCGCGGATGTCGATGACGCCGTCGTTGTTGAAGTCAGCCGCCGGGTTGAAGCCCGGCTGTCCCGTGCGCTTGCCGAAGGCGGCGCGCACCACGGCGATGTCCAGGCAGTTCACCGCGCCGTCGGCGTTGGCGTCACCCGTCAGGCGGATGGTGAAGTTGGCGTTCGACACGTCGAAGAACACGTTGCCCACCGCTTCAATACGCACCCGCGCCTGCGT
>JANNWL010000065.1:0-4290 GCA_031414735.1 Burkholderiales bacterium | reverse complement strand
GCCTCGACACCGTTACTGGAAAGTGGGAAGTCCCTTCATATTCGCTCAAGCGGAGCACCAACGGCAGGCCGCCAGGGCCCGGCCTGTGGCACACGGTGCATTTTCACAGCCCGGGCCCTGGCGTCCTACCGTTGGCGCCCGCTTAGCGCGAACGTTAGGCATCGCAACACACACCGTCCGCATGCCTCGAGTCGTCCTCACTGGCGGGCCAGGCGCAGGCAAGACAGCCCCCCCTCGCTGAATTCGGAAACCTCGGCTTTCGAACGGTCACTGATTCAGCGCGGGAAGTTATCACTGAAAGCTTGGCGCGCGGGCAACCACCGCGACCAGGCCACGAGACGTTTGCTCGCGAGATCTTGCGCCGCGACACCGAGAAGTACCGGGCGCAACCAGACGGCGCGGACTTGGTCTTCTTTGACCGCAGCCCGCTCGAAGCGCTTGCGATGGTTCATGATGAACCGCCCCGGGTTTCGTGGAGGCTGTTTGGTTCAAGTCAGGCCGCCACCGTGGTGGCTTGACTGGCGAGTTGCCGGTACTAGTTTGCCTCAGCTTCTGCGGGCGGGATGTAGCCCAGAGGCTCCGTCTGTCTGTGATGGTTGAACCAAGACACCCAATCCAGGGTGGCCAGCTCCACCGCCTCTTTGGTCTTCCACGGCGCCCGACGGTGGATCAGCTCAGCCTTGTACAAGCCGTTGATCGTCTCGGCCAAGGCGTTGTCATAGCTGTCTTCTTTGCTGCCCACAGAGGGCTCAATGCCGGCCTCGGCCAGGCGTTCGCTGTAGCGGATCGCGACGTACTGCGAGCCGCGATCGCTGTGGTGGATCAGCGCTTCCTGGCGTTCAGGCTGGCGCGCGTAAAGCGCCTGCTCCAGCGCATCGAGTACGAAGTCCGTGCGCATGGAGCTGCTCACTCGCCAACCCACGATGCGCCGGGCGAACACATCGATGACGAAGGCCACGTACAGCCAGCCCTGCCAGGTCGAGACATAGGTGAAGTCCGACACCCAGAGCTGGTTGGGCCGCTGCGCCTTGAACACGCGGTTCACGCGGTCAAGCGGGCAAGGCGCCTTGGCATCGCTGATCGTGGTGCGCACCACTTTGCCGCGCATCACCCCGCGCAGGCCCTGGTGCCGCATCAACCGCTCGACGGTGCAGCGCGCCACCGCCAGGCTTTCCCTGCCCAGCTGCTTCCACACCTTGTCGGCGCAATACACCTGCAGGTTGGCTTGCCAAACGCGCTCGATGTGCGGGGCCAACATCAAATCACGCTGAACGCGCGCAGGCAGCAAGGCCGGACTGCGCTGGCGTGCCGCATGGCATCTGTAGCCTGACGGGGCGATCTGCAGCGCTTTGCAGATCGGCTCGACCCCATGGACCTGCCGATGTTCATCGACAAAGTCCCTCAGAACTTGATTCGGCGGTCGAGCCCCGCCTGGGCGAAAAACGCGCTGGCCAACTTCAGGATCTCGTTGGCCCGGCGCAGCTCCTTGACCTCGCGTTCGAGCTCCTTCACGCGCTGCGCCTCGGCCATGGTGACACCGATGCGCGCACCCGTATCGACCTCGAGGCGCTGTACCCAGGTCAGCAGCGTCTGTGGCACGCAGCCGATCTTCGGTGCGATCGATTCGACCGCGGCCCACAGCGATGGGTACTCCCCACGGTGCTCTTGCACCAGGCGCACCGCGCGCTCACGGACCTCAGGTGAGAACTTGTTCGACTTGTTCATGGCTCCATCTTCTCAAGAGTTGGAGCCTCCTCAAAACCCGGGGCGTTCCATATTTTCGCTCCACCTGCGCACCGAGCATCGATTGCCACGGCGTTCCCAAGGTATTGGGCTGCCGCTCACGCGGCGGTCAAGCAAGTTGCGTACGATTTGCATATGTGCAAGAAAAACAACTTAATCCGATGAAAGCGGGAAGTACGGGCTTCAAAGGTAACAAAGCCTCTCTGCCCTGCAAGCCCTGCCTGGTTTGCGGCCGACCGATGACTTGGCGTCGCAGCTGGGCCAAGAACTGGGCCGAGGTGAAAGTGTGTTCCGACGCCTGCCGCAAGCAGGGCGCACGCCGTGGTTGAGCTGCGCCGCCTCGTTCTGGTGCTCGGCGACCAGCTGGATCTGGACGCTGCCGCCTTCGATGGCTTCGATGCGTCGCAGGACGCCGTGTGGATGGCTGAAGTGATGGAGGAGTCCACGCATGTGTGGTCGTCCAAGCCACGCACGGTGATGTTCCTGTCGGCGATGCGGCACTTCTCTGCCGACCTGCGAGCGGCGGGCCGGCTGCTGTACTACACGGCGCTGGACGACGCGGTCAACCACGGGTCTCTGGCAGCGCAGTTGCACGCCGACGTGCACCGGCTGAAGCCGCTGCAGCTGGTTATGACGGCCCCCGGCGACTGGCGCGTGCTGCAAGCGCTGAAGACGGTGGCCGCCGAGGCCGGCCTGCCGTTTGACGTGCGCGAAGACCGCCACTTCTTCACCACGGTGCGCGACTTCGCAGCCCACGCCAAGGGCCGCAAGCAGCTGCGGCTGGAGTACTTCTACCGTGAACAGCGCCGCCGGCATCGGGTCTTGATGGACGGCGACGAGCCAGTCGGCGGAGAGTGGAATTTCGATGCCGAAAACCGCGAGCCTTTTCCCAAGACCGGCCCGAAAAACGTGCCGCCGCGAAGCCAGTTCGAGCCCGATTCGCTGACACGTGAGGTGATGGCCCTGGTGGAGAAGCACCTTGCCACCCACCCCGGCCGGTTGGAAAGCTTCGCCTGGCCAGTGACGCGGCCGCAGGCGCTGCAGGCGCTGCACACCTTCATTGCCGAGCGCCTGCCCCACTTCGGCCCGCACCAGGATGCGATGTGGCCCGGCGAGCCCTGGCTGTACCACGCCCACCTCGGCGCGGCGCTGAACCTGAAGCTGCTGAACCCGCGCGAAGTGGTGGCCGCGGCCGAGGCCGCCTGGCGTGCTGGCAAGGCGCCGCTGGCTGGCGTGGAAGGCTTCGTGCGGCAGATCCTGGGTTGGCGCGAGTACGTGCGCGGCATTTACTGGACGCAGATGCCGGGCTACCTGGAGCGCAACGAGCAGGACGCGCAGCAGCCGCTGCCGGCCTGGTTCTGGACGGGCGACACCGACATGGCCTGCCTGCGCGACACCATCACGCAGACACTGGAACACGGCTACGCCCACCACATCCAGCGCCTGATGGTCACGGGCCTGTACACCCTGCTGCTGGGCGTGCAGCCGCAGCAGGTGCATGCCTGGTACCTGGCGGTGTATGTCGACGCGGTGGAATGGGTGGAACTGCCCAACGTGTTGGGCATGAGCCAGTACGCCGACGGCGGCGTGATGGCCAGCAAGCCCTACATCGCCACCGGCAAGTACATCGCCAAGATGAGCCCGCATTGCAAGGGCTGCCGGTACGACCCGGCCTTGCGCACAGGGGACACCGCCTGCCCCTTCACCACGCTGTACTGGGACTACCTGATGCGCCACGAAGCCACGCTGGCGCGCAACCCGCGCATGGCGCTGCAGGTGAAGAACCTGGCACGCCTGGACGCAGCCGAGCGGCAGGCCGTGCAGGCGCGCGCCGACCGTGTTCGGCGTGGCGAGGTGGGCACCCGTGCAGCAGCCGATGTTTGATTCGATGCCAGCCCTGCAGCCCACGCCGCAAGCCGCGCAGGAAATGCTGGCTGCCGTGCGGCCGGCGGCCTACGCGCGCACTCGCAACGCCCTCGACGGCGCTGTGACGGGCCTGTCGCCCTACCTGACCCACGGCCTGCTGAGTCTGCCTGAAGTGCTGGCCACGGTGGACCAGAAGCACGCGCTGGAGGTGCAGCACAAGCTGGTGTTCGAACTGGGCTGGCGCGCTTACTTCCGGCACGTCTGGCAGCACCGGGGCGATGGCATCCTGGCATCGCTGCGCGAGGGCCCGCTGCCTGATTCGGCCTACGCCAAAGAGCTGCCGGCCGACATCCGCACGGCCGGCACCGGCGTACCCGTGGTCGACACCGCCGTGCGCACGCTGTACGCCACGGGCACGCTGCACAACCACGCGCGCATGTGGCTGGCCAGCTATGTCGTGCATGTACGCAAAGTGCATTGGCGCGCCGGCGCGGACTGGCTGTATAGCCATCTGCTCGATGGCGACTTGGCCAGCAACCATCTCAGCTGGCAATGGGTGGCCGGCACCAGTAGCAGCAAGCCCTATCTGTTTAACGCCGACAACGTCGCTCGTTACGCACCGGAGTCGTGGCACAGTCCCGGCAGCGTGATCGACGCGTCCTATGACGAGTTGGACCTCAT
>JANNWL010000064.1:0-4268 GCA_031414735.1 Burkholderiales bacterium | reverse complement strand
GACAACCTCTTCAACCCCGACCCGTATTACCAGCAGGGCGGCGACATGGTGCGCGTGGGCGGCCTGCAGTACAGCCTGACGCCCGGCCAGAAGATGGGCTCGCGCATCAACGACATGGTGCTGGCCGGCAAGCCCATCGAGCCCGGCAAGACCTACAAGGTGGCCGGCTGGGCGCCGGTGGCCGAAGAGGCGCGCAACGCCGGCAACAAACCGGTGTGGGACGTGCTGGAAACCTGGCTCAAGGCGCAGGGCGGCGGGCGTGTCAAGCCACGCCGCATCAACACGCCGCGGCTGATCGGCACCCAGGGCAACCCCGGGCTGGCATAGTCGCCGGCACACCTCAACTCCAGGAGAGCCGCATGGGACTTCAACACGCCCGCCACTTCATCGCTGCCCTGGCCCTGACCTTGGTCCTGGCCGTGTTCGGCACCGCCGCCATGGCGCAGGACCGCGTCGTGTATCACATCGACGACGCCGCCACCCAGGGCACCAAGGGCCTGCGCAACATCCGCAACCACCTGGACGTGGACCCCACCGCAAAGATCACCGTCGTCACCCATGCCCAGGGCGTGGATCTGCTGATGGAGGGCGCCAAGGACGCCTCCGGCGGCGCATTTGCCGGCCCCGTGGCCGCCCTGGTGGGCCGCGGCGTGAAGTTCGAGGTCTGCGAGATCACCCTGCGCAACCGCAACCTCAAGCGCGACCAGTTCATCCAGGAAGCCGACTTCACGCCCTCGGGCGTGGTGCGCCTGGCCAAGCTGCAGAAGGAAGGCGCGGCCTACATCAAGCCTTGACGGGCCTGGGTGGCACCGTGGCCCGGCACGCCGAGTTCCGGCGCTTCATCAGCGCTTGCGGCGGGGGCTGAAGGTGCGCCCCCCCCTAGAGTGGAAGGGGATTGACCCCAGGCGTACCCCGAAACGGTGGCGCAAAAATGCGCCGCGTGCGACATTCCGCGTCGATCAGATCAGCGGCGCGCGCCGCGTTGTGGGGTGCAAGATGCTGGTTTCCCGATCAAGCGGCCGCGACTTTTCAAGGGCAATGGCTCTGAGCCTGGCGCTGGCAGGAAGCAGCGCACACGCGCTGGTGTTCTCCTTCCAGGGCAGCTTTAACACCGACGACCAGCGGGCCAGCTACACCTTCAGTCTGGCTGCTGTCGGCAACGTGTCTGCGGCCACCTTTTCGTACAACGGCGGCACCAACGGCAGCGGCACGGTTGTCACCCAAGGCGGCTTCGCTCCGGTGCTGGCCTTGTTCGACGGCGCGGGCAACCAGGTGGCGGGCAATGTCGGCTCGGCCAATACCTGCGGCATCAGCTTTTGCTGGGACGCGGCCTTCAGCCACCCCGGCGCGCTGCCGGGCTTGTACACGCTGGTGCTTTCACAGGACGGCAACAACCCGCTGGGTCAGTTGGCGGACGGCTACAGCATGACCGGCCAGCCCCACTACACCGCGCAGTACCTGGGCGGCAGCAACCCGAACGCCACCTTCGTTCAGATTGACGGCAGCCAGCGCACCGGCCGTTGGGCGCTGGACGTGACCGTGCCGGCGGGTGTCAGCGTCGTGCCCGAACCGGCAGGTGCCGCCCTGCTGTTGGCCGGGCTGGCCTGTTTGGCTGCGGTGCGCCGCCGCGGCTGACACCGGGTGCTCTGGGCAGCGCGCGCGGTGCCGCCGCTGTCTGCTGAAGACTGCGAAGCTTTCCCTTCTTCCAACCCAAAGGAGTCGCCATGACAAACACGCTGTTGCAGCCGCGGTCGCACGCTTTGGCTGCTGCCCTTGCCGCCGCTTTCGCCAGCCCCGCCGCCTGGGCCCTGGACGCACCCCTTGCCGCCGACACGCATGTCAGCACCAGCGTGCCGGCGGCGAACTTTGGCGCCCTGCCGACGCTGAACATCGGCGGCGGCTCGGCCGGCCTGCTGCAGTTCGACCTGTCCACGCTGCCCGCGGCCACGACGGCGGCCAAAGTCGTCAAGGCCACGCTGGTGATGTACGTCAACCGCATCGCCACGCCGGGCCTGCTTGAAGTGCAGACCGTCAACGGCGCGTGGGGTGAGGCCAGCACCACGGGCGCCAGCGCGCCACCCACCTCGGGTGGCGGCAGCGGCCCCACGGTGGCAGTGACGGCAGCCAACCAGTTCGTCTCGGTCGACGTGTCGGCTCAGGTGAAGAACTGGATCACCAGCCCCGGCAGCAATTTCGGGCTCTACCTGGCACCTGCGCTGTCGGCACCGGCCACCATCGCATTTTTCGACAGCAAGGAGAACACCGCCACCGGCCAACCGGCGCGGCTGGACATCACGCTGGCTGACCAGGGGCCTGTCGGCGCCACGGGGCCGACAGGCGCCGTCGGGCCGGTGGGTCCGCGCGGACCGACCGGACTGCCCGGCGCCACTGGGGCGACTGGGGCGACCGGGGCCACTGGCGCTGCAGGGACTACCGGGCAGCAGGGAGCCACCGGGCCGATGGGCCTGCAAGGCGTTGCCGGCCCGGCGGGGGCGACCGGCGCCACCGGGCTGGCCGGGCCGGCCGGGCCAGTAAACGTCACCTACGTCAACTCCACCTTCAGCGTGGCTGCGGGAAACGGCGTCGCAGTGCAAGCATCCTGCCCAGTCAATACCGTGGTGGTCGGCGGCCGTTGCGGCTACATCAGCCTCGATGTGGGCTTGTTCGACATGAAGGTCTCGTACGCCGGCATGGACGGCCGGTCGTTGTACCGATGCGTGGTCCAGAACAACGGCACGGTCGCGCGGCTGTTGACCTACGGCGCCACCTGTGTAGCGGCCACTTCAGTCACCGGCGCCAGGCCCGATTCGGCGGCCCGGTCAGAGTCGCCGGCCACCGGCACCATCGCACCGTAGCCGGCGGCGTCGTTCAAACCGCCAGCATGTCGGCCCAGATGTTGTCGGCCCAGCCCAGCGCGTAACGCCCTTCGATCTGGCTTGCAGCGGCCGACACACCGCCCGAGCCGGGCACCGTCTTGAAGGTCTTGTCCACCGCGTCGTACTGGTGCACCGAAGCCACGTGGATCACGTCGGCGGCAGTGACGAAGCTGTAGCAGGTGTTCATCACCACCGGCGTGGCGTTGACGGCTTCGCCCCTGAGCAGCTGGATGATGGCCGCCGCTGCCACCTTGGCGTGCTGGTTGGCCATGTGGCCTGATTTGGGCATGGCCGGCGCAGAAAACGTGGCGTCACCCAGCACGTGGATGCCCGGGGCGGCAGTGGATTCCATGGTCAGCCAGTTCACGCCGACCCAGCGGTTGTTCATGTTCAGCAAGCCGGCCTGGCGCGCGATGTCGCCACCGCGCTGCGGCGGCACGACGTTCAGGATGTCGGCCTTGACGTCGTCGAACTCCAGCTTGGCCGTCGTACCCACCACCTCCTTGAGCTCGCTGTTCGGGCGGTATTCGATGATGCCGGCGTAGTGGTCCTTGAAGGCCTTCTCGAACAGCGCCTTCTTGCTCGTGATCTCGGGGTTGCCGTCCAGCACCAGCACCTTGGCGCGCGGCTTGGCGGTCTTGAAATAGCTGGCCACCATGCAGGCGCGCTCGTAGGGTCCGGGCGGGCAGCGGTACGGGGCCTTGGGGATGCTGATGGCGTAGATGCCACCGTCCGGCAGGGCTTCGAGCTGGCGGCGCAGGGCCACGGTCTGCGGGCCGGCCTTCCAGCTGTGCAGGACGCGGCCGCTGTCGAAGGCGGCGGCCAGGCCCACCACCTGGTCGTTCATGAAGTCGACACCGGGTGACAGGATCAATCGGTCGTAGGACAACTCGGCGCCGCTGGCCAGCCTGACCTTCTTCGCCGCCGCGTCCACCGCCGTGACCTCGCCTTGCACCACCTTCACGCCCAGGGCGCGCAGGCCGTCGTAGCCCTGGGTCAGGTAGGCCACCTGCTTGTAGCCGCCCACCACCAGGTTGCTCATGGGGCACGACACGAAGCTGGCGTTGCGTTCGACCAGTGTCACGTCGACATTGCCGCCCCACAGGCGCAGGTAGCGCGCCGCGGTGCTGCCGCCGAAGCCGCCACCGACGATGACGACACGGCCGATCGACGGGCCGGCTGCCGGGCCGCTCGCGCAGCCGGCCAGGCCCAGGCCTGCCAGGGCGGCGCCGGCGCCCAGCAAGCGGCGGCGTGAGAGCTCTGCATTCACAGCGTGGTTCATGGTGCGCGCCTTCACTTCGACGGCTGCTGGGCAGCCAGGTAGTCGGCGACGAGCTTGATCTGCTCGTCGGTATAGCCCTTGGCGATCTGGTGCATGATCGTTGCGGGCAG
>JANNWL010000063.1:0-21629 GCA_031414735.1 Burkholderiales bacterium | reverse complement strand
CGGCGCGCAGCTGAAGGCCCTGCGTGGCCCGCTGGACGTGCTGATCGCCACGCCCGGCCGCCTGATCGACCACATGGAGTCGGGCAAGGCACTGCTGGCGAACGTGGAACTGCTGGTGCTGGACGAAGCCGACCGCATGCTCGACATGGGCTTCATCGAGCCCATCCAGCACATCGCTGCCGCCACCCCGGCAACGCGCCAGACGATGATGTTCAGCGCCACCTTCGCCGGCTTCGTTGGCCGCCTGGCCGAGCAGCTGCTGAACAAGCCGCAACGCATCGACATCTCCTCGCACACCGAAGCGCACGCCGACATCGAACAGCGCCTGCACTGGGCCGACGACCTGACGCACAAGAACGCGCTGCTCGACCACATCCTGACCGAGCGCAGCATGGAGCAGGCCGTGGTCTTCACCAGCACCCAGCGCGACGCCGACTGGCTGGCCGACCGCCTGGCCGACATGGGCCACCACGTGGCCAGCCTGCACGGCGGCCACCCCCAGGGGCGCCGCACGCGCGTGCTGCAAGGCCTGCGCAGCAAGCAGCTGAAGATCCTGGTCGCCACCGACGTGGCGTCGCGCGGCATCGACGTGCCCAGCATCAGCCACGTCATCAACTACGGTTTGCCGATGAAGGAAGAGGACTACGTCCACCGCATCGGCCGCACCGGGCGTGCTGGCCGCACGGGTTTGGCGGTGACGTTGGCCGAGCGTCGCGACAGCGGCATGATCCACCGCATCCAGCGCTACACCACGCAGCGCATTCCGGCGACCATCGTCGAAGGTCTGGAACCCAAGCGGCCCGAGCCGCCCAAGCCTTTCGCGCGCCCCGAGCGCCCGGGCGGCAAGAGCTTCGGGCCCAAGCCTTTCGGCAAGGCCTTCAAGCCGGCCGGCAAGACCTTCGCGAAGTCAGGCGACCGCCCGCGTTGACTTCAAGCACCGGCACGCTGGCGTCTTGAGCACAACGAAACGGCCCCGGGAACACCGGGGCCGTTTTGCTTTGTGGAGACGGGTTCAGACCGACAGCAGGTCGACCTCGAACACCAGCGTTGCATTCGGCGGGATCGCGCCGCCGGCACCGCGGGCGCCGTAGCCCAGCTCGGCGGGAATCGTCAGCACGCGCGTGCCGCCCACCTTCATGCCCTGCACGCCTTCGTCCCAGCCGCGGATGACCTGCCCGCCGCCCAGGCCGAAGCTGAAGGGGTCGCCGCGGTCCTTGCTGGAATCGAACTTCTTGCCGCGCGAGTTCTTCGCGGTCGGGTCGTAGAGCCAGCCGGTGTAGTGCACGCGCACATGGTTGCCGGCGGTGGCCTCGGCACCGGTGCCGGGCACCGTGTCTTCGTACTGCAGGCCGGAGGGAGTGGTCGTCATTTACGGTTCCTAAGTGGGTGGGAGCCCGATGATGCCAGCCCTGCATGGGGCTGAAAACGCGGCGTCACTTCGCCAAGGGCTGGCGCACCATGTCCAGCACCTTGCTGGCGTCCAGCGTGCGCGCGCGTTCCTGGATCTGCGGCAGCAACGTGGTCTGCATCTGGCGCGCCGGGCCCAGCAGGCCCTGGTAGGTGTCACGCAGCAACTGCGTGTTCATCTGCCGGCCGCCGCCGTAGTAGCGCACGGCCAGCTGGCCCAGCGCGTAGGTGGTGGCAAAGCTCATGGCCATGCCGGCGCCGGCGCTGCCCACGCCACGGCCCAAACCGCCCAGCACCGAGCCCAGCAGCCCGCCGAGCAGCTTGCGGCCGAACTGCTCGACGTACTGCGAGGTCAGCCCCACACCCGCCGCGGCGATGAATTCCTTGACCATCGACGCGTCGAGCTGCGCGCCATGCGCCTGGCCGATGCCGTAGACCATCTTCACCTGCAGCGGGATGATGGCCATCGACGCCCAGCTCTGCGGCAGCAGCTCCAGCGCACCGCACAGCAGGGCGTGGTTCTTGACGCTGGCCTCCAGCGCCGCGCGGTCCACCGCCCTGCCCGCCGCGGGAGCCTGCAGCGCGGCATCCACGGGCACGCTGGCAGGCGCGTCGGTGATGGCCGCCATCGCATCGGCCTGCGCGTTGACACCGGCGTCGGCACCCAGCTGCTGCATCAACGCCAGCAAGAACTGGGTTTCGGCCGCGCTTTGCGCGCCGTCGGCATCGCACACGCCCAGCGCCAGTTCGTAGGCCAGCTGGCGAAGTTCTGGCGCCTTCACATCTGCGACGGCCTGGGCCAGGGTGATGCGCTTGAGCAGCACGTCCTGCAGCAGCGCCGTCACGTTCAGGCCCGCCGCCTGCGCGCCCAGCGATTCGGCGATGCGCTTGATCTCCTCGCGCTCGGCGTCGGCCTTCTGGCCGTCGGCAAAGGCAGCCATCAAGGCCACGGCCAGCAGGCCGCGTTGTTCTTGCAGGGTCATGGAGTGCTCCGGAAAAAGGTCTCGATGCGCGATTGTCAGACCTTGGGTTTGCCCCCGTGCCGGGACGGGGCAGCCACCCGGCAAGGCCAACGGGCACCCCAGGCCTGCACGGCGGCCGACAACAGGTCCTGCATCGTGTCCGCGTGCAGGGGCATGTCCAGCACCCGCAACGCGGCGGCCACGGTAGCCATCGGGTCGTCAAGCGAAAGCGCCTCGGCGCCGTTCTGCTTGCTCAGCTTGTGCCCGTCGGCCGCCAACACCAGCGGCGTATGCAGGTAGGCCGGCGTGGCGAGGCCCAGCGCCTGCTGCAGGGCGATCTGGCGCGGCGTGTTGTCAGCCAGGTCTTCGCCGCGCACCACGTGGGTGATGCCGTGCGCGGCGTCGTCCACCACCACGGCCAGCTGGTAGGCCCACAGGCCGTCGGCGCGGCGTAGCACGAAGTCGCCCACCGCCTGCGCCACGTCCTGTTCCTGCGGGCCGAGACGGCGGTCATGCCAGCTCCACACGCCCTCGGCGCGCAGCCGCCAGGCCCGCGCCGGCTTGCCGTGCAGGCCGTCGCGGCAGGTGCCCGGGTAGATGCGCTCTGCATGCCGCTGGTGCGCCACGCCGCGGGCGGCCCAGGCCGCATCGATGTCGGCGCGCGTGCAGCCGCACGCGTAGGCCCGGCCCACTCGCACCAAAAGGTCCAGGCTGTCGGCGTAAGCGGCGCCGCGCTGGCTTTGGACCCACGGCGGCTCGTCGGGCCGCAGCCCGCAGGCCGACAGCTGGGCCAGGATGACCTCGTCCATGCCCGCCACGCAACGCGGCGTGTCCACGTCCTCGATGCGCACCAGCCACTGACCGCCGTGAGCGCGCGCGTCCAGCCAGCTGGCCAGCGCCGCGACCAGCGAGCCGGCGTGCAAGGGCCCGGTCGGCGACGGCGCAAAGCGCCCGCGGTAGCCTGGCGCGTGCATGCCCGTGTGCCGTCGCGTGCCCGACGAGTCAGGGCCGCGGCCCGGCGTGGCGTTCCAGCAGCGCCAGGCGCGTCACCGGGCTGTCCAGCTGCTGCAGCCACCATTGCAAGGCCCGGCCCAGGCCGGCGGCGCCGTGCTCAGCGCGCCAGGCGTAATGCAGGCTGGCGACGTGGTCGCCGCGGCTGGTGGGCCTTCGCACCAGGTGGCCGGCCTCGATGTGCGGGCGCGCCAGCGGCTCGGGCACGTAGCCGCCACCCAGGCCGCGCAGCAGCGCTTCGAGCTTGGCGCGCATGTTCGGCACCGTCAGCACGGCCTGCCCGGGCAGCAGGTTGACAGTCATCGGCGCGATGTGCTGCGCCGTGTCGGCAACGGCCACGGCGCGGTGGTGCACCAGCAGCGCGTCGTCCAGCGGCGCCGACTCACTTGCCAGCGGGTGGTGCGGTGCCACGCAGTAGACGAAGGTCAGTTCACCCAGCGGCCGCAGTTCGATACCGCCTGGGTTGGGCAGGTGGTCGGCCACGCCGATGGCCAGGTCGACCTGCCGCGACGACAGCGCTTCCCACGTACCGGCCAGCACATCGGTGCGCAAGCGCAACCGCGTGGCCGCAGCGCCGGCCTCGGGCGCGACCGGTCCGCCGCCGTGGCAGACGCCGCAGAAGGCCTCGACCAGCTCGAACACCGTCTGCTGCGACAGGATGTCTTCCACGCTGATGGCCAACTGCGATTCCCACCCGCTGGCGATGCGCTGCACGCGGCTGGCCACGGCGTCCATCTCCTGCAGCAGGCGCCGGCCCTCGTGCAGCAGCTCGCGCCCGGCGGCGGTGAACTGCGCCTGGCGCGAGCTGCGGTCGAACAGCAGCACGTCCAGCGCATCTTCAAGCTGGCGCACGCTGTAGGTCAGCGCCGAAGGCACCTTGCCCAGTTCGCGCGCGGCGGCGGCAAAACTGCCGCTGCGGGCGATGGCGTCGATCATCGCCAGGGCGTCGGGCGTCAGGGCTTGCAGGCGGGCGGGCATGGCGCTGATGTTAGGGGAACAGTCAGCCTCGAATGGCCACAATACGGACCTCTGCCGCTTGCCCACCCGACCATGTCCAGCACCCAAGACGTTCTGCACTTCTGGTTCGAGGGCACCCTGCCGGCGCAGTGGTGGAAGGTCGACCTGGCGTTCGATGCACTGATCTCCAAACGCTTCGGTGCCCTGCACGCCGGCGCGGCGCGGGGCGAACTTGCTGGCTGGCGCAGCAGCGCCGAGGGCCGCCTGGCCGAGGTGCTGGTGCTGGACCAGTTCTCGCGCAACATCCACCGCGGTACGCCACGGGCCTTTGCCCAGGACGGCATGGCGCTGGTGCTGGCGCAGGAGGCGGTGGCCTGCGCTGCCGACCAGAAGCTGCCCCCGGTGCAGCAGGGCTTTCTCTACCTGCCCTGGATGCACAGCGAATCGCGCGACATCCATGCGCAGGCCGAACCGCTCTTTCGCAACCTGGGCAACGACAACACCCTGAACTTTGAGCTGCGCCACAAGGCCATCATCGACCGTTTCGGCCGCTATCCGCACCGCAATGCGATCCTGGGGCGCGAGTCCACACCCGAAGAAATCGAGTTCCTGGCCCAGCCGGGATCGCATTTCTAGAGCCCCGAGGAGCGTGTTCCCATGGCACCTGCAATCTCGCCCGCGATCCACCAAGGCCTGGTCGTCTTCGCCAAGAACAAGGCCCGCGTGTCGGCGTTCTACCAGCAGACACTGGGGCTCACGCCGCATGAATCCGAGAGCTCGCACGACCTGTTGCGTGGCCACGGCCTGGAGGTGGTGGTGCACAGCATCCCGCGCAAGATCGCGGCTGGCATCACGATTGAACGCCCACCCGTGCCGCGGCAAGACACGCCCTTGAAGCCGACCTTCCTGGTCGCCGACCTGCAGGCGGTGCGCGCCGCCGCGGTTGCCACCGGGGGTGACCTCAAGCCCGACGCGGGCGCCTGGCACTTCCGCGGCTGCAAGGTGCTGGACGGCTGGGACCCCGAGGGCAACATCGTGCAATTCAAGCAGCCGGAGGGCTGAACGGGTGGTTGCACGGACGGGCGCAGCGACGCCGCTCGTTTGCTTGGGAAAGGGGGGCACCCCTGTCGGCCACGGGGAGCTCACCCGCCCAAGACACCGGACGTTACGGCTTTGTGGCTTTGCGCCACTTATGATCGTGACAGATGCGCAAGCAAGCTCGCGCAAACGAAAAGGTTGACGGAGAAGCGACTTGACAGGCCATCGCACGCAACACTTCCTTGCTTCCCTGTTCGCGACCTTCAGCCGCGCCTTCTTGCTGGTCTTGATCGCCCCGGCGCTGGCCTGGGCGTCTGACCCCCAGATCGCATCGTTCACAGACACACCCGACCCCGTGGCCGCCGGGGGCGTCTACGAATACGGCGTCCGGGTCGACAACAACGCCGCACTTGCAGCTCAAAACACACGCCTGACCTTGACCGTGCCCGACGGTGCCACGTTTGTGTCGGCGTCGCCGGCCGGCGCGAATTGCGCGCCGACTTCCGCCACCACCGTGGTGTGCAACCTGGGCGTGCTGGGTGGCAGCGGCACGGACGTGCGCGACATCACCGTCCGTTGGCGCGCCACCGGACCCGGGCCCACCACGGTGACGGCCACCGCGGTGCTGAGCGCGGACAACGACATCAACCTGGGCAACAACACCCAGACGCAGACGACCACCGTCATCAGTGGCGCCAACCTGGGGCTGACGAAGACCGGCAGCCCCAACCCCGTGATCGGCGGCGCCCCCATCACCTACACCCTCACGGCCAGCAACAGCGGTCCCAACGCATCGGACAACATCGTCATCACGGACACGCTGCCCCCATCGGTGAGCTTTGTCTCGGGCGCGGGGGCCGGTTGGACCTGCGGCCACGCCGGCGGTGTGGTGACCTGTTCACGCCCCGGGCCGCACCCCGTGAATGCGCCGATTCCGCCCGTGACGGTGGTCGGCACGGTGACCGCCAGCGGTGGCATCGTGACCAACAGCGCCACCGTGTCGCCCGCGGTCGTTGGCGGCACTGCCGACCCGGACAGCAGCAACAACACGCGCACCGTGAACACCACCGTGCTGCCTGGCGCCGATGTGCGCATCGCCCAGAAGTCCGTCACGTCGGCACTGCCGGCCATCGCAGGCAGCACCGTCACGTTCCTCATACAGCCTCGCAATGGCGGGCCCGCTGACGCCACGTCGGTGGTCGTCAGCGACCCGCTGCCGGCCGGGTGGGCCTTCGTCTCGGCCAGCGGGCCGGGCTGGGCTTGCTCGGCAGTGGCCAACACCGTGCAGTGCTCGCGCGCCGTCTTGCCTGCCGGGGCCACGGACAACATCACGGTCGTGGCCACCGCACCGCCCAATGCCGCAGTCGCGCAGGGGGGCCAGGTCTTCATCAACACAGCCAGCATCGCAGCCACGTCGAACGACCCCGACACCAGCAACAACGCCAGCAGCACCAACGTGCCCGTGCTGCGCGACGGCGCCGACCTGCGCGCAGAGAAGAGCAAGACCCCCAACCCGGTGGCGTTGGGCGGCTTGATGACCAGCGAACTCTACGTGGCCAACAACGGCCCGCGCCGGGCCACCGGGCCGCTGCGTATGGTCGAAGTGCTTTCCGGCGAAAGCTTCGTCAGCTTCTCGGGCGCGGGGTGGACCTGCGACGCCAGTGCACCGCCCGTCGTCGTGTGCGACAACCCCAACACCGGGGGCCTGGGCGTGGATGAGTTCCTGCAGGTGACCGTGGTCACCCGCGCCGACGTGGCCGGCACCGTGCGCAACACCCTGTGTGTGAGCAACAGCGTGCCCGGCGGCGCCAACCCCGCCCTGGCCCGACCGCCCCTGGAAGGCGACCCCAACACCAGCAACAACTGCGCGAGCACCGGCAGCAACGCAACCACCGTGCAGCCCGACCTGGCCATCAGCAAGGCGACCAGCACGCCCACCGGTGGCGACAAGACGGTCAGCGCGAGCGAAAACTCGGTGACCTACACGCTGCGCGTCAGCAACGTCTCGCTCGCGCCGCAGTCGGCCACCGGCATCGTCATCACCGACACCGTGCCGGCCTTCATCGCCGGGCGCAGCAGCTTCGCCAGCATCACCGCCACCGCGTCGGTCGGCAGCACGGCCACCTTCGGCTGCGCCAGCACCGGCGCCACGGTCACCTGCACCCAGACCGGCGGCGCCCTGTTGCAAGGCCAGACGGTGACGGTCGCCATCGTCGTGAACCGGCCCCTGCAGGAAGGCAACTACACCAACACCGCCACGGTGTTCAACACGGTCGAAGGCGACCCCGACGCCAGCAACAACTCGGCCTCGGACACGGTGCGCATCGACCCGATTGCCGATGTCGAGATGACGGGCAAGACCGTCACCCCCACCACCGTGCGTGCTGGCGAGGTGGCCACCTTTGTGCTTTCGTACCGCAACAACGGGCCTTCGCCGGCAGACGGCGTCACGGTGCGCGACACGTTGACTTTCCCGGGCGGCGCGGAAACCGGGGTCACGGTGGTGGGCATTGCGTCTTCGAAGCCGGGCTCCAGTTGCAACCTCGCCGTGGGCGCCGTGTTGACCGCCGCCAACAACAACTTCCAGTGCGCGGTGGGCACGCTGGCGAACGGCGAAACGCAAAGCATCACGCTGGAAGTGCGGCCCAACTTCGTCCCCGGCAACCCGGCGCGCAACTTCAGCAACCTGGCGCGCGTGGACACCACCACCGCCGAAAGCCCTTCCGGCGGCGACAACGGCAACAACACCAGAAGCGCCAATCTGGCCGTGAGCCCGGCCGCCCTGGACCTGCTGGTGAACAAGACCGACCGCGTGGGCGCCATCAACCTCGACCCCGTGCCCTACAGCGCGGGCAACACTTTCCTGGGGTACCAGGTCGCGGTGACCAACAACGGCCCCTCGTTCGGAACCGGCGTGCGCGTCACCGAGAACATGATGCCCCCTGCCGGCCGGCGGGTGCGGTTCGTCTGCGACACCACCACCTTCGGCGGCAGCACCTGCAACGCGGTGCCGCTGTGTTCCGTCAGCAACGTGACGTCGGCTGCGGGCACGGCCATTCCCGCCTTCTCGTGCCAGGTGCCGCCCGGCACGGCGGCCACCGGCCCTGCTGCGGGCGAGCTGGCCTCGGGCGCCCGCAAGAACATCTTCCTGCGCTTTGAAGCGCTCGACCAACCCGCACCCACCGGCGACATTTTCAGCAACACCGCCACGGTGTCGGCCAACGAGCCCGACACCCAGGCGGCCAACAACAGCGAGACCGAGCAAACCACGACGCGCCAACAGGTGGACCTGCGCACCACCAAGACCGCCAGCGTGGCCAGCCCGACCTTGTTCCAGCCCTTCAACTGGATCGTCACAGTCGTCAACAACGGCCCGGGCAACTCGCTGCAGACCGACCTCACCGACACCCTGCCGCCCCAGGTCGAGGTCACGGGCCCCATCACATGGACGCGCACCTTGGCGCCGGCCACCGGCACCTGCACGCGCGTGGCCGCGACCGTCACCTGCGCGCTCGGCCAGTTGAACGCGGCGGGTGCAGCCACCATCACCATCCCGGTGCGCATCACGGGCTTTCCAGCAGGCGGCACGCTCACCAATTCCGCCACGGTGGACACCAACCCCGACAAGACAGGCGCCATCGACTTCCCTGGCGGCAACAACACCGGGTCCAGCACGCTGACCGTGCTGCGCTCGTCGCTGGCAGGCACGGTCTTCGAAGACCGCGTGCGCAGCGGCGCCAACGGCGGCACGCCGCAGGACGCCAGCGTCGAGCCGCGCCTGGGTGGGGTGACCATCGCCCTCAGCGGCAGCGACGCCTACGGCAACGTCCTGTCCGGCCCCGCGACCACGACCAGCACCGACCCCGCGACCGGCAGCTACGTCTTCACCGACCTGCCGCCGTCCGGGCCTGGGGGCTACACCATCACGCAAAACCAGCCCGCCGGCTTCGACAACGGGCCGGTGTCCCCGCCAGCCAGCGGCGCCAACGCGCCCAGCCTGGGCGGCAGCTTTGCCGCAGGCGGCGCCGCAGGCAACAGCAGCTACACCGCCGTGGCCGTGGGCACCAGCGACACCGGCATCCGCTACAACTTTCCCGAGGTGCGACGCCCCTCCATCAGCGGCTTTGTCTACATCGACCTGAACGGCGACGGCGTGCGCAACGCCGGCACCGACGCCGCCATCCCGGGCGCCACCGTGCGGCTGCTCGACGCCAGCAGCGGGGCCGTGGTGGCCACCACCGCGACAGACGCAGCCGGCGCGTACAGCTTCAGCGGCTTGAACCCGCTGATCCCCTACGTGCTTGAACAAGCCCTGCCCAGCACGCCCGCCGGGCTGGGCAATGGCCCCGTCAACCCGGGTTTGATCAACGGTGCGCCTTGCGCCGCCGGCTGCACCGCGCAGCCCAACGCACCGGTCGCAGGCACCGACCGCATCGCTGCCATCGACCTGTCTTCCGGCACCGATGGCACGCAGTTCAACTTTGGCGAAGTGTTGCTGGCCGGCATTTCCGGCCTGGTCTGGGTCGACACCAACCGCGACACCCTGCTGGACGCCAGCGAGACCGTCCGCCTGAGCGGCGTCACGCTGCGCCTGGTGCAGGGCGCGGACTGCACCAGCGGCACGACCTTGCAAACCACCAGCACAGCCGCCGACGGAAGCTACCGCTTCGACGGCCTGCGCGCCTTGCAGAACTACCTGGTGTGCCAGACCCAACCTGCCGGCTACGGCACGGGCAGCGCCGCCGGTGTGTCGGGCAGCAACTTCATCGCCGTGAACAACCTGCCTGCGGCAGGCTCTGCCGGCAACAACTTTGGCGAAACGCTGGCGTCCCTGGCCGGCTCGGTCTACGCCGACACGGGTGCCGGCATCCAGGCCAACTTCAACAACGGCGTGCGAGACGCCGGCGAGTCCGGCATCGCCAACGTGCCCGTCACCTTGAGCGGCACCGACGTGCGGGGCAACGCCGTCAACATCACCGTCACCACCGACGCCAGCGGCAACTACCGCTTCGACAACCTCCTGGCTTCCAATGCAGCGGGCTACACCCTCACCGAAGGCGCCATTCCCGCCCCCAGCGGCAGCTTCGTGGACGGCCGCGAGACTGTGGGCACGCCGGGCGGCAGCGCGGCCGTCAACGACGCCATATCGGGTATCCAATTGGCCGCCGGAGAGCAAGGGGCCGGCCACCTGTTCGGCGAGCTTTCGGACACCAACATCAGCGGCACGGTCTATATCGACCGCGACCGCGACAACGCCATCGGCCCCGTGCCCACCGACGGTCGCATCCCCGGCGTCACGGTGCGACTGGTGCAGGGCGCCGACTGCACCAGCGGCACCACCCTGCGCACGACCACCACCGATGGCGGCGGCAACTACAGCTTCAGCGGCGTGTCGCCGGGCGGCAGCTACCTGATCTGCCAGACCCAGCCCCCGGGCTATGCCAACGGCACCGAAAACCCCGGCGGCAGCGCCAGCAGCGGCGGCACCAACGGCATCGTCATCAACAACCTGCCCGCCAGCGGCAGCAGCGGCAACCACTTCGGCGAGCGCGTCGGCTCGATCGCCGGCTCGGTCTACCTGGACACCAGCAACGACGGCACGCGCCAGGGCAGCGAAAGCGGCATCGGCGGCGTCACCGTTACGCTCACCGGCACCGACGCAGCCGGCAATGCGGTCAGCCGCAGCCTCACCACCGACGCCAGCGGCAACTACCGCTTCGACGACCTGCTGGCCGCAGGCCCCGGCGGCTACAGCGTCACCGAGCAGGCCGCCCAGCCCGTGGTGAACGGCGTGACCACCCTCGATGGCCGCACCAACGCCGGCAGCACCGGCGGCAGCGGCAGTGGCGTGGCCAGCCCACCCAGCCGCATCAGCGGCATCGCCCTGGCCGCAGGTGCTGACAGCATCGACAACCGCTTCGGCGAACTGCTGCCTGTGGCCATCGGCGGCGTGGTGTTCATCGACGTCAACGACAACGGCCTGCTGAACGCACCCGCCGATGCCGGCCTGCCCGGCGTGACCATCGTCATCACCGGCACCGACGACACCGGTGCGGCCGTCACCCGCAGCCTGACCACCGCGGCCGACGGCACCTACGCCGTCACCGATCTGCGGCCCGGCACCTACACCGTCACCGAGCCGACGCAACCCACGGGCACCAGCAACGGCCAGACCGTCCCCGGCAGCGCGGGCGGCACGGCCACGCCCACCGTCACCACGCCCAGCGCCATCGTCGGCGTGGCCTTGCTCACGGGCGGCGCCAGCTCCAGCGCCAACAACTTCGCTGAACTGCCGGCCGCCGAGATTGCCGGCACCGTGTACGCAGACAACAACAACAACGGGCTCATCGACTCGGGCGAAACCGGCCTGGCCGGCGTGACGTTGGTGTTGACCGGCACGGACGACCAGGGCAGCCCGGTGCGCCTCACCACCACCACGGGCGCCGACGGCCGCTACAGCTTCCCCGGTCTGCGCCCGGGCACCTACGCGGTGACGCAGCCCACCCAGCCGCCGGGCACGGTCAACGGCATCACCACGCCGGGCAGCGCCGGCGGCACGGCGACCGGAACGGCCGTGCTGCCGTCGGCCATCGGCAGCATCGTGCTCACCCCAGGCACGCGGTCGCTTGGCAACCACTTCGGCGAGATTGCCAATTCACCTGACCTGCGTGTCAGCAAGAGCCTGGTCGAGCCGCAATTCACTGTCGGCTTTGCGGGCAGCTACCGCATCAGCGTGCGCAACACCGGGGACCTGGCCAGCAGCGGCGCCTACACCGTCAGCGACCGCCTGCCCGCGGGCCTGACGCTGTTGGCCACCCCCACGGGCAGCGGTTGGACTTGCGTCGGCGCGCTGGCGGCGAGCACCTTCAGCTGCACCAGCAGCAGCGTCATCGCGGCCGGGGCCACAGGGGCCGACTTCATCACGGCCAACGTGAATGTGGCAGCGGCAGCGGCCACCGGCCCGGCCCTGAACAACGTGGTGCTGGTCGACGGTGGCGGCGAGATCGAAGCCCGCCGCCCCAGCGCCGCCGAGCGCGACGCCTTCAACAACAACCCCGCCGCGCTGCCGGTGTGCAGCGCCGCCGTAGAACACAACGTGTGCCGCACCCCCACGCCGGTGCAACTGGCCGCGTCGATTTCGGGCAGCGTGTGGTTCGACGTGGGCACCGGCCCGCGCCTGCTCGACGGCGGCGACCGTGCCCTCGGCGGCTGGAACGTCGAGGTTGTCGACCCCGCCACGGGCGCCATCGTGGGCCGTGCCACCACGGGCGGCGACGGCAGCTACCGCGTGCCTGGCTTGCTCCCAGGCGTGCCGTTGGCGGTGCGCTTCCGCGACCCGGTGTCTGGTGTGATCTTCGGCTACCCCGTCAACGGCCACACCGCGCCAGGCTCCAGCGGCGCCGGCTGCAACCCGGGCGCCGCTTTGGGGGCCGTGAGCTCGTGCATCGGCACGGGCGCCAGCCCGTTCCTCACGGTGGTGCTGGCCCCTGGGCAAGACCTGCCGCAGCAGAGCCTGCCGGTCGACCCCAGCGGCGTCGTCTACGACTCGGGCCTGCGTCAGCCCGTGCCCGGGTCCATCGTGTCGCTGGAACCCGTGGGCGTGTGCACGGGCTGGGCGCCCGCCACCGGCCTGGTCGGGGCCGGTCTGGGCGGTTACCGCATCAGCGGCAACCGGGTCTCGATGACGGTGGGCAGCGAAGGTTTCTACCAGTTCCTGTTCGCGCCATCGGCCCCCGCCAGTTGCACCTGGCAACTGGCCGTGACGCCGCCTTCGGGCTACACCTTCCAGTCCAGCGCCATTGCGCCCACGCCGGGACCCTTGGTGCCCGGCGGCGCGCCGGGGTCGGTGTTCAACGTGCAGCCGCAAGCCGCCCCGCCCACGGGCGCGGTGGGCACCGCCACCACCTACTACCTGACCCTGACCGGTGGCTCCGGCGGCGCCAATATCGTCCACAACCACATCCCGCTGGACCCGTTCCCGCCCAGCGCGATTTCGCTGTCCAAGACCGGCGACAAGGCCACCGCCGTGGTCGGCGACAGCGTGCGCTACACGATCACGGTGTCGGTGACGGCGGGCGCCCGTCCGCGCCAAACGACCGTGGTCGACCGCCTGCCGGCCGGCTTCACCTACATCCGCGGCACGGCCATGGTGGGTGACACGCCGCTCGCCGACCCGACCGGGGGCCTCGGGCCGACACTGGCCTTCAACCTCGGCCCCGTGCCAGCATCGAACCAGCTCGTGCTGCGTTACCGCGTGCGGGTGGGCGTGGGGGCCATGCAGGGTGACGGCGTCAACCGGGCGCGTGGCCATTCGTGCGGCGTACCGCTCGGCTGCGTCGACGGCAACTTCACGCCCCTGGCCGGCACGGTCAGCACCAACGAGGCCTTGTTCCGGGTGCGCGTGAACGCCGGGGTCTTCACCACCGACACCTGCGTGCTGGGCAAGATCTTCGTCGACTGCAACAACAACCACGTGCAGGACAAGGAAGAGCTGGGCATCCCCGGCGTGCGCCTGGTGATGCAGGACGGCACGACACTGGTCAGCGACAGTGAAGGCAAGTACAGCGTTTGCGGCGTGCCGGCCAAGAGCGCGGTGCTAAAGGTCGACCCGATCACGCTGCCGCGCGGCTCGCGGCTGGGCACCTCGAGCAACCGCAACCTGGGCGATGCCGGCAGCCTGTGGCTGGACTTGAAGAACGGCGAACTGCACCGCGCTGACTTCGTCGAGGCCAGCTGCAGCAACACCGTGCTTGAGCAGGTCAAGGCGCGCCGCGCGCAAGGCGAAGTGCGTGCACCGGAGTCCGAAAAGAAAGGCGGCCCGGCGCTGCGTTTCGACAGCAAGGCCCACGGGCTGAGCACGACCACATCGCCCCCGCAGGGCACCGACGGCGCGAACCAGCGCGCGCCCAAGCCGCGCCAGGCCACCGCGCCGCCCGCCGGCGCCGCGGCAGCCGAAGACAACGTGCCCAGCCACGAACTGCCGATGAACAGACCGCCGCCCACAGGCCGTGACAGCGGCACCACGGCCGACATCGACCGCAGCGCAGGGGGTGCGAAATGAGCCGCGTCACCTTCAGCTGCACGCTCCTGGCCCTGGCCATGACCCCGCTGGCCTGGTCGCAACAGCGGCCACCTGCCGGCTCGCCCAGCGACGTGCGCTACACCGCCACCACGGCCGGGGACGCCACCCTGTACCCGCGTTCGCCGGGCCAGGATGCCGACAAGCCGGTCCTCTTCCGTGGCGAACAGGCCGGCATCGACTACGCCGCCCACGGCGTCGTCGGCCGCATCGTCGTCGAGGTCGACCGCGATGCCGTGCCGGCCGATGGCCAAAGCCCGGTGAAACTTTCGCTGCGCCTGTTCGGCAAAGACGGCAAGGCGCTGACGCAGACGGTGTTCGCCACGCTCGAACACTCTGGCGGCCGCGTGCTCTTGCCCGGCGCCCGCACCGACGAGTTCGGCCCGCGCAGGCTGGACGCCGACCGGGTCACGCCCGGAGTGCAGCTGAAGGTGGAGAACGGCTTCGCCGAATTCACCTTGCTGGCCCCGGCCGAAGCGCAGGATGTGCGCGTGCGCGTCAGCGTCGGCGGCGAAGAGGCCTCGGGCCGGATCAGCTTTGTCCCCGACCTGCGGCCCCTGGTCGCTGCCGGCCTGCTGGAAGGCATCGTCAATTTCCGCAACAAGACTTTGGTCACACCCGCGCGGCGCAACGACGGCTTCGAACAGGAACTGGAAAACTGGTCGCGCGACTTCAACGGCAGCAAGACCACCGCCGCGGCACGCGCCGCCTTCTACCTGAAGGGCACCGTCCGCGGCGACCTGCTGCTGACCGCCGCCTACGACAGCGACAAGGCCACGCGCGCGCGGCTGCTGCGCGACGTGCGGCCCGATGAGCTTTACCCCGTGTATGGCGACGCCTCGCTGCGCAGCTTCGACGCGCGCAGCGCCGACCGGCTGTACGTGCGCATCGACAAGAACAAGAGCTATGTGCTCTACGGCGACTTCGTCACCGGCGACGGCTTTTCCCAAGCCATCGGCCAGGGCGCCGTGGCCTCGCTGAAGCAGCGCAGCCTGGGCAACTACAACCGCACCGCCACCGGCGTGCGGCTGCACCACGAACAAGGCCCGCTGACGGGCAACCTGTTTGCCTTTCGCGACACGCTGCGCCAGGTGGTCGAAGAAATCAACAGCCAGGGTTCGGGCCCCTATGGCCTGCGCAACGGCGGCGTGCTGGAAGGCAGCGAAAAGGTCGAGGTCATCGTGCGCGACCGCGCGCAGACATCGCGCATCGTCAGCGTGCGGTCTTTGGTGCGGCTGGTCGACTACACCTTCGAGCCCTTCTCAGGCCGCATCCTGCTGACCAGTTTCCTGCCCAGTGTGGACGCCGAGCTCAACCCGGTGTCGCTGCGCATCACCTACGAAGTCGACCAGGGGGGCAGCGCGTACTGGGTGGCTGGTGGCGATGCGCAGTGGCGCGTCACCGAAGGCGCCGAAGTCGGCGGTTCGGTGGTCAGCGACCGCAACCCGCTGGCGCCCTACGAGCTTGTCAGCGGCAACGCCACCTTCCGCCTCGCGCCACGCACGGCGGTGGTGGTGGAGGCCGCGCAGAGCACCAGCACCGTCAACACCAACCCCACCAACCGCAGCACGGCCGCCGCGCTGGCCGGCCGCGTGGGCGAGGTCGAGGGCCGCGCTGCCCGCATCGAGCTGGCGCATGAGAGCGACCGCACCGACGCGCGCCTGTTCGCCGGCCGCTCGTCGCCGCTGTTCAACAACCCGGCAGCGCCGCTGCAAGGCGGACGAGACGAGCTCTACGCCCGCGGTGGCTTGAAGCTGACGCCAGCGCTGAAGCTCTACGCCGAGGGCTTGCACAGCGCCGACCGCAATGCCGGCGGCGGTGAACGCCAAAGTGCCGGCCTCGGCCTGCGCTGGCTGCCCACCGAGCAGTTGACGCTGGACGCCAGCCTGCGCATGGCGCGCGAGACCGTGGGCACCCAAGCCAACGGCAGCCTGAGCTGGCCCTACGACCAGACACTGGGGCTGAGCAGCAGCATCGGCAGCGGTTCGGGCGGCGGCGCGCTGGGCTTTGGCAACCAGGTGCTGGACCCGGCGAGCGGCCTGCCCGTCATCCAGCAAGGCGGTTTGCCCGCCGGCACCACCAGCCTGGCGGCCGGCACGCGGCTGGAAAGCACCAGTCTGCGCCTGGGCGTGGGCTGGCGCGTCAACCCGCGCTTGTCGCTGGGCGGCGAGGTTGAAAGCAGCGTCGACGGCGACAGCCGCAGGCGCCTGGCCCTGGGCGGCGACTACACGATCGCCGAACGCACCCGGCTTTACGGCCGCTATGAGCGACAGCAAGGCTGGGTGCAGCTGGGCGGTGTGTCCGACACCGGCCGCAACGCCCACACCTTTGCCTTTGGCGTGGACAGCAGCTACCTGCAGGACACCCAGCTCTTCAGCGAATACCGCCTGCGCGACGCCATCAGCGGCGCCGACCTGCAACTGGCCAGCGGCATGCGCCACCTGTGGAACGTGGCGCCGGGATGGCGCGTGAGCTCGGCGTTTGAAAATGTGCGCGTCATCAGCGGCGCCACCGCGCCGGCCAACGCCGTCAGCCTGGGCCTGGACTGGACGGCCAACCCCTTGTGGCGCGCCAGCACCAAGCTCGAACTGCGCCAGTCGGGCGACCTGCGCGGCACGCCAGGGAACGAAAAATTCGACACCACCTTGTTCCAGACCCTGCTGGCGCGCAAGCTCGACCGCGACTGGACGCTGCTGGCCCGCAACCACCTGCTGAAGACCGATTACGCTGCGCGCGGCGACGTGCTGCAAGACCGCGCCCAGCTGGGCCTGGCCTACCGCGACACCGACACCAACCGTGTCAACGCCCTGGGCAAGCTTGAATACAAGACAGAACGCGACGCCAGCAACGCCGCGGTGGGCACCTTGAAGTCGCGGGCCTGGATCGTCTCCAGCCATGCCGACTACCGCCCCAGCCGCCCCTGGTGGATGACCGGCCGGGTCGCCGCCAAGTGGCAGAAGGACCGTTTCGAGAACGGCGTAGACAGCGACTTCAGCGCCCAGTTGCTGGCCGGCCGGCTGGTCTACGACATCACCGAACACTGGGACATCGGCGTGCTGGCGGCCGCACAAATGGGCCAGAGCGGCGCGCGGCAAACCGCCGTGGGTGTCGAGGCGGGCTACCTGCTCAAACAAAACCTGTGGCTGTCGGCCGGTGTCAATTTCGCCGGCTTTGCCGGCGACGCCGACCTGGCGGGCTACGAGTACACCCGTTCCGGGGTCTATCTCCGGTTGCGGTTCAAGTTCGACGAAAACCTCTTCAAGGGCCGTGACCTGCAGGTCAACAGGAGCCTCGACCGATGAAACCCACCTACCTCCTGGCGCTGGCCATCTCCTCGCTGTGCGTGACGGCAGCGCTGGCACAAACCACGCAGCTCAAGCCCGCCGCCGCGCGCATCAGCGACGAAGCGATCCAAGCCGACCAGCAGGCCTACGACGCCCTGCAGGGGCGCATCAAGGGTCTCAACGACCGGGGCCGCCCGGTGCGGGACTACTTCTTGTCGAAGGCGCAGTGCTGGCTGGACGTGAGCTTCCACGAGTACACCCGCAACGACCGCAGCGCCTTCCCGCAGGCGGCGCTGACCGAGAGCGAAAAGCTCATCGTCGGCATGGAGGCGGGCGCCAGCCCGATGTCCACGGACACCCCGCTGGTCAACGGTGCTGCGCGCCTGCGCCCGGACCTGTGGGACCGCGCCGCGGCGCTGCGCGGTCACGCGGGCTGGACATGCGCTCAACAAAAGGCCGCCTGCGCGGAGGTCGAGCTGGCGCATGCCGGGAACGAGTTCAACCAGCAGCAGTGGCGCCATGCCAAGCCCTACGTGCAGATCGCCGAGGACTTGATAGGCGAGGCGCACACACTGGCTGCGGCATGCGTCCCGCCACCGCCACCGCCACCGATGGTGGTCCGTGGCGTGCCTGCGCCCGCGCCCGTGCCCGTGCCCGTGCCTGTCCCGCCGCCTGTGGTGGTTCAGCTGGTGCAGCTGTCGGCCCATGTCCTCTTCAACTTCGACCGCCGCGATGCCAAGAACATGCGGCCGTTCTCGGTGGTGCAGCTGAGCGAGCTGGTGGCCAAGGTGCAGCGTGAGCGGCTTCAGGTGCAAGGCATCAAGCTCAGCGGCCACGCCGACCGCTTGAACAGCACCGGCCAGACCGACTACAACCAACGCCTGAGCGAAGGCCGCGTGGCCACCGTGAAGGCCGAACTGGTCAGGCTGGGCCTGGACGCCAAGCTCATCAGCACGGCGGCCAGTGGCGACAGCGAGCAGGTTCAGGGTTGCGAGGCGCGCTTCAAGGCGCCGACGGCACTTCAGGAATGCCTGTTGCCCAACCGCCGGGTCGAGGTGGTCATCGAAGCACGTCGCCCCTGACCGACAGGGGCCCTGCGGCGCGCGCTCAGAGGGCGGGCGGCGCCGGCTCGTCACGCATCAAACGCCACATCGCCAGCATGCCGAAGACGCAGTTCAGCAGGCCGACCGATCCGATCAGCAGCAGCCCGGTGGTGTTCAACGGCAAGGCGCGCAGTGCCCAGCCGCACACCGAGCTGAGCACGTTGAACATCACCATTTGCCAGAACAGCAGGGACCGCGGCTGCCACAGGCGCTTCAGCTTCATGGGCTGATCAGCCACCGCCCAGCCGCGTGCGCGCCAGCGCCGCGCCTGCGGCCAACGCCCGCAGCTTGGCTTCGGCCACGGCGCGGCTCATCGGGGCCAGGCCGCAATTGGTGCAGGCAATGAGGCGGTCGCGCGGCACGAACTGCAGCGCACGTTCGATGGTGTCGGCGACTTCTTCGGCCGTCTCGATCGCGTCGCTGGCCACGTCGATCACGCCCACCATCACGTCCTTGCCGGCCAGCAGGGCCATCAGGTCGGGCGGCACCTGCGAGTGGAAACACTCCAGGCTGACCTGGTCGATGCTGCTCTTGGCCAGCGCCGGGAAGACCTGCTCGTACTGCCGCCATTGCGCGCCCAGCGTCTTCTTCCAGTCGTTGTTGGCCTGGATGCCGTAGCCGTAGCAGATGTGCACGGCGGTCGTGCAGGTGAGCCCCTGCGCCGCCCGCTCCAGCGCCTGCACCCCCCACTCGGCGGCATCAGCCAAGTAGACGTTGAAGGCCGGCTCGTCGAACTGCACCACGTCCACGCCATCGGCTTGCAGGGCCAGGGCTTCCTGGTTCAGCAACTCGGCGAAGGCCATGGCGAGCTTGAAGCGGTCGCCATAGAAACGGTCGGCCACGGTGTCGACGATGGTCAAGGGGCCGGGCAGCGTGAACTTGATCTTGCGCGTGGTGTGGGCGCGCAGGAAACGCGCCTCGGCCTCGTGCACGCGGCCCTTCAGGCGCAGGGCGCCCACCACCTGCGGCACCATGGCCTTGTAGCGGTCGTTGCGGATGCCCATCTCGACCTTGTGCTCGAAGTCGATGCCGTCCACCTGTTCCAGGAAACCGTGCACGAAGTGCTGGCGGCTTTGCTCGCCGTCGCCGATGACGGACAGGCCGGCGTCCTCCTGCGCCTTGATCCACAGCAGCGTGGCGTCGAGTTTGGCCTGGGCCAGGTCGGCGCCGCTGGACTTCCATTGCGGCCAGAGTTTTTGCGTTTCGGCGAGCCAGGCGGGTTTGGGCAGGCTGCCGGCGATGGCCGTGTCAAACATGTGGGTGTCTCCGTGTGCGGGGGCCGCAGGGTAACCCAAGGCCGGCCGTACCGGTGTGCAGGCTCAACCCAGCGTCAACCGATCGCCCGCAGCCCAGCCGGATTCAGCCGGCGGCTGCTGCAGCAATGCCTGCGCGCCGGGGTCGCCCAGCAGCCGCCAACGCCACCACAACACGCTCAGGCGCGCCAACAGCGCGTGGTGGACGTCTTCGCGCTGCTGCGCCATGGCGGCGCGCTGGAAGGGGCCGCGGCCGTTGATGCGCTGCTGTCGGTTGCCGGCGAAAGTCATGTGGTCGGCGCCGTCCAGCCACAGCAGGGCGCGCTGGCCAGGCGGCAGGCCTTCGTAGACCTGGGCCCGCGGTTGGCCCGTCTCAAAGCTGCCGAAAGGGTCGCCGTCGAGCGATCCCGTCACGGCCATGAAGGGCCGGGTGATCGCGCCGAACTGTTCCTGCAAGGACAAGCGGCCGCGGGTCGACGAAGGGCTCAGCGCCAGGAACGCGCGGGGCCGCGGGTCGGACAGGTCGCCCGGCGCGGGGTAGCGTTGGCCGGCCGCGGCCAGCGTGGTCAGCGCGCCGAAGGAATGACCCGACAAGCCGACGGTGTCCAGCCGCACCGCCTGCCAGGCCTTGTCGCCCGAGCGCTGGCGGCGCATCGCCTCGTCGAGCACGAAGCGCACATCGGCTGCGCGGGCGATGAGCTGCTGTCCGTTGGCCGCTGCACGCAGGCCGCGCAGGCCACCGCTGCGGATGACCTCGGTGTCGCTGCCCGGGTGCTGCATGTGCAGCACGGCAAAGCCGGCTTCGCGCCAGGCTTCGCCCCAGACGTCGGCACCCTCGCGGCTGCCGCCCAGGCCGTGCGAGTACACGATCAGCGGCCAGGGGCCCGGGCTGCCGGGCGAGCGCAGGCGCAGCGGGATGTCGCGGTTGCGCGCGGCGTCGCGCCAGGTTTCGTCGTGGACGGCCGTGGCCGCCGGTACGGCACAGGGCAAGACCAGGGCCGCGGCCAGCGTGATCGCGTCGCGGCGGGAGATGCCGCCGCGGGCGGTCAAGGGGGCGGGGGCCGAGATGCTCATGCAGGGCATTCTGAACGTGGCGATGTTTCCGCCATGTTGCTCGCTCCGCGCCGGCGACATGCCGGTCGCGCGCAGCCCGGCGTTCGTCGCAGCGCAAGCTGCGTTCATCGCGACCGACCGCGTGGCGCACGGCGCCGCGTAAGCTTGTGCTTCATCGAACCGCCCACCGCCCATGACTTCCAGCCCGATCTCGCTCGACGCCCCCTTGCCGGCAGGCATCAGCGGCAGTGGGCATGGCTGGTTCACGCGCTACAGGCGCTACCCCGTGTTCAGTGCGCCATGGGCACGCGGCCGTTTGCAGGTGCTGGGCGGCGCCGCCACGGTCGGCCTGCTGGTGGCGCTGATCTCGATGTTCGGCCTGCCGCCGGAAGAGCTGCCTCTGGGCGGCATCGCCCAGCTTGCCGTGCAGGTGCTCGCACCCCTCATGCTGGGCCCCTGGCTGGGCGTGGCGGTGCGCCGCC
>JANNWL010000062.1:0-3158 GCA_031414735.1 Burkholderiales bacterium | reverse complement strand
GCGGGAATTCGCTGACCAGCGCGCCGTTGGCCGCAATGCGCTCGGCAAGCAGCCGGTGGGCGCGCGGGTAGATCAGGTCCAACCCCGTGCCCAGCACGGCCACGGTGCCGGCCGCGCCTTCAAGCGCGCCCTCGTGCGCCGCGCCGTCGATGCCCTGGGCCAGGCCCGACACCACCACCCAGCCCTGCTGGCTGAAGTGAGCGCCAAAAGCATGCGCGTTCTGCGTGCCCTGGGGGCTGGGGTGGCGGCTGCCCACGATGGCCAGGCTGCGCGCGGCCAGCCTGTCCTGCCGGCCCTGCACGTACAGCAGCAGCGGCGGGTCGGCGGTTTGCAGCAGGGCGGCGGGGTAGTCGGCATCGCCCAGCACCAGCACATGGCGGTCGGGGCCACCATGGCGCCAGCGCTGGGCCTGGGCCAGGCGATCGGCAAATTCAGGGGTGGTCTGCGACAGTGCGTCGGTCAACGCTGGGCCGATGAGCTGCCTCAGCGTGGCCAGCGGCGTACGAAACACCCCTTCCGGCGAGCCGCAGGCGGCAAGCAAACGCCGCGCTGACCCGCGGCCCAGGCCCGGCGTTTCCAGCAGCCTGAACCAGGCCGCGAACCCGTCGTCGCCGCGCAAGCGACACCTAGGGTTGGGTGAAGCGGTCGCCAGCGCGCACCGGGTCCTGCACGCTGAAGATCAGGGCGTAGGAGACGCGGTCGAAGACGCGAAACACGAACAGCAGCCCGTGCCGCTCGTCGGGCAGGCGCATCGGCGTGCGCCGGGCGTCTGTCGTGTCGACCGCGTTGGCGCCGGCACGCCACAGCGCCAGCACGTGGCCGCGTTCCATGCCGTCGCGCTTGCCGCGGTTCAGCGCCACGACCTGGTTTTGCCCGGCGCGCAGGCCGTCGCCGTAGATCGACACGATGCGGCCTTCGACAGGCGCGTCGGGCGCGCGTGGCACATAGGCCACCAGCTCCTGTTGCGGCACGGGCGACAGCCGGTCGCCGACGATGGCCTCGATCTTGGCGTTGGTGACGGTGAAGGTGGCGGGCACCACCGACCTGCCGTCGCCGACGGCTTCGGCGCCGTCGCGCACGCGCTCGGCCGTGCCGACATAGCGGCCCTCAAAGCCCAGCACCTCGCGGGTGATGGGGTCGAGCAGGGGCTTGAGCTCGCGGAACAGGCGGAAGTCCCGTGCCCCGCCCAGGTCGCCGCGCACATAGGCCGTTTCGCCGCGCGAGGCCATCACGCGGCCTTCCTGCGTGGCCACGATGCGCGGCGCAGTCGCCAGCTCGTTGGTGTCGAACACCACCGCCTCGGTCAGGAAGGGCCCGATCAGGTTCAGCGGGATCGAGGCAATGGCGCCGTTGTCCAGCAACTCGCTGCGCACCCGGGGCGACAGCTTCACGGTGTTCTGGGGCACACCGCTGCTTGGCTGGCCCATGCGCAGCCGGGCGCGGCCGTCGACCTTTTCGAGCACCAGCATCTGCCCGGGGTAGATGAGGTGCGGGTTGCGGATCTGGTCCAGGTTCATGCCCCACAGCTCGGGCCAGCGCCAGGGCGACTTCAGGAACAGGCTGGAAATGCCCCACAAGGTGTCGCCCCGCTGCACGGTGTGCGAATCGGGTGCGTTGGGTGCCAGTTCTGACAAGGCCACGCCGGCCTGAGCGACTTGCTGAGCCGTGGCGCGCTGCTGCGGGGTGATCGGAAAATTCGGCAGGTTGGACTGGGCCAGGGCCGGGCTCGTCCATGCAGCCAGGGCCAGACCGGCTGCTGCGACGCCCTGCCAAGGGGCTGCCTGCAGTGGGGTGGTGTGGCCAGGGCGTGCGTTTGAGGTCATGACGCTGCGGTCTCCGGGCGGACAGGTCGGGCACCGCGCGGTGCCAAAATATCGCTTGCTGTGTGGGCCCGGCCGTGCCGTCCACAAGTGGGCAAGTTGCTGACCAGCCCCGCGACAATGTTCATATGGTTTCACAGATTCTGCCCATAAACCCTTGATGCCGCAACGAAACCGACGGCCCGCACGCCCCGTCGTGCAAGCCTTCACGCTGCCGCGCGTTGCGGCCTGTCCACAGCTGTAGCGAGCTGTTTCGCCTCACCCGCCACAGCCCGCATCTGCACTTCACCGTTCCCATGGCCCTGCTCACCATCCTTCGCTATCCCGACCCCCGCCTGCACACCGTGGCCCGCCCGGTGGAGCGCGTCGACGCCCGCATCCGCCAGTTGGTCGACGACCTGTTGCAGACCATGTATGCCGCCGACGGTGTCGGCCTGGCCGCCACCCAGGTCGACGTGCACGAGCGCGTGCTCGTGATGGACACGTCAGAAGGCCATGACACGCCGCAGGTGCTGATCAACCCGGAGATCGTGTCGGCCAGCGAAGAGAAGGCCGTGGCCGAGGAGGGCTGCCTGTCGGTGCCCACCATCTACGACCGCGTCGAACGCCCTGCCCGCGTGCGCGTGCGCGCGCTGGGCCGCGACGGCGAGCCCTTCGAGTTCGATGCCGAAGGCCTGGCCGCGGTGTGCGTGCAGCACGAGATGGACCACCTGATGGGCAAGGTCTTCGTCGAATACCTCAGCAACCTCAAGCGCGACCGCATCCGCACCAAGATGCTCAAGAAGACGCGTGACGAGGCGCGAGGGTGACCTGAACGTGCCCTTGAAGGTCGCCTTCGCCGGCACGCCTGAGTTTGCACGGGACGCCTTGCAGGCGATTCACGAGGCTGGGTTTGCCGTGCCGCTGGTGTTGACCCAGCCCGACCGGCCCGCGGGGCGTGGCTTGCGGCTGCAGGCCTCGGCCGTGAAGGAGTTTGCCCAGGCGCATGGCCTGGCGCTGGCCCAGCCGCGCAGCCTGCGCCTGGACGGCAAGTACCCTGACGATGCCGCCGCCGCGGCTGAGGCCCTGCAGCAGGCGGCGCCCGACGTGATGGTGGTGGCCGCCTATGGCCTGATCCTGCCGCCCTGGACGCTGCAGGTGCCGCGGCTGGGCTGCTTGAACATCCACGGCTCGCTGCTGCCGCGCTGGCGGGGTGCTGCGCCCATTCAGCGCGCCATCGAGGCCGGCGACCACCAGACGGGCATCACCCTGATGCAGATGGACGCCGGGCTGGACACCGGCGACATGCTGTTGACCGAGGCCACACCCATCGGTCCTGACGACACCAGTGCCGCGCTG
>JANNWL010000061.1:0-2966 GCA_031414735.1 Burkholderiales bacterium | reverse complement strand
CTCAACTTCGACCTGCCATGGTTGTCCTACGGGCGCCTGCGGCCGCTGCACACCAATGCGGTGATCTTCGCCTTCGGTGGCTCGGCGCTGTTCGCCACGTCCTACTACGTGGTGCAGCGCACCTGCCACGCCAGCCTGTTCCTGCCCAAGCTGGCCGCCTTCACCTTCTGGGGCTGGACCCTGGTGATCGTGCTGGCTGCGATCTCGCTGCCGCTGGGCATGACACAGGGCAAGGAATATGCCGAGCTCGAATGGCCGATCGACATCCTGATCGCGGTGGTGTGGGTGTCCTACGCGGTCGTGTTCTTCGGCACTATCGTCAAGCGCACCGTGCCGCACATCTACGTGGCCAACTGGTTCTTCGGCGCCTTCATCCTGACCGTGGCGCTGCTGCACATCGTCAACAGCGCCGCGGTACCGGTGAGCTTCTGGAAATCCTACTCGGCCTACGCAGGCGTGCAGGACGCCATGGTCCAGTGGTGGTACGGCCACAACGCGGTGGGATTCTTCCTCACCGCCGGGTTCCTGGGGATCATGTATTACTACATCCCCAAGCAGGCCGAGCGGCCGGTGTACAGCTACCGCCTGAGCATCGTGCACTTCTGGGCGCTGATCTTCACCTACATGTGGGCCGGTCCGCACCACTTGCACTACACGGCGTTGCCTGACTGGGCGCAGAGCATCGGCATGATCTTCTCGCTGGTGCTGTTGGCGCCGAGCTGGGGCGGCATGATCAACGGCATCATGACGTTGTCGGGTGCCTGGCACAAACTGCGCGACGACCCGATCTTGAAGTTCCTCATCGTCAGCCTGTCTTTCTACGGCATGAGCACCTTCGAGGGGCCGATGATGTCGATCAAGACCGTCAACGCGCTCAGCCACTACACCGACTGGACCGTGGGGCATGTGCACAGCGGCGCCCTGGGCTGGGTCGGCATGATCAGCATGGGTGCGCTTTACCACCTGATCCCGCGCATGTACGGCAAGACCGCCATGCACAGCACGAAGGCCATCGAGACGCACTTCTGGCTGGCCACGCTGGGCATCGTGCTGTACATCGCAGCGATGTGGATCGCGGGCGTCATGCAGGGCCTGATGTGGCGCGCGGTCAACCCGGATGGCACGCTGGTCTACAGCTTTGTGGAAAGCGTGAAGGCCAGTCACCCCTACTACATCGTGCGCTTGGCCGGCGGGCTGCTGTACTTCAGCGGCATGTTGATCATGGCCTGGAACGTGGTGATGACCGTGCGCTCCGGCCAGGCCGTGGCTGCGCCGATCCCCCGCGTGGCCGCAGCGCACGCCTGACAACGAGCCTCACGGAGTTCATGACATGGCCTTCAACAAAGCGCCCAGCGGTCACGAGAAGATCGAGACCAACAATTTCCTGATGATCGTGCTGATCCTCCTGGCCATCTCTGTCGGTGGCCTGGTGGAGATCGTGCCGCTGTTCTTCCAGCGTTCGCTGACCCAGCCGGTCGAGGGCCTCAAACCCTACACGCCGCTGCAACTGGCCGGGCGCGACGTGTACCTGCGCGAAGGCTGTTACGGCTGCCACTCGCAGATGATCAGGCCGCTGCGGGCCGAGGCGATGCGCTATGGCCCTCCTTCGCAGGCGGGGGAATTCGTCTATGACCACCCGTTCCAATGGGGCAGCAAGCGCACCGGGCCCGACCTGCACCGCGTGGGCGGCAAGTACAGCGACGAGTGGCACCGCATCCACCTGATCAACCCGCGCGACCTCGTGCCCGAATCGAACATGCCGCCCTACCCGTGGCTGGAGCGTGATCTCGTCGACGCCGCGGACATGGCGCCGCGCATGAAGGCCTTGCGTGTCGCAGGCGTCCCCTACACCGACACCGAAATCGCCCAGGCCGCCGCCGACGTGACCGGACGCACCGAAATGGAAGCGCTGATCGCCTACCTGCAAGTGCTGGGAACTGCGCGCAAGTAAGTCATCAAGGAGACACCATGGATATCAACACCCTGCGCATCGCCGTGACGGTGGCCAGCCTCTTTCTGTTCCTGGCGCTGGTTCTACACAGTTGGAGCCGCCAGCGCGAACAGGCGCATCACGAGGCGGCGCTGCTGCCCTTCCTGGACGAGCCGATCGGCCCGGCAGAGTCAGCCCGCGACCACACCCCGGGAGCCAGGCCGTGAGTGATTTCACCCACAGCGGTTGGGCGGTCTTCATCACCGCGGTCACGATCGCATCGCTTGTGCTTTGTGTCGTGTTGCTGGTGATTGCAAGCCGCAGGCAGGTGATGTCCGACGACAACACCACCGGGCATGTCTGGGACGCCGACCTGAAGGAGATGAACAACCCGCTGCCGCGCTGGTGGATGTGGTTGTTCGTCATCACCGTCGTCTTTGCAGCGGTCTACCTGGCCTTCTACCCGGGCCTGGGCAGCCACACCGGCACGCTCAAGTGGAGCAGCCAAGGGCAGTACGAGGCCGAGCAGGCCAAGGCCCGGGCGGCGATGGCGCCGCTGTACGCACGTTTCGTGGCAATGCCGGCCGACGACCTCGCACGCGATGTCCAGGCCATGGGGACCGGGCAACGCCTGTACCTGAACAACTGCGCGGCTTGCCATGGCTCTGACGGGCGCGGCTCCAGGGGGTTCCCGAACCTGACCGACACCGATTGGTTGGGCGACAACACGCTGGAGGCGATCAAGAAAAATATCGCCGAAGGGCGGGTCGGCATGATGCCGGCCCTGGGCGCCGCAGTGGGTTCGGCCGATGACGTGCGCAACCTGGCCAACTATGTGTTGAGCTTGTCGGGCAGTGGCCACAACAATGTCGCAGCGGAGTTGGGCAAAGCCAAATTCGGCACCTGCGCTGCCTGCCACGGCGCCGACGGCAAGGGCAACAAGGCGCTCGGCGCGCCCAACCTGACCGACCGCGTCTGGCTTCACGGCGGCGGCGAGCAGGCCATCGTCGAGATGATCGTCAAGGGCAAGAACAAC
>JANNWL010000060.1:0-10209 GCA_031414735.1 Burkholderiales bacterium | reverse complement strand
GGCCGGTGCCGGCGTGGGGGCTGGGGCGGGCGTCGGTGCGGGCGCCGGCGTCGGTGCAGGCGCGGGGGTCGGCGCCGGGGCGGGCGTGGGTGCCGGCGCCGGTGTGGGTGCCGGCACGGGCAAGGACACCGCGGCGTTGGGCGGCGACTCGGCGTCACCGCCGCCGCAGCCGCTGAGCAGCAAGAAGGCGGCCAGGGTGGCACCGGACAGACGGGAGGGCGAGGTGGACAGACTCATGGCAGCACTTTCAGTTCGAGGTGCGAAAAATCGGGGTGGAACTCGCCCTGGCGCCGAAGGCGGCCGGAGCCGGAAAAGTATGAAAGCGATTTCATAGAAGCATAGGCCGGGGTCCGGACCTTGGCAATGCCCCCTCGCCTATCGGTTTCCCTCATCCTGGAGCCGCCCGCCGTGGCCGGCAGCTTCCGGACTTAGGGGCTTTGCGCCAGGCTGCCCGGCGCCACGCTGAGCACCTTGCCGTCGCTGAAACGCACTTGCAGCGGCGCCTTGCCGGCGTTGAAGGCCAGGTGGGTCTTCTGGCCGTCAGCGCGGCGAAACACCGCGTACAGGGCGGTGTCGGCGGTGACGCTGAAGTCCGGCGAACCCATGGCGTTCAGGCTCAACATCCAGTGCAGCGTGTGGGTGCGGGTGTCGCCTAGCTCGACGCTGCCGAAGCGGTCCCACATCGCCAGCGCTGCGGTGGGGTCGGCCAGCGCCAGGTACTTGACGAAGATGTCCTGCCAGCCGTCCTTGGGAAACTCGTTGTAGTTCTTGCCGCGGGCCAGGAACTTCTTGCTGTCTTCCGGCAAGGTGCCCACGTTGCGCTTCACATAGGCCGTGTCACGCCCGAGGTAGGTGGAAAACTGCGCCATGGGTAGCAGGTTGATGCCCTTGATCTGGCGCGGCTCGTCGGTCCACCAGGTGTTGTGCGCGTACTTGCCGCCGAACACCATGCTGGTCTCGACATCCTTGTACTCGGGCGGGAAGACCAGGCCGTAAATGTCGAACCAGTAGTGGTTGATGGCGTTGGCTTCGGTGGTGAACAGGTAGATGCCCAGATCGCGCAGTTCGCGGTTGCCGGTGACTTCGCCCCACAGGATCAACCCGGCCCAGGCGTTGAGCGCCTCGGACGACGATTCCTGGTTGTTGCCGAAGCCGCCGTCGCCCAGACCCGAGGCCCAGGAGTGGCCCTCGTAGGTGTCGAAGTTGCGCAGGTAAGGGAAGTCGGCCGCGCCGCGCTGGGTGGTGGCGATGTCCTTGATCAGCAACTCGACCATACCGCCCCACTTGTCAGGCGCGGCCCAGGCCGGGTCGCGCATGGCGACTTCAGCCGCCGCGCGGATCCAGTAGCCGTAATGGAAGTGGTGGTCGTTCATCTGCTCGACCGAGAAGAACTCGTCGGGGTAGGCCACCACGGTGCCCAGCCCCTTGTTGTAGTGAAAGTAACTCTTGCGCGGGCCGGTGAAGAAGAACTCCATGCGGTCCTTGACGAGCTTGAGCAACTGGTCGCGACCCTCCAGGTCGCCCTGCTGCTCGGCCACTGCCGCCAGCTGCGTGGCCCGCGTCAGGCCCTTGCCCTGCCAGTAGATGCTGGTGCGCCAGTTGTCCTTGTTCTCCTGGCCGGGAATCAGTTCGCGGCGCTTGCGCAGGTCGGCCTTGAGCAGGTCGTTGAACTCCGACAGCCGCGGCCCGACCTTCAGCGCCGGCCAATGTGGCACGAAGCCCTGGTAGGTGAGTTCGGTCTTGAATTCAGCGGCCGCCAGCAGCCGGATCTTGCCGCGGATGGTGTCGTACGCCGCCCCCAGCTTGTCGGCCACCGACGCGTTGTTGAACCACTGGTGCGGGTACAGCCCCATCAGCGGGCCGTTGTCGGCGCCTTCCATGACCTGGGTGCTGACCTTGTAGGTGGTGTGCACCTTGCTCGTGGCCTGGTCCACGCGCCAGGCGGTGCGCGTGTCCTGCACGAAGGCGTAGGCGTGGCGGCTGAAGAGCTGCAGGGTCTGCGGCTTGCCGTCCGGCAGCGTGGCGGCCGAAAAGTAGCCGCTGCCCACAGGCAGGCGGCCGATCCATTCAGTCGGCGAGACCTGCTCCCAGCGCACGCCCGTGGGGCCGAACACGGCGTAGGTGTTGCCCTTCACGGACAGGCCCAGCACGCGGGTGTCGGTGCCCGCATCCAGGCGCTCGGCCGGTGCCGGCAGGCGCAGACGCACGTCGCCGCGCGACAGGCGGAAGTACACATAAGGGCTGGCGTGGGACACCGTGGCCCGCAGTTCGTCAGCGCCGCGGGCCATGGAGATGTCAATCGCCCAGTCCGACAGCTTGGCCAGCTTGGCCGGCTCGGGCTCAAAGGCCACGGGCGAGAAGATGAGGGGGTCGCGGTGCGGGTAGTGCACTTCCACATCGCGGCGTTCGGTCGGCACGATCAATTTGGTGGTCAGCGCCATCTCGAAACCGGTGGGCGCGGCCAGCACGCTCAGCGGGTGGGCGAAGATCGCCTCGGGCTTGGGATTGAAGATCAGTGCCGAGTACCACTGGTTGGTCGGCGCAGCCTGCGCCATCATCGCCGGCGTGCGGCCCAGGGCCTGAGGCGGCGGCTTGTCGCCAGCCTTGGGTGCCAGGTAGTAGGTCCCGGCGCCAAGCGTGACCGGCTGCGCAACCACGCTGCCTGCCAGGCCCAGAACCAAACCGGTGGCCAGTGCCCACGCGACCGGTGCACGTGCTTGGATGAATCTCATGCCTGTCTCCTTCATGCCGCTATGGCTGCGGCCAGCCAAAATCATAGTGAAATCGCTTTCATAGCGGGCGCTAGGTTTACCCGGAGTCGGTCGCAGCGGGCTGCCGCAAGCCGCCATCGGCTGTGCCGGCTCGGTCTGCGCGGCCCGGCAAGCCCGGGCAAACCACCGGGGGGAAAACACGGGGGTCCTCAAGGTTGACGTGCGCAGGCCCCATCCGCTACGCTTCTGAAAGCGATTTCAAGCTCATCGGGCGCCTTTCATCATGAACATCGAATTCAATTTCGCCACCGCCGCGTCGCCGCGGCTCGGGCTGGCGCTTGGCGCCCTGCGGCGCTGTGCGCAGCCCATCGCGGTGGCCATGGCGGCCCTGTCGTGGGCAACGCCCGGGCACGCCTTGGACTTCGGGCCCTTCAGCCTCACCGGCTTCGCCAAACTGGAAGTCAGCCGGGCCAGCAAGGTCTGCGGCGGCGGACCGGTCAACAACCTCAGCACCGTGGGTGACCCGTCGTCGTCGGCCTGCCAGCTGTTCCCCGGCGAGAACCGCGAGCGGCCCTGGGCCGACGCGCTGGTGCTGGGTCGTGACTACGGCACGCGCAACGGCCACATCACGCTGGCCCAGCCTTACCTGGGTGCCAAGTTCGACCTGCCGATGGGCTTCAAGCTGAAAGGCCTGATCAGCCAGCGCTGGCGCGACGGCAAGATCGACATCCCCGGCATCTGGTACGAGAAAAACGTCTCCATCAGCCACGAGGACTACGGCAGCCTGCTCATCGGCGCGTTTCCCACCCGGGCTTGGGCCTTTGCCGACTACCCCTTCGGCAGCGACTTCAGCGGCGGCGACACCTGGGCTTCCACCGGCGCCGGCTACGGCCTGAACACCAGTGCCATCCGCTACACGGCGCGCACCCTGGACGTCTTCAACGGCGACCTGGTGCTCGAAGCCACCTACGACCAGGGCGACACGTCGTTCAAGAAAAACAAGCCGCGCTTTTTCGAGCTGTGGGCGCGCTACTACAAGGGCCCGCTGAAGCTGGACACCATGTACCAGGACGCACGCAACGGCCCGCCGGTGGCTTGGGGCCACGCACCGTTCACCGGCGTGTTCTACGACGCCAAGTACGACAGCAAGATCGGCAGCTCGGGCCAGAGCATCGCCATGCTGATGGCGCGCTACGAGATCACGCCCAGCATCGAGGTCGGCATGGGCGTTCGCCACAATCGCTGGAGCGGGGCGTATGCGGTGTGCATCGACTTTGTCGAGGGCCAGTGCCGCTACAACAATTTCTTCAACGTCGACTTCTTCGGCCGGGACTCCAAGGGCGTGCAGAGCCCCGGATACGCCTTGACCAGCAACGACTTCACCGCCGGTGTGCGCTATGTCAACGGCCGCTGGAGCGCCAGCACCGGCATGGTCTACCTCAGCAAGGCCAGCACCAACAACCCCAGCGAGCGTGGGCAGTCCAACTCGATGATCAAGGGCTCGATCGGTGGCGGCTACAACTTCGGCAATGGCCTGGTCGCGTCGATTGGCTTCAGCGCCACGGCCTACGGGCAGCAGCCGCAAACCTGGGGCTGCAACATCCTGGAAAACCGCCCGGCGGGCAGCTGCACGCTGGGGCCGCGTTCGGTGCCCGACAACAACGCCGCCGGCGGCGACGCGCGGGTCAGTCGCTACAGCAACGGCGTCTCGGCCGGCGTGACCTACTCGTTCTGAGACACACACCATGACCAACGATCAAGCAACCCGCGCCGCGTGGCGTGTCTCTCCGCCGGCCTGGCTGGCTGCCTTTCTGCTCGCTGTGGCGACCGTTCTGGTGGCCTGTGGTGGCGGCGGGTCGGTGCCGGGCACGCAGCCCGGCGGCAAGCGCGTGCTGCCTGCCGACTTCGGCACCCGCAAGGCGGTGGCCTATTCACCCTTTCGCGGCGCCAATCCGGACATCGCAGCGCAAGTCGTCACGCGTGACAACGTCCTGCAGGACCTGGGCCTGCTGGCCCAGGGCGGCTTCACGCTGATCCGCACCTTCGACAGTTCGCTGCCCTATGTGCGGCTGACGCTGCAGGCGATCAAGGACAACCGCCTCAACATGAAGGTGCAACTGGGCGTGAAGCTGTACGCCACCTTCGACAGCGGCGCGCAGCTGGCCAGGAACCTGGCACTGAACAACGCCGAGGTTGCTGCCGGCGTGGCGCTGGCCAAGGAATTCAGCGACATCGTGGTCGGCGTCGCCGTCGGCAACGAAACCGTCACCTTTGGAACGGTCACGATCGACCAGATGGTGTCCTACATCGCCACGGTGCGCGCCAATGTCACCCAGCCCGTCACCACCGGCGAGTACTGGGACGGCTACTGCGGCCTGCGCGGCAACGGCCCGAGGAAGGGCCTGGGCCTGCCGGCCAGCATCACCAACCTCATCGACTACGCGTCGATCCATGTCTACCCGATCCTGCAGGCCGACGCTGCTTCCTTCGCCGAACCCTGGGACTCCGAGCAGCAGGCCGTGCCGGTAGCAGGCCGTGCCGTGGCGATGATGGACGCGGCCATCGCCTTCGCGCAGGAGAACTTCGCCTGTGCGCGCAAGTACCTCGACGGTCAGGGCCACAGCGCCATGCCCATCGTCATCGGCGAGACCGGCTGGCAGACCGTGCCTACCGGCAACCTCACCTACCTGCACCACCCGGTCAACCAGAAGCTGTACTACGACCGGCTGATCGCCTGGGGCGACAAGGCCAAGTTCCCGAACGGCCCCGTCAACATCTATTACTTTTCGGCCTTCGACGAGCCGTGGAAGTTCTTTCAAGTGCAGGGCTACAACGAGGACAACTGGGGCCTGTTCAACGTCCAGCGCCAGGCCAAGTTCGTGGTCCAGAACCTGTTCCCGATGAGCCAGTGGGACAGCGGCCGATTCACCCTGGCCGACGCTACCTTTGCGCCGACGGTGATCACGCCGGTGATCTCGGCCAGCCGCTACCGCGTGTATGCCGATGTGGCCGTCGCCGGCGAGGCCATCGCCACGGCAGTGCAGTGGTTCGGCTTTGATTCGCCGCCCAACGCCTTCGTCGGCGAGGGCAACGACGTGGCGCTGGCCGCCGAGGGTGCGAGCTTCCTGGAAATAGGCCCTGCGCCGAGCACCGCGGTGGGCAAGGACTACGGCTGGGGCGCGTTGAGCGTGACCACCCCCGTGCGCACCGACCTGAGCCAGTTCCAGGCCGCGGGCCGGTTGAACTTCAGCATCAAGACCACCTACCCAGGCAAGCTGATGTTCGGCTTTGGCACCTCGCCAGTAGGCGCCGTCTTCGTGGTGGCCAGCAACACCAATGCCGACGGCTACGGCTACGTCAACGACGGCACCTGGCGCCGCGTGTCGATCCCCATCAGCGCCTTCACCGCGCCGGGCAATGTCTTCAACCTGGGTCGGGTGACCAACTCGCTGGTCATCGCCGACATTTACGAGCGCACCGGCAACGCCCGGGGCAGCACGACCAAGGTCTTCATCGACAACGTGTACTGGTCCAGGTGAAGAGCGGCCCCCTATTCGAGGGGCCCTCAGACAGGAAAATCGAGGGTTTGTACGGAATACGAATCCTGAAAGCGTTTTCACAATAGAGCCAAGCGGGGTCGGGAGGTAGGTCGCTACTCAAGACGCCGCTGAATTAAAAGGGTTCGGTCTGAAGTCCGGCCCGCCCATCGATCCAGCCTCGCAGGCGGTCTGCGCGGGCGAGAGGGTTGGTGGCAGATCCCTTAGGAGATTTCAGACATGGCTTTCAAATCACTTTCCATCGTCGCGGTGGCCGTTCTGGCGCTGTCAGCCGGTGTCGCCCAAGCCCAAAACCGGTTCGTCAACGGCGGGTTCGAAGACGCCCAGGCAACCATCCTGGGTAACCCCACCGTCATTGCGCCGGACGCCACCAAGGCGCAAGGCTGGATTCCGGGAGGCTTGCACGGCTACAACCGTTCAGCCGATGCGCGCACGGGGTCTTTCTCTGCGCTGGTTGCCCAACTGACGCCTGATTCCAATGCCGTCGTGTTGCAAAACTCGAAGGCGACCGGGGGCCTGCCCAACCTGGTGGTTGGCGAGTCCCTGACCCTGAGTTTCTGGGCCAAGTCGCAAGTGACGGAAGCCTTGGGCTTCTACAACTTCAGCTACGCGCTGCGCTTCTTGAACGACAACGGCAACATCCTGGCTCAAAGCGCCATCGTCAACTTCGCCACCCAGACCAACAACACCACCTGGTCCCTGATCACGGCTGCGCCGTTGGTGGTGCCTGTCGGCGCCACTTCAGCATTCGTGGAATTCAGCGCTGCCGCTGGCGGCAGGCTCGCTGCGTACCGGATCGACGACGTGGCGTTGGTTCCGGAACCCGGCACCTACGCGCTGATGTTGGCTGGTCTGGCCTGCGTGGGTGGCATCGCCGCCCGCCGTCGCCGCGCTGCCTGAGTCCTTTGACCTTTCCCGCCGGGGGCGCAACCCCCCGGCAAGTGCCCGCAGAACAGTCGTTCGGTATCCCCGGCCGTCGGTTCTGCGGGCGATTTTTATTGAGCATTTCCATGAACTCACCATTCCAAACGACCTTGCGATTGCTGGCGGCCCTGGTCGGGCTGGTGAGTTTGAGTTCATGTGGCGGCGGCGGCTCCGACGGCCCCAAGGAACAGACGATCGCGCTGTTTTCGCCGATCCCCGACCAGCGCTTCTCCGCGGTCCCGGTGTCATTGACGGCGCTTTCCAGCTCGGGCCTGGCGGTGGTCTTCTCCTCGACCACGCCTGCGGTTTGCACCATCAACGCCAGCACAGTGCGCTTGCTCAACGTGGGCACCTGCGCGGTGGCTGCCAACCAGGCCGGTGACCCCAACTTCCTGCCCGCGCCGACGGTGCTGCGTTCGTTCGCCGTCACGCCAGCTGACCAGACCATCAGTTTCGTGTCGCCCGGCAACCAGGTGTTCGGCGTCGCCCCGGCGGCCCTTCTGGTCGTGGCCTCGTCCGGCCTGCCCGTGACCGTGGTCTCGACGACACCCGCCGTGTGTTCGGTGACCGGGTCCACCCTGACATTGCTCGGCCTGGGCAACTGCACGCTCGGCGCCGTCCAGGCCGGCAACGCCACCTACCTCGCCGCCGCGCCCGTGGTGCAGACCTTTGCCGTCAACACACGCGGCCAGGCACAGACCATCTCCTTCGCGTCACCGGGCAACCAGGTGCTCAACGTGGCGCCAGCCGCCCTGGTGGCGGCGGCATCGTCGGGCCTGCCGGTGGTGTTCACGTCGACCACGCCGAATGTCTGCGGCGTGGCGGGCACGACCTTGTCGCTGCTGACAAGCGGCAGCTGCACGGTGGTTGCCAGCCAAGCGGGTGACCAGAACTTCGCCGCCGCGCCTGCGGTGATGAACACCTTCACCGTGGCCACCCTGGCGCAGAACATCACCTTCGCGTCGCCCGGCAACCAGACCCTGGGCGTGCAGCCGGCAGCGCTGGTGGCCACGGCCACGTCAGGCCTGGCGGTGACCTTCAGCACCACCACGCCCGAGGTCTGCACCGCCAACGGCACCGTGCTCACGCTGGTGAACGTGGGCATCTGCAGCGTCACGGCCAGCCAGGTCGGCAACACGGTGTTCTCGCCAGCCACCCCTGTGGTGCGCTTGTTCAGCGTGGCGCCTGCGGCACAGACCATCACCTTCGCCGGGCCGGGCAACCAGACCCTGGGCACGTCCCCGCCGCCGCTGGTCGCCACGTCCAGTTTGGGACTAACGGTCTCGTTTGCGTCGACGACACCGGCGGTGTGCACGACCAGCGGCACGGGCCTGACCCTCGTTGCCGTGGGCACCTGCACCATCGTCGCCAGCCAGGCCGGCAATGCCTTGGTGGCAGCGGCGGTGCCGGTGGCACGCGCCTTCCAGGTCGCTGCGGCGGCGTTGACCGCGCAGACCATCAGCTTCACCTCGCCCGGCGGCCAGACCCTGGGCGTGGCCGCACCGGCCTTGGTGGCCACGGCCAGCACGGGGCTGACGGTGTCCTTCGCGTCATCGACGCCCGCGGTGTGCACGGTCAGCGGCACGGTGCTGACGCTCGTGTCGGCCGGCCCTTGCACCGTCACGGCCAGCCAGGCCGGGAACACCACCACCTCGGCGGCCACGCCGGTGACGCAGGCCTTCAGTGTGGCGCCTGCGGTGCAGACCATCACCTTCAACTCGCCGGGCAACCAGACCCTGGGCACGCCGGCGCCTGCGTTGGTGGCCAGCTCCAGCTCCAGCCTGGCGGTGACGCTGGCGTCCACCACGCCGGCGGTGTGCACGGTCAGCGGCACGACGCTCGCGCTGGTGTCCGCCGGCAGCTGCACCATCACTGCCAGCCAGGCCGGCAACGCCAACGTCGCTGCGGCAGCCGTGGTGACGCGCACCATCACGGTCGGCACGACGCCTTTGTCGGCGCAGACGATTTCCTTCGCCTCGCCTGGCGCACAGACGCTGGGCACGGCCACGCCGCCCCTGGTGGCGACCGCCTCGTCGGCGCTGCCGGTGCAACTGGCCTCGGGCACGCCGTCGGTCTGCACGGTGAACGGCAGCACGCTGGCCCTGGTGGCCGCGGGCACCTGCACGGTCAACGCCAGCCAGGCCGGCAACACCACCTTTGCCGCCGCGGCGGCGGTGACCAACAGCTTCACGGTGTCACAGGCGTCCCAGAGCATCAACTTCCCGTCGCCGGGTGCGCAGACCCTGGGCACGACGCCGGCCGCGCTCGCGGCGACGGCGACGTCAGCGCTGGGCGTCAGCTATGCGTCGACCACGCCCGGCGTGTGCTCGGTGAGCGGCAGCACCTTGACCCTGGTCGCCGCCGGCACCTGCAGCCTCAGCGCCAGCCAGGCCGGCAATGCCACCTTTGCGGCAGCGGCGACGGTCCCTGTCAGCTTCAACGTCCTACCTGCCGCGCAGAGCATCAGCTTTGCCTCGCCGGGCAGCCAGACCATGGGCACCACGCCGCCGGCGCTGGTGGCCAGCGCCACGTCGACCTTGGCGGTGAGCTTCACGTCGACGACAACGGGGGTCTGCACGGTCAGCGGCAGCACGCTGACGCTGGTGGCTGCGGGCACTTGCAGCATCACGGCCAGCCAGTCGGGCAGCGCTGTGTTCGCGCCGGCGGCTGCCGTCACGGTCAGCTTCACCGTGTCGACAGCGACCCAGGTCATCACCTTCAACTCACCTGGCGCGCAGACGCTGGGCACGGCCCCGCCCGCGCTGGCGGCCACGTCGACGTCGCTCTTGACCGTCTCGTTCGCGTCCGCAACACCGCTGGTCTGCACGGTCAGTGGTACGGTGCTCACACTGGTTTCCCCGGGCACCTGCACGGTAGAAGCCAGCCAGCCGGGCAATGGCACCTTCAGCGCTGCCGCGGTGATGTCGCGCAGCTTCTCGGTGTCGGCAGCGGCGCAGAGCATTTCCTTCACCTCACCCGGCAACCAGACCATGGGCACGCAGCCGCAGCCGCTGGTG
>JANNWL010000059.1:0-1608 GCA_031414735.1 Burkholderiales bacterium | reverse complement strand
GTCGCCGAGCACGCCGTTGAACAGCAGGTAGTGGCCGGTGCCCTGGTGGGCGCCTATGAAGGGCGTGCCGGGCGCCAGTTGCGCCAGCGCCGTGCCGGTTTCGCGCAGCCAGATGAAGCGCGCCAGGTCGGCGAAGCGCACATCGGGGTGCAGGTCGCCCTGCGCGTCGAACAGCGGCGCGCCGAGCTGCACGAACTCGAAGCCGCCGCCGCCTTGCTAGTTCACGGCCTGGCTGATGCCGCCTTGTTCGCCCGCCACCACCTTCTGCAGCCGCGGCAGGCAGTGCGTGACGGCGTGGTCGCCCATCTCGATGCCGATCCAGCGCCGGCCCATCTTGTGCGCGACAGCGGCGGTGGTGCCGCTGCCGAGGAAGGAGTCGAGGACGAGGTCGCCGGGGTTGGTGGCGATGTGGAGGATGCGGTGCATAAGTCGTTCCGGCTTTGGGGTACCGAAACTCACGTCACCGCCAAAGAGGACATTTGCCTCTTTCTTTGACTCGTCGGTATGCCCAACCTCCTCGTGTGGCCACCACGTCCAGGGCACCAGCCCGCTGACCTCAGACAAGAACCGAATCACGCTTGGCTGAGCGTTCCCATCCTTGCCCCAGTAGATGCGGTTGGCAGATTTCAGCTTTTCGAACTCGGACTCGATCGTCGACCAACAGCGACCTTCAGGAGGGACGTGCTTGGTTCCATTCGGCCCGGTGATTTCGTACATCTGGTTTGGCCGAAAGCCCTGTGCCGTCATCGGCAAACCGCGCCATCGCTTCGCCGGATCTGTCTCTTTTGGGTTAGCTGGATCTCGATAGATCTTTGCCTGTTCCTCGGAGAGCGGAATCAAATTCCGCGTCAGCTTGAAGTGCTCTGGATTGCGCGAATACACCAGCAGGTGGTCATGCACGTCCCCCATCGCTTCGCGGTTCTCCCGCGAATAGCGCTTTTGCCAGACGCAATTCGCTACGAAGTTCCCCCGCCCAAACACCTCATCCATCAACACCTTGAGGTAGTGCCCCTCGTGGTCGTCGATGGTCACCCAGATGCTGCCGTCTTCACGCAAGAACTCGCGCAGCAACTGCAGGCGGGGCAGCATCATGCTCAGCCACTGGCTGTGTTCCAGGTTGTCGTCGTAATGCTCGAACGCGCTCTTGGTGTTGTACGGCGGGTCGATGAATATGCACTTCACCTGGCCGCGGTAGAACGGCAGCAGCGCCTTCAGCGCTTGCAGGTTGTCGCCCTGCACCAGCAGGTTGCCGCTGGCGGCAGCCGCGTCGCCAAAGCGGTGGCCGGCGGCGTGCGGGCGCAGCACGCGGGTGGGCACGGCGGCGGCGGTGCGGAAGGCGGCTTCGCGGTTCAGCCAGTCGAGGGTGGGCATGCGCTTTAGCCGGCCTTCGTGTCGGTCGCCTTGCGCAGCAGTTCCAGCCCGCGATCGGCGCGGCCCGCCCCGCGCGCCGCGCGCAGCTTGAAGCGGGTTTCGGCGTCGAACTCGGCCAGCATCACGGTGGCCATGTCGTCGATCAGCCGGTTCAAGGTCGTGCCCCGGCTTTCCGCCAGCGCCCGCAGGCGCTGGTGCTTGTCGTCGGGCAGGCGGACGGTCAGGGCGCTCATTGCA
>JANNWL010000058.1:0-5387 GCA_031414735.1 Burkholderiales bacterium | reverse complement strand
TGGTCTCGCCCTTGGGCGTGACCTTGCCCACCAGCACGTCGCCGGGGTTGACCTCGGCGCCCACGTACACGATGCCGGACTCGTCCAGGCGCGCCAGCTGTTGCTCGCTCAGGTTGGGGATGTCGCGCGTGATTTCTTCGCTGCCCAACTTGGTGTCGCGCGCCATCACGACCAGTTCCTCGATGTGGATCGAGGTGTAGCGGTCGTCGGCCACGACGCGTTCGCTGATCAGGATCGAGTCCTCGAAGTTGTAACCGTTCCAGGGCATGAAGGCGACCAGCATGTTCTGGCCCAGGGCGAGTTCGCCCAGGTCGGTGCTGGCGCCGTCGGCCACCACGTCACCCAAGGCCACCCTGTCGCCACGCTTGACGATGGCGCGCTGGTGGATGTTGGTGTTCTGGTTGGAACGCTGGTACTTGATGAGGTTGTAGATGTCCACGCCAACTTCACCGGCCACCGTTTCCGCGTCGTTCACGCGGATCACGATGCGGTTGGTGTCGACATAGTCCACGAGGCCACCGCGGCGTGCGGTGACCACCGTGCCGGAGTCGACCGCGGCGACGCGCTCCACGCCCGTGCCAACCAGCGCCTTCTCAGGACGCAGCACCGGCACGGCCTGGCGCTGCATGTTGGCGCCCATCAGCGCGCGGTTCGCGTCGTCGTGCTCCAGGAAGGGCACCAGCGAGGCCGCCACCGACACGATCTGCGTGGGCGCCACGTCCATGTACTGCACACGCTCTGGCGAAAGCAACACGGACTCGCCGTTCTCGCGTGCGCTGACCAGCTCGTCCGTCAGGCGCCCATCGGCACCCAGCGAGGCATTCGCCTGGGCGATGACGTACTTGCCTTCTTCGATCGCCGACAGGTAGTCGATCTGCATCGTCACCTTGCTGTCGCTGACGCGGCGGTACGGCGTTTCGAGGAAGCCGTACTCGTTGAGCTGCGCATACAACGCCAACGAATTGATGAGGCCGATGTTCGGGCCTTCAGGCGTCTCGATCGGGCAGACACGACCGTAGTGGGTCGGGTGCACGTCGCGCACTTCGAAACCCGCACGTTCGCGCGTCAAACCACCCGGCCCAAGGGCCGAGACACGCCGCTTGTGCGTGATCTCGCTCAAGGGGTTGGTCTGGTCCATGAACTGGCTGAGCTGGCTCGCGCCGAAGAACTCCTTCAGTGCCGCGCTGATCGGCTTGGAGTTGATCAGGTCGTGCGGCATCAGGGCCTCGGTTTCGGCCTGGCCCAGGCGCTCTTTCACCGCCTTCTCGATGCGCGCCAGGCCGCTGCGGTACTGGTTTTCGGCCAGCTCGCCCACGCAACGCACACGCCGGTTGCCCAGGTGGTCGATGTCGTCCACCTCGCCATTGCCGTTGCGCAGATCGACGAGGATCTTGACCACTTCAAGGATGTCGTCGTTGCTTAGCGTCATCGCGCCTTCGGGCACATCGCGGCCGACACGGGCGTTGAACTTCATGCGGCCGACACGGCTCAGGTCGTAAGTGTCGGCGCTGTAGAAGAGTCGGTGGAACAGGGCTTCCACGGCATCTTCGGTGGGCGGCTCGCCGGGGCGCATCATGCGGTAGATGGCCACGCGCGCGGCCAACTGGTCGGCGGTCTCGTCAGCAGCCAGCGTTTGGCTGATGTAGGCGCCTTGGTTCAGCTCGTTGGTGTACAGGCACTGCACTTCCTTGATGCCGGCCGTGCGCAGCTTCTTCAGCAGCGCTTCGGTCAGCTCGTCGTTGGCCTTGGCCACGATCTCGCCCGTGTCGGGGTCGACCATGTTGCGCGCGATCATGCGGCCCACGAGGTAGTCCTCGGGCACGCTGACAAAGCCGGTACCGGCTTGCTCGAGTGTGCGCACATGGCGCGCCGTGATGCGCTTGTCCTTTTCGACGACGACGTTGCCGGCCTTGTCGGTCAGGTCGAAGCGGGCCACTTCGCCCTTCAGGCGCTCGGGCACGAATTCCATCTGTGCGCCACTGTCCATCAGCCTGAAGTTGTCGTTCAGAAAGAAGTGGGCCAGGATGGATTCCGGGTTCAAGCCGATGGCCTTGAGCAGGATCGTCACCGGCATCTTGCGGCGGCGGTCGACACGGAAGTACAGGATGTCCTTGGGGTCGAACTCGAAGTCCAGCCACGAACCGCGGTAGGGGATGATGCGGGCGCTGAACAGCAGCTTGCCCGAGCTGTGCGTCTTGCCCTTGTCGTGCTCGAAGAACACGCCCGGGCTGCGGTGCAGCTGGCTGACGATGACACGCTCGGTGCCGTTGACGATGAACGAGCCGTAGTCGGTCATGAGCGGCACTTCGCCCATGTAGACCTCTTGCTCCTTGATTTCCTTGACCTGCTTGGCCGGGTGGCTCTCGCGGTCATAGATGATCATTTGCAGCTTGGCACGCACGGCGGCGGCGAAGGTCAGGCCGCGCTGCTGGCATTCGCGCACGTCGAACGGCGGCTTGGCGATGTTGAATTCGATGAACTTCATCTCGACAAACTGGTTGTGCGAGACGATGGGAAACGCGGACAGGAACGCGGCCTGCAGCCCTTCGGGCTTGCGCTTGCTCGGTGGCACGTCCTTTTGCAGGAAGGCCACGTAGCTTTCCCTCTGCATGGTCAGCAGGTAGGGTACGTTGAGGACACTCTCACGCTTGCCGAAGCTCTTGCGAATACGCTTGCGCTCGGTGTAGGTGTAGGGGGTTGCTTGCGCCATTGAACTCTCCGTGTCGAGAACGCCCGCTCAGGAACGGCAGGCATTCACCTTCAACTGGCTTTCTCGGGTATTGCACCCGAGGCTTGGTGGCAGGCCACTACCTGCCGCTGGCGGACAACCCCGGCGTTGCACCGGAGTCCGACCAAACCTGTTCTCTGCAGTCGGTTCAGAGAACACTTGCAAGCACAGCGCGCTGCACTTGCAGGTGCTCCCGCAGCACCGAAGTGCCGCAAGAGCGACTGCCTTACTTCACTTCTGCCTTGGCGCCTGCGTCGAGCAGCTTCTTCAGCGCTGCATCGGCGTCGGCCTTGGGGATGGCTTCCTTGACGGCCTTGGGGGCGCCGTCGACCAGGTCCTTGGCTTCCTTCAGGCCCAGGCCCGTCAATTCACGCACCGCCTTGATGACCTGCACCTTGTTGGCGCCGGCTTCCAGCAACATCACGTTGAATTCGGTCTGTTCCTCAACCACCGCAGCAGCGGCACCGCCACCAGCGGCCGGGGCGGCCATGGCGGCTGCGGAAACGCCGAACTTCTCTTCAATGGCCTTGACCAGGTCGTTGAGATCCATCACGGACATGCTGTCCATGGCGGACAGGAAAGCGTCTTTATCGAATGCCATTTGGGATTCCTCGAAATTAAAAGTTCAATGGATCAGGATGAAAGTTCTTCGTCAGGCTGCGGCTTCGGCCGGTGCGTCATTGGCCGCGTCAGTGGCCGCGTCGGCGGCAGCGCCGCCTCCGCGCTTCTCAGCCACTGCCGCCAGCACGCCAGCCATGCGCTGGATCGGTGACTTCAGCAGGCCAGCGATCTGGGCGATCAACACTTCGCGGCTGGGAATCGCCGCCAAGGCTTTGACGCCGTCCGCGTTGAGTGCCCGGCCGGCATAGGCGCCGCCCTTGACGATGAGCTTGTCGTTGGTCTTGGCGAAGTCGGAGATGACTTTCGCCGCAGCCACGGCATCCTCGGAAAAACCGTAGATCAGCGGACCGACCATGGCACCCTGGGCCACCTCGAACGGCGTGCCGGCAACAGCGCGACGAGCCAGCGTGTTCTTCAGTACATGAAGGTACACGCCCTTGGCCCGCGCGTCGACGCGCAGCTTGTTCAGGTGTTCCACGGTGAGGCCACGGTACTCGGCCAACGCCAATGTCTGCGAACGCGCGGCTTGGAGCCCCACGTCCGTGACCACGGCTGCCTTCTCGTTGCGATTGAGACTCAAGGTCTGCTCCTTACACAAATCGTGCCTGCGGGCCCTTCGACCCGGTCAGCACACCCGGAAATCAGCGACCTTCTGTTCGGGAACCCCTTGGAAACCAAGAAATTCTTTGCAGCGGGACCGCCATCTGCGCTGGCTCGAGGGGCGCCCTTGCGGCCACCTCCGTCATTAAGAGCCCTCGTGGTGTCGCCACCCCTTGGCCTCGCCAGCGGTCTTGGATGACCTGCCCGCCCTGACTTCAACATCAGCGCAGACAGCCCACCAAACCCATTCAGGTCAAGCGCACTGGCCGCTTGACCTGTTCACTCATTGACAAAAACTCGTGACTCAAGCCGACGCCTGTGCAGCGATCGACGCGGTGTCCACGCGGACTCCGATGCCCATCGACGACGACAACGCCACCTTGCGCAGGTAGATGCCCTTGCTGGTGGCTGGCTTGGACTTGTTCAGTGCCTCGATCAGCGCGCGCAGGTTGGCCACGAGCTTGTCGCTGTCGAACGAGCGACGGCCGATGGTGCCGTGCACGATGCCGGCCTTGTCGACGCGGAACTGCACCTGGCCGGCCTTGGCGTTGCGCACAGCCTGGGCGACGTCGGGCGTGACCGTGCCGACCTTCGGGTTGGGCATCAGGCCGCGCGGGCCCAGCACCTGGCCCAGCGTGCCGACGATGCGCATGGTGTCCGGGCTGGCGATGACGACGTCGAAGTCCATCTTGCCGGCCTTGATGTCGGCGGCCAGGTCTTCCATGCCGACGATGTCGGCGCCGGCAGCGCGGGCTTCATCGGCCTTCGCACCCTGGGCGAACACCGCCACGCGCTTGGTCTTGCCGGTGCCGGCAGGCATGACGACGGCGCCACGCACGACCTGGTCGGACTTCTTGGCGTCGATGCCAAGCTGCACGGCCACGTCGATGGATTCATCGAACTTGGCGGTGGCGCATTCCTTGACCATGGTCAGCGCATCGGCCAGCGCGTACAGCTTGGTGCTGTCGGCCTTGCCTTCAAACGACTTGGCCTTCTTGGTGAGCTTGGTCATGTTCAGACTCCTTCGACGGTGATGCCCATCGACCGGGCCGAGCCCGCGATGATGCGAACCGCGCCATCCATGTCGGCGGCGTTGAGATCCTTCATCTTGGTCTTGGCGATCTCTTCGAGCTGTTCGCGCGTGACCTTGCCGACCTTGTCCAGATGCGGCTTGGCCGAGCCCTTGTCGATCTTGGCGGCCTTCTTCAGCAACACGGTCGCGGGTGGCGACTTGAGCACGAAGGTGAATGACTTGTCGGCGAATGCGGTGATCACCACCGGCAGCTTCAGCCCCGGTTCGTAGCCCTGCGTCTGGGCGTTGAACGCCTTGCAGAACTCCATGATGTTCAGGCCGCGCTGGCCCAGTGCCGGCCCGATGGGCGGCGACGGGTTGGCCTTGCCGGCCGGTACTTGCAGCTTGATGAAGCCGACTATTTTC
>JANNWL010000057.1:0-2390 GCA_031414735.1 Burkholderiales bacterium | reverse complement strand
CGGGCCTCGAACAGCTCAGCCACCCGCGGCAAGCCGCCGGTGATGTCGCGTGTCTTCTGGCCTTCCATCGGGATGCGCGCCAGCACTTCGCCAGGGCCCAGGTCCTGCCCGTCGCGCACCTGAACCAGTGCGCCGACCGGGAAGCCGATGGTCACCGCATGGTCGGTGCCGGGGATCTTGACTTCCACGCCGGCTGCGTCGAGCAGCTTGACCTGCGGGCGCACGACCTTGGCCGCGCCACGGCGCTTCGGGTCGATGACCACCAGCGTCGACAGGCCGGTAACCTCGTCCACCTGCTTGGCCACCGTGTTGCCTTCTTCGACGTTCTCGAAGCGGGCCTTGCCGGCGAACTCGGTGATGATGGGTCGGGTCAGCGGGTCCCAGTTGGCCAGAACAGTTCCGGCCTTGAGGGTCTGGCCGGGCTTGATGTTCAGGATGGCGCCGTAAGGCAGCTTGTGACGCTCGCGCTCGCGGCCGTGCGGGTCGGTGATGACGATCTCGCCGGATCGCGAGATCACCACCAGTTCGCCCTTGCCGTTGGTGACGTAGCGCATCGTGGCGTTGAAGCCGATGATGCCGTCGCTCTTGGCGTCCACACTGCTGGCCACCGCGGCACGTGAAGCCGCACCGCCAATGTGGAAGGTGCGCATCGTCAGCTGCGTGCCCGGCTCGCCAATCGACTGCGCGGCGATGACGCCGATGGCCTCGCCCACATTGACCTCGCCACCGCGGCCCAGGTCGCGGCCGTAGCACTTGGCGCAGATGCCGAAGCGCGTGGCGCAGGTCAGCGCCGTGCGTACCTTGACCTCGTCCACACCTGCCGCTTCAAGCACATCGATCAGGTCTTCGTCGAGCATCTGCCCGGCGCCGACCATGACTTCCTGTGTCTCGGGGTGCAACACCTCGATCGCCGTGACGCGACCCAGGATGCGGTCGCGCAGGCTCTCGATGACTTCACCACCCTCCACCAGCGCGCGGCGGTTCATGCCGTTCTGGGTGCCGCAATCGGTTTGGGTGACGACCAGGTCCTGCGTCACGTCCACCAAGCGACGTGTGAGGTAGCCCGAGTTCGCGGTCTTCAGCGCCGTGTCCGCCAGGCCCTTGCGGGCGCCGTGGGTGGAGATGAAGTACTGCAGCACGTTCAGACCTTCACGGAAGTTGGCCGTGATGGGCGTCTCGATGATGGAACCGTCAGGCTTGGCCATCAGGCCGCGCATGCCGGCGAGCTGGCGGATCTGCGCAGCAGAGCCGCGCGCGCCCGAGTCGGCCATCATGTAGATGGAGTTGAAGGACTCCTGGTCCACCGTCTTGCCGTGGCGGTCGGTCACCTTCTGCTTGGACAGCTGGCTCATCATGACCTTGCCGACTTCGTCGCCGGTCTTGCCCCAGATGTCGACCACCTTGTTGTAACGCTCGCCGGCCGTCACCAGACCGGAGACGTACTGCTGCTCGATCTCCTTGACCTCCTTCTCGGCGCGCTCGATCAGACCCGGCTTCTCCTTGGGCACCAGCATGTCATCGATCGAGATCGAGATGCCGGCGCGCGTGGCCAGGCGGAAGCCGGCTTGCAGCAGCTTGTCGGCAAAGACCACCGTGTCCTTCAGGCCGCACTTGCGGAAACTGACGTTGATGAGACGCGAGATCTCCTTCTTCTTCAGCGCCTTGTTGATGTTGGCGAAGGGCAGACCCTTGGGCAGGATCTCCGACAGCAGCGCGCGGCCCACCGTGGTGTCCACCAGCTTGGTGACCGACGTGAACTCGCCGCTGTCCTTGTCCTTGACGAACTCGGTCAGGCGCACAGAGATCTTGGCCGTGACCTCGACCACGCCGTTGTCCAGCGCGCGCTGCAGTTCCAGCAGATCCATGAAGATCATGCCTTCGCCGCGGCCATTGATACGTTCGCGGGTGGCGTAGTACAGGCCCAGCACCACGTCCTGCGACGGCACGATGGACGGTTCGCCGTTGGCCGGGAACAGCACGTTGTTGGACGCCAGCATCAGCGTGCGGGCTTCCATCTGGGCCTCGATGCTCAGCGGGATGTGCACGGCCATCTGGTCGCCGTCGAAGTCGGCGTTGAAAGCCGAGCACACCAGCGGATGCAGCTGGATGGCCTTGCCTTCGATCAACACCGGCTCGAAAGCCTGGATGCCCAGGCGGTGCAGAGTCGGGGCGCGGTTCAGCAGCACCGGGTGTTCCTTGATGACTTCCTCAAGAATGTCCCAGACCACCGGCGTGCCGCTCTCGACCTCCTTCTTCGCCGCCTTGATGGTCGTGGCGATGCCCATCGCCTCAAGCCGCGAGAAGATGAAAGGTTTGAACAGCTCGATGGCCATCAGCTTGGGCAGGCCGCACTGGTGCAGCTTGAGCGTGGGGCCGACGACGATGACGGA
>JANNWL010000056.1:0-14000 GCA_031414735.1 Burkholderiales bacterium | reverse complement strand
TGCACCAGCAGGGAAGAAATCAGCAGCGGGGCGTGCATCATCTGGCCGAGCATGGGAAGCCTTTCGTGTTGGTCGCGTGGACCGGTGCGGCACAGCCTGCGCCCGGCGGGGGCCCATTGTCGCGTCAAGGCTGCGGCGGTCCGCCGCGCTTCAGGCGTCGGTGGCGACGGGATCGGTGTCGATCGCCGCCGTGACCCGCGCGATGACGGCGGCCAGCGCATGCAGGTCGATGGGCTTGGACAGGTAGTCGTCCATGCCCGCAGCCAGGCAGTGCTGGCGGTCTTCGAGCAGCGCGTTGGCGGTCATGGCCACGATGGGCACCCGGCCGGCCGCTCCCGGCAGCTCGCGGATGGCGCGCGTGGCGGCCAGGCCGTCCATCTCGGGCATCTGCACGTCCATCAGCACCAAGGCGTGTTCCGCCTGCTGCGCCCGCGCCAAGGCTTCGCGGCCGTTGTGCGCGATGTCGCAGTGGTGGCCCATGCGGGTCAGCACGGCCTCGATCAGCAGCTGGTTCACCGGGTTGTCTTCGGCGACCAGGATGCGCAGGGCCCGTGGCGCCCTGGCCGGCATGGCCGGCAGGGCCGTGGGTGTGTCCTGCCCGGCAGGCGCACGTCGCAGGCCCGCCAACACGACACGGAAGACGCTGCCCTGGCCGGGCTGGCTTTCGACCTCGATGCGTCCGCCCATGAGCTTCACCAACTCCTGGGTGATGGTCAGGCCCAGGCCGGTGCCGCCGTGGCGCCGTGCCGTGCCGCTGTCGCCCTGCACGAAAGGCTCGAACAGGCGCGACAACTCGCCGGGCGCGATGCCGCCACCCGTGTCGGCCACGTCGACCTGCAGCTCCACCGTGTCCGGCGTGGGCAGGTGGTGCCGCATTTCGACGCGCACGTGGCCGTGTTCGGTGAATTTCAACGCGTTGCCGATCAGGTTGAACAGCACCTGGCGCCAGCGCATGGCATCGCCCAGCACCTCGGGTGGCGCGCCGTTCACGATGTGCAGGCTGAAGTCCAGGCCCCGGGCCTGGGCACGCTCCTGCAGCAGGGCGACGACCTCGTGGGCGGCGGCCACCGGGCTGAAGGGTGCGCGTTCCAGGGTCATCGCACCGGCTTCGATGCGCGACACGTCGAGCACGTCGTTGATCAGCGCCAGCAGGATCTGGCCGGAACTGCGGATCATCTCGGCGTGCTGGCGCTGCGCGCCTGACAGCGAGGAATCCAGAATGAGTGCATTCAGGCCCAGCACCGCATTCAGCGGCGTGCGGATCTCGTGGCTCATGGTGGCCAGGAACTGCGACTTGGCGCGGTTGGCGGCCTCGGCTGCGTCGCGCGCCTGCGACAGGCGGCGCTCGGCGGCCGAGACGTCGCGGTAGACACCGACCACGCCGCCTTCGGGCGTGCGGCGCTCCATGGCGTTGACGATGAGGCCGCGGCCCAGGTCCTGTTCCCAGTCACGGTCGGCCTTGAGATGGCGCGCGACGCGGTGGTCAATCCAGGCCTGGCGGGCTGCCGCGTCGGTGTCCTTGGCCGGGTCCGGGGCGGCCGTCTCGGCCAACCGGCGGAAGGGCACACCCACCGCCAACATCGGCCGCTGCCAGGGGAAGAGCACCAGGTACTGCTCGTTCCAGCGCACCACGCGGTCGTCGGCATCGCACAGCAAGAAGCCGTCACCCATGGACGCCAGCGCCTGGTCCAGCGTGGCTGCCGACCGGGCCAGCGCCTGGCGCGTGTGCCACAGGCGTTTGAACTGGGCATCGGCGATCGCGGCGGCGCCCAGGGTGACCAGCAGGAAGGCCGCAGTGACCAGACCAATGTTCAAGCGTTCGCGCTGCCAGCCCGCCAGGGCCTCGGACAGCGGCAGCGACACCACCACTCTCAGTTCCGGGTAGATCAGCGTACGCGCTGCGACCAGGGCCGGTACGCCGTCAAGCCGGCCCGGTGCCTGGACAGCCCCGGGCGGCCCGCTGGCGGCCGGGGCAGCGGCTGCCAGCGCATGCCCGGCCTGGCGCAGATCCGCCGGCACGCTGAGCATCAGCAGGCCGTCGTCGCGCTCCAGCGTGATGGCCAGGCCGCTCAACTCCATGGCCTGCGCCACGATGTTGCCCAGCAGCTCGGTCGGTACTTCGACGACCGCCATGGTGTGCTGGCCACTCGGCAGAACCCAGGGGCGGGCAAGAAACAGCGAGGCTGCGCGGCTGCTGCCACTGCGCGCCGGCTCGCTGATGAAGAGCCTGGGCGCCGGCTGCGACCACACCGTGGCAGCCAGGCTGGCCGGCAGTTGCAGGCCGTGCTGGGCGCTGAAGGGCGTGGCAGCCGCCAGCGTGCGGCCGGACCGGTCGATCACGGCGGCATCGTGGAAGATGAGTTGGCGCGACTTCAGCTTGGCCAGGGCGCGGTTCGCCTTGGCGGCGTCCAGCCGGCCGCGGTCGTCCAGCGCCGGCGACAGCACCTCGCCGATGCCGGCCAGCTCGAGGTCCAGAGACGACAGCGTGCGGTTCAGGCCGGCCTCGGCGCCGGACACGAGCTTGGTGGTTCTCTCGCTGGCGCGGGCCAGGGCGTTGCGCTCGCCGCTGCGTACCAGGGTGGCGGCCGTCACGAGAAGCGCCACCAGGAACGCTGCGGCCGCGCCCCAGATCACCAACGTGGTGCGCTGCGTTGGGTTCATTTTCTTGGAAGGTCGCGCGACGGTCGCCGCGCAGACCGGCGGTCCGCGGCCCTGCATGTAAACCGGCCCGCAAATGCCAGGCTTGAGTGCCTGGCCGGCCCGGTGGCGGCGAGCGGCATCAGCGCTGCTGCATGCAAGACGGGCGGCGTGAAGACATCACGGAGCCGGCTTGGCGGCCTGGTCGCTCCACAGCTGCCCGCCGGTGGCCCAGTCGTGGCGTTCGACGTCGGCAAAGATCACGTCGACCGCGTCGGGCGAGCCACCCAGCGTGCGCACCGTGGCCTCGGTGAGGGCTTGCGCCAGGGCGCGCTTTTGTTCAAGCGTGCGGCCGGCGAAAAGTTCAACGTGGATCGTGGGCATGGGGGACCTCGTGATGTGCAGGGTGTGGATCAGCGTGCCGTGGCGGTACTGCGCGACTCGAACCAGCGCTTGAGCAGCGCACGTTCGGCCTCGGTGATGCCCGTGGCATTGTTCATCGGCATCAGCCGCAGCACCACCGCCTGCTGGTAAATCTGCTGGGCATGTTGCTGGACCAACGCGGGCGTGTGCAGCGCCACGTTCTTCTGCTGCACCTGGGCGTTGTGGCAGGTCAGGCAGCGCTGCGCCATCACGGACTCGACCTCGGCCAGCGCCACTGGCGCTGCGTTCGCCACCTCGGCAGGCCGCGGAGCCGGCGCCAACCAGATAGCCAGGCCCAGCAACACCGCCACGCCGCCGCCAGCGTATTCCCAGGGCACCCGCACGCCCTGCACGAGCGCCTTGTGGCGCACCACGAAGCTGTGGCGGATGAGCGCGCCGGCCAGCATCAACAGCACCAGCACCGCCCAGTTGTGAGCGCCCTGGTAGAGCCAGCCGTAGTGGTTGCTCAGCATGGCAATCAGCACCGGCAGCGTGAAGTAGGTGTTGTGCACGCTGCGCTGCTTGGCGCGCTGGCCGTGGATGGCTTGCACCGGCTGGCCGGCCCGCAGTTGCGCAATGACCGTGCGCTGTCCGGGAATGATCCAGAAGAGGACGTTGGCGCTCATGGCGGTGGCGAGCATCGCACCCACCATCAGGAAGGCTGCTCGGCCGGCGAACAGCTGGCAGGCCGCCCAGGAGGCGGCCACCACGCAGACCAGCACCAGCACCGCCACGGTGGCGTCGTCGCCCACCCAGCGGCAGATCAGGTCGTAGGCCACCCAGAACAGTGCCAGGAACCCGAGCGCTGCTGCCACGGCCGTGGCGGGCGCCCAGTCGTGGACGTTCTTGTCGATCAGGAACGTGCTGGCGTTGAACAGGTACAGCGCAATGAACAAGGCCAGGCCGGTCAGCCAGGTGGCATAGCTCTCCCAGTAGAACCAATGCAGGTTCTCGGGAATGGTTCTGGGTGCGACCGCGTACTTCTGCGGGTTGTAGAAGCCGCCTCCGTGCACGGCCCAGAGTTCACCGCCCACGCCCCTGTCCTGCAGCGCCGGGTCGTCGGGCGCGGTCAGGCTGTTGTCCAGAAAGACGAAGTAGAAGCTGGCGCCGATCCAGGCGATGGCCACCACCACATGCGCCCAGCGCAGCAGCAGGTTGGCCCAGTCGAGCAGGTAAGTTTCCATGGAGTCGGGGTGACCGTCGGTTGCAGCAAGGGCCGTGCCCGGAACCGCCAGCGCGGCGAGGTCGCTTCATTCTGCGCGATGCGCGGGGCCTGCGTCAGCGCTCAGGCCAGCTGCGCCACCGCCCGCAGCGCCTCGGCGGAGTTCTTGCGCCAGACCATGGCCACCGGCGTCGGGTCGGCGCCCAGGCTCACCGGCAGGATGGCCGTCGCGTGGCCGCTGTGCAGGGCGGCTGAATCCGCGCAGCAGGTCAGCAGATCGGTCTGCGCCACCACCGACAGGCTGTAGAAGAACGACGGCGACTCCACCACCGGCACGGGCGCTGCAAGTCCGCGCCGCAGGAAGGCGTCCACCAACGCCACGCGCGTGGTGGACTGCGTGCCCGGCAGGATCCAGGGCCAGTCCAACAGCTCGGCCAGCGCCACCGCGCGCCGGCCCGCCAGGGGGTGTGCGCGCGCGGCCACCACCGACAGGCGGCCTTCGTACAGGACCCGCTGCGCCAGGCCGTCGATGGCTGCCGTGCCTGCGGCCTGGCGCGGCAGGCGTCCCAGCAGCAGGTCGATCTCGCCTTGCAGCAGCAGTTGCAGCAGGTGGTCTGCGCTGCCGTCGACGATCTGCACACGCCAGGCCGGCGGGCCGGCCAGCAGCTTCTTTACGAGCCCCGGCAGCACGGTGGTGGTGGTGTGCGGGAAGGCGCCCACGCGCAGCACGGGGCTGCCCGCGCCCTGCAAGGTCGAGCCCATCGCGCCGACCTCACCCAGCACCGTCTGGCAGCGCGGCAACAGGGCGCGCCCCTCGTCGGTCAACGCCATGCCCCGGCCCTGGCGGCGAAACAGCTTGGCCCCGAACAAACCCTCGATCTCCTTGAGCATCATGCTGGCTGCCGACGGTGTCATCGCCAGCTGCTCTGCCGTCGCGGCCAGTGAGCCCTGCGAGGCCAGCAGGGTCAGGAAGCGCAGCTGCTTGACGCGCAGTTGGTCAAGTCGCGGCGGGTTCATGGCGGTGTTTCATATGTTCAGCAAAAGCTGATGATAGGGTTTGAAATATTGAGCTCGGGCTGATGTTCGCCTTCTACAGTCCGCCCCATACCCAACATCCTGGAGCCGCGATGTCCACCACCCGCACGCTGCGTTCGCGACGCCTGTCGCTGTGCCTGCTTCTGGGCCTGTCCCTGGCGCCGCTGGCCGCGCAGGCGCAGGAATGGCCCAGCAAGCCGATCACCCTGATCGTGCCGTTTCCCGCCGGTGGATCGAACGACGTGGCCGCCCGCGTGCTGGGCGAAAGTGTCCGCAAGCGTCTGGGCCAGACGGTGGTCGTCGACAACAAACCCGGCGCCAACGGTTCGCTGGGCGTGGACGCCGTGCTGCGTGCGCCCAAGGACCACCACACCTTCCTGGTGGCGTCGGACTCGGTGTCGCTGCTGCCGCTGTTCAGGACCATGGCGTGGGACCTGACCAAGAACTTCACGCCGATCGCCATGCTGTCGACTCAGCCCATCGTGGTCGTGACCGGGGCGTCTTCGGGCCTCAAGTCGATCAAGGACCTGCAGGCCGCCGCGCGCAGCAAGCCCGACCAGCTGCCTTACGCCACGTCCGGGCAGGGTTCGCTGCAGCATCTGGTGGGCGAGTTGTTTTCGCAAAATCTGGGCATCAACCTGCTGCACATCCCGTACAAGGGCGGCGGGCAGGCGGTGAACGACGTGCTGGCCGGGCAGGTCACGGTGGCGGTGCTGGGCGCGGCGGCGGTGCTGCCGCACATCAAGTCGGGCAAGCTGGTGGCGCTGGCCGTCAGCACGCGCCAGCGTTCGCCCATGCTGCCCGACGTGCCCACGCTGGCCGAGAGCGGCGCCGGCGACATCGACGTGCCGCAGTGGTCTGCGCTGTTTGCGCTTGAAGGCACGCCGCCGGCCGTTCTGGCGCGCCTGCGCCGCGACGTGCAGGCCAGCCTGGCCGAACCCGAGCTGAAGCAGCAGTACCTGAACGCCGCGATGGAGACGGTGACAACGTCGCCGGAGGCCTTCCAGCAACGCATGGGGCAGGACCGCGAGCGCTGGGCCCGGCTCATCAAGGACCGCAAGATTTCCTTGGACTGAGCGCCGGACCGAGCATGCAGGCGACAAGCAAGCGTCCCCACATCGTCCTCGTCCTGGCCGACAACCTGGGCTGGGGCGAACTCGGCTGCTACGGCGGCGGTGCACTGCGCGGCGCGCCCACGCCACGCATCGACGCGCTGGCCCAGCAGGGCCTGAGGTGCCTGAACTTCAACGTCGAGAGCGACTGCGTGCCCACGCGTTCGGCGCTCATGACAGGTCGCCACCCGATCCGCACGGGCGCGCTGCAGTCGGTGCCGGCCGGGTTGCCGCAAGGCATCCACCCTTGGGAACGCACGCTGCCGCAGGTCTTGAAGGACGCCGGCTACGCCACCGGCATGTTCGGCAAATGGCACCTGGGCGACCGCGACGGCCGCTACCCGCACCAGCGCGGTTTCGACGAGTGGTACGGCATCCCGCGCACCAGCAACGAGACGATGTTCACCAGCTCGCCCGGCTTCGACCCGAGCGTCGTGGACATTCCGCAGGTGATGGAAGGCTTTGCCGGCCAGCCCGGACGCAACGTGGCCGAGTACGACCTGGCCAAGCGCCGGCTGATCGACAGCGAGCTCACCGAACGTTCCATCGATTTCATGGGCCGCCACGCGGCCGGCGAGCAGCCCTTCTTCCTGTACGTGCCGCTGACGCACCTGCACTTCCCGACGCTGCCGCACCCCGACTTTGCGGGGCGCAGCGGTGTCGGCGAGTTCGCCGACTCGATGATGGAGATGGACCACCGCGTCGGCCAGTTGCTGGATGCCGTGAAGGCGCTCGGTATCGAAGACGACACGCTGTTCATCTTCGCCAGCGACAACGGCCCGGAGTTCCGCCGCCCCTGGCGCGGCACCGCCGGCCCCTGGACCGGCACGTACCACACGGCCATGGAAGGCGGCCTGCGCGTGCCGCTGATCGTGCGCTGGCCGGGCCAGGTGGAAAGCAGCTGGGTCAGCGACGACATCGTGCACGTCACCGACCTGTACGCGACGCTGATTGCCGCTGCGGGCGGTGCCGTGCCCGACGACCGACCCATCGACGGCATCGATCAGCTGGGCTGGTGGACGGGTGCGGCCGAGCGCTCGGCCCGCGAGGGCTTCGTTTTCTACATCAAGACCGAACTGCGGGCCGCCAAGTGGCGGCACTGGAAGCTTCACTTCATCCTCGAGACCGAACCGAACCAGGGCCCGATCCACCTGGAAACGCCGGCGCTCTTCAACCTCAAGCGCGACCCCAAGGAAGAAACCGACGCCGCCATGGAAGACGGCTGGGTGCGCGGTCCGGTGCGGCGCATGGTGATGGCCTTCGAGCAGTCGCTGCGCGCGCACCCGCCGATCGCACCCGGCGCGCCCGACGACGCCCACCCCAGAGGCCAGGCCCCGCTGGCGCACTGATCTCCCACCCTCACCCACCCCGCCACCAAGAAGAGAGACACCAGGATGAAGCTCCGCACACCCCTCGCACTGACCGCACTCGTCGGCCTGGCCCTGGCCAGCACCGCCAGCATGGCGCAGAACGTCACCGTCTACGGCCGCATCGCCACCACCGCCAACCAGGTCCAGACCGGCAACGCCAGCAAGTTGCATGAGTTGCGCGACAACGCCTCGCGGCTGGGCTTTCGCGGCGTGGAAGACCTGGGCGGCGGCTTGCAGGCCCTGTTCGGGCTGGAGATGGGACTGAGCGTCGACACCGGCGCACAGAACGATCCGTTCTACCGCAACAGCTACGTGGCGCTTCGTGGCGGCTGGGGCACGGTGGCATTGGGTCGGCTGGATTCGGCCAATCCGACGGGGTCGCCGCTGTACTCGCAGATCACCGCGCTGACCAGCTTTGCACCCAACGATGCGGGTGCCACCGCGACCAGCACGTCGATGCAGAACGCGCGCAACCGCACGTCCAACAGCATCGGCTACATCAGTCCGACCTGGTCGGGCTTCAACCTGCGCGCGCGCCACTACCTGCGTGGCGCGGGCACCGCCACCGACCCCGAAGACGCCGCGCGTTCCACGGATCTGGGCTTGAACTACCAAACGGGAAAGTTGAAGGCGGCGCTGGGCTTTGCCAAGGACACCCGTCGCGGTGGTTTGATCAACAACGAATTTGAGGACAAGTGGCAAGCAGGCCTGAACTACGAGGTGCTGTCGGGGTTGGAGCTTTACGCGCTGGGCGGTGTCGACCGCTACAAGAACACCTCCACCAGGCGGCGTGACGTGCAGTACACGATCGTGGGCACCACCTACACGCAAGGCGCGCACAAGCTGGTGCTCAACCTCATGCACCGCGACGTGCAGACCTCGCTGACCGGCGACCGCAAGCGCACGCAGCTGAGCTACCAGTACTTCCTGTCCAAGCGCACCGACCTGCAGGCCTTCTACGACAACGACGGCATCGATTCCAGTCGCAGCAACGTGCGCGTGCGCGCCATCGGCGCCGGCGTTCGGCACAACTTTTGAGTCACCGCGTGGGCGGGCCTGCAAGGGCAAGCCCGGGTGGACCCGCTGGCACCAGCACGCATGATGCAAAGACCATGAAAATCATCGCAGACGGTCGCTGGTTGCCGGGCGCTATCGCCGCGACCCTGCTGACCTTGGCCGGCCTGGCCCAAGCCCAGTTTGACCCGGCCCGTGCCGTGGTCGAACCGGAATCCATCGCACGACAGTTTCCCGAGCCGGCCATGCCGTTCACGACGCCGGCGTTTGCGCCCGGCCGGCAGGACTTCACCACGCACGCGGAGGCCTTCGGTTTCCTCGATGCCCTGGCGCGGCGTTCGGGCCGTGTGGCGATCGAGACCGTGGGCCGCTCGCAGCAGGGGCGGGCGATGGTGGCGGTGGTGCTGACCGGCCCGCGCGGCCTGGATGCCAAGCTGCCGACTGTGCTGTTGCTGGCCCAGCAGCACGGCAACGAGCCGGCCGGTGGTGAGGCGGCGCTGGTGCTGGCGCAGAGCCTGGCCACCGAGCGCAGCGCGTTGCTGGACCGCGTCAACGTGGTCATCATGCCGCGCGCCAACCCCGACGCGGCCGAGCGCTTCGGGCGTGAGTCGGCCAACGGCATCGACGTCAACCGCGACCACCTGCTGGTGCGCACGGTTGAAGTCCAGGCCATCACGGCAGCGGTGCTTCGTTACTCGCCGCAAGTGGTGCTGGACCTGCACGAGTTCACTGTCGCCGGGCGCTGGGTCAGCAAGTTCAACGCGATGATGCGTGCCGATGCCTTGCTGCAGGCGGCCACCGTCGGCAACCTCAGCCCCGCGGTGCAGGCCGCACAGGGCCGCTACATGGCCGCGGCGCGCGGGGCGCTCGAAGCCGGCGGGCACCGTGTCGACGACTACCACACGTCATCGGCCGACGCCAAGGACCTGACGGTGGCCATGGGCGGTGTCAACGTCGACACCGGTCGCAACGTGGGCGGCCTGCGCAACGCCATCAGCGTGCTGCTGGAAACCCGTGGCGTCGGCATCGGCCGGGCCAACTACGCGCGCCGTGTGCAGTCTCACGTGCTGTCTGCCATGGCGATCATCGAGACGGCGGCCAAGGACGGCCCGGCGCTGGTGCAGATGCAGCGCGACGCCGGCCTGGCCGCCGCAGCGCAGGCCTGCAGCGGCAGCATGGCAGTGGCGGTGCGCCAGACCGATCAGCGCCGGACCCTGAACTTCCTGGATGCCAAGTCCGGCGAGCCCCGCGACGTGGACGTGCTCTGGCGCTCGTCACACCCGTTGACGCTGGAACGCGAACGCACCCGGCCCTGCGGCTACCTGATCGGTGCCGACCAGGCCCAGGCCGTGCAGCGTCTTCGCGCGCTGGGCGTCGAGGTGGCGACGGTGGCCGCCCATGCGTCCCAGCCTTTGTGGGAGGTGGAGGACTATGTCGTCGACGCCGAGGCCGCCGGTCAGCGCCAGGACGCGCGCGGCGCCATCGCCGACAGCCAGGACAGCATTCGCGTGTTGCGCGTGCAGACACGCCCCGGCCGGCTGGCGCCCGCGCCCGGCAGCTTCTACGTCAGCATGAACCAGCCGCTGGCTGCACTCGTGAGCGCCGCGCTGGAGCCCGACTCGCAAAACAGCTATGCCGCCAACCGCCTGTTGGCCATCGACGCGGGCCAACTGCGCCGCGTGGTGCAATTGCCGCCTGCCTCAGCCACCGGCAAACCCAGGCCCTGACCCGGGGCGCCGCATTCCCGCGCCAGCCTCGAAAGCCCGTTTCACACTCGACAACCAGACGCCATGTCCACACGCCTCAAGTCTCGTTCGCGCACCCGCCTGGCACTCCTGGGCGCACCGGTCCTGGCCCTGGCCGGTTGCGCCAGCCCGCCGGCTGCGCCGCCCCCCGAGGCACCGCCGCAAGCCCAGGCCTGCCCGGACGGCGTGCCCGCCGGCGCGCGCTGCCTGCGTGGGCAGGACTCGGCTTCGTCGCACTACCTGATCGTCATGCCCGAGAAGTGGAGCGGCGTGCTGGTGGTGCACGCCCACGGCGGCCCCACGCTGGGCCCGCCCAGCACCGCACGCAACGACGAAGACATCAGGCGCTGGGCCATCACCGTGCGCGAGGGCCATGCCTGGGCCGGCTCGGTGTTCCGCCAGGGCGGGTTTGCCGTCACCACTGCGGCCGAAGACACCGAGCGTGTGCGCCGCATCTTTGTCGACCACGTGGCCAAGCCGCGCCGCACGCTGCGGCACGGCCAGTCCTGGGGCGGCATGGTGGCCACGCGTGCGGCCGAGATGTTTCCCAAGTCATGGGAAGGCATCCTGTTGACCAGCGCCGTGGTGGCCGGCCCGGCCACCTATGACTTCCGGGTCGATCTGCGCGCCATCTACCAGTACCTGTGCAACAACCACCCGCGGCCTGACGAGCCGGCCTACCCGCTGCCCGTCGGTCTGCCGGCCGACAGCAAGCTGGTGAATGCCGACGTGGCCAAGCGCGTGGACGAGTGCCTGGGCACGGACCGACCGGCCGCACAGCGCACGGCCGAGCAGGCGGCCAAGCTGAAGACCATCGCCACGGTGCTGAAGATTCCCGAGAGCTCGGTCCTCGGCCATGTCAACTACGCATCCTTCACCTTCCGCGACATCACCGAAAAGAACGGCGGCGTCAGCCCTTTCGGCAACCACGGCGTGCGCTATGTCGGCTCTGCCGACGATGTGGCACTCAATGCCGGCGTGCCGCGCTTCAAGGCCGACCCGGCCGCCGTGGTGCGTTTTGCTGCAGACACCGACCACCGCGGCCGCTTCGCCGTGCCCGTGCTCACGGCGCACGGCATTGGCGACGCAACTGTGTTCGTCGAAGGCGGCGACACGCTGCGCCAGCGCATGGTGGCTGCCGGCAACGGCGACCGCCTGGTGCAGACCTACGTCGATTCCAGCGAGCACAGCTACTGGGGCGACGCGATGTACCCGCCGCTGTTCGAGGCCTTGCTGAACTGGGTGGAACAGGGCCAGAAGCCCACGCCGGCCGGCGTGGCCCAAAGCTGCCGGCAACTGCGCGCCGCGCAGCCGGCCGATTGCCGCTTCGTGCCCGACTACGCGCCCAAGCCACTGGCGTCGCGCATCCTCCCGCGCTGAACCCACCGCACCCGGAACCCCAACCCCTTCAGCTGCCCCGGTAGGTGCTGTAGGCCCAGGGGCTCACGAGCAACGGCACGTGGTAGTGGCCGTCGGCCTGCGCCACGCCGAAGTCGAGCTGCACGGTGTCGACGAAGGGCGGGTCGGGCAGCGCGACGCCGCGGGCGCGGAAGTAGGGCGCCACCTCGAACAGCAGCCGGTAGCGCCCGGCCGTCAGCTCGGCCCCGGCCAGCAGCGGGCCGCCGGCGCGGCCGTCGGCGTCCAGCGCCAGGTTGCGCAGCGTGGTGGCTGCGCCGGTGCCGTCCACGCGCTGCAAGGTGACGCGCATGCCCGCTGCGGGGCAGCCGTGGGCGGTGTCGAGAACGTGGGTGCTGAGTTGTCCCATGGGGCCGAAGTGTGTCGTGTGAATAAACTCAAGCATAGACGGCGCCTGCAGCGATGACTCTCCCCCCTTCCCAATCCGATTTGTCCCCGAGACCCTACCCGCGCGACCTGCGTGGCCATGGCCGCACGCCGCCCCATGCGCACTGGCCGGGGCAGGCGCGCGTGGCGGTGCAGTTCGTGCTGAACTACGAAGAAGGCGGCGAGAACAGCCCGCTGCATGGCGACGCGAGCACGGAGGTGTTCCTGTCCGAGATCGTCGGCGCGCAGGCCTTCGACACGCGGCACCTGTCGATGGAGTCGATGTATGAGTACGGCTCGCGAGCCGGGGTGTGGCGGGTACTGCGTGAATTCGACCGCCGCGGCCTGCCGCTGACGGTGTTCGGCGTGGTCAGCGCGCTGGAGCGCTATCCGGAACTGGTGGCGGCCTTCCTGGCCCGCGGCGACGAGATCGCCAACCACGGCCTGCGCTGGATCCACCACCAGCACCTGCCCGAGGCCACCGAAAGCGAGCACATCCATCAGGCCACCGAACGCCTGCGCGCCCTGACCGCAAACGCCTGGCCCGTGGGCTGGTACACCGGGCGCGACAGCCCGCGCACGCGCCGGCTGGTGGCTGACCAGGGCGGCTACGCGTACCAGAGCGACTACTACGGCGACGACCTGCCCTTCTGGACCCAGGTCGAGAAGACCGACGGCGCGCTTGCGCCGCTTCTCGTGGTGCCGTATTCCCTGGACACCAACGACATGCGCTTTGTCCAAGCCCAGGGCTTCAATACCGCAGACCACTTCTTCCACTACCTGCGCGATAGCTTTGATGCGCTGTACGCCGAAGGCGACCCGGCCGGCCTGAACCAGCCCAAGATGATGAGCGTGGGCATGCACTGCCGGCTGCTCGGCAAGCCCGGGCGCATTGCCGCGCTGCAACGCTTCCTCGACCACATCGGCCGCCACCCGCAGGTGTGGGTGTGCCGGCGCATCGACTTGGCGCGCCACTGGCAGGCCACCCACCCGTTCAACCCCGACACGGCATTCATCGTGCGCAAGGATTCGGAATGCTGACCCTCGAACAGATCAACCGTGCCGATGCGGCGGCCTTCGCTGCGCTGCTGGAAGGCACCTACGAGCACTCGCCCTGGGTCGCCGAGGGTGCGTTCGAGCAGCGGCCCGAGGGCGGTTTCCCGTCTCTCGCGGCGCTGAAGCTGGCCCTGGTGGCCGCCGTGCGCGCCGCTGACACGAAGGCGCAGCGCGACCTCATCCGCGCCCACCCCGAACTGGCCTGCAAGGCCATGGTCAGCCGCATGCTCACGGTCGAAAGCACGCAAGAGCAAGGCACGGCCGGCCTGACCGACTGCACGCCGGAAGAGTTCGCGCGCATCCAGCAGCTCAACGCCGACTACAACGCGCGCTTCGGCTGGCCTTTCATCCTGGCCGTGCGCGGCCCGCGCGGGCTGGGTTTGACGCGCCAGCAGATCACCGACACCTTCGAGCGCCGCCTGGGCCAGCACCGCGACGATGAGTTCGCCGAGTGCCTGCGCCAGATCCACCGCATCGCCGAGCTGCGGCTGAACCAGAAGTTCGCTGTACAGCCCGTGCTGGGTGAACAGGTGTGGGACTGGGCCGAGGCGCTGGCCCAGCACAGCGACCCCGGCTTCAAGGAACAGGGCCAGCTCACGGTGACCTACCTCACCGACGCGCACCGCGCCTGTTCGGCGCAGTTGATGGTGTGGATGCAGGACTG
>JANNWL010000055.1:0-6199 GCA_031414735.1 Burkholderiales bacterium | reverse complement strand
AGTTGTGCCTCGGCAGCCTTGCGCGCGGTCACGTCGCGCATCACCGCATAAACCGCCGGTGCGCCGTCGTAGTCGATCGCCGTGCCCTGCACCTCGACATCGATGACCGTGCCGTCCAGCCGCAGCAGCCTCGCCTCGGTCAGGGGCGTGATGTTCAGGCCCGCAACGATCTTGCGCACCCGCTCCAGCAGGGCCTCGCGGCTGTCCGGGTGGATCAGCGTTTCGATGGCTTGGCCCACGAGCTGTTCTGGCGCGGCGGCGCCAAACATGCGCAGTGCCGCCGGGTTGGCGTAGATGACATGGCCATGGCGGTGCACAAGGTTGGCCTCGGGCGTCCACTCCACCAGCGTGCGAAAGCGCTCGTTGCTGTCGCGCAGGGCCTGGGCGGCCTGCTTGCGCTCGCTGACATCGCGTGTCACGCCCAGCAGGCTGGTAACGCGGCCAGCGGCGTCGCGCATCGGTGCGGCGTGGGTTTCCAGCCAGCGCCGGGTGCCGCGGCGGCCCACGACCTCGAATTCCAGCAGTTCACGCGCGCCGGCCATCACCCGCTGATGCAGCGCGGCAAACGCAGCGCGGTGTTCGGGCACCACGAAGTTCAGCACGCCATGCGCCACCGCCTCGGCCACGCTGTCGGCTTCCAGCATGGCCAGCCCGGCCGGGTTCATGTCCAGCAATTCGCCGCCCGGCCCCAGCACCTTGACACACTCGGGTTCCGACTCGAACACGGTGCGCAGGCGTTGTTCGCTTTCGCGCAGCCGGGCTTCGGTCTGGTGGCGGTAGAGCGCCATCTCCAGCACGGTGCGCAGCTCGCGCTCGGAAAAGGGCTTCAGGATGTAGCCGAAGGGGTCGGTCTGTTTGGCGCGGTCGAGCGTGTCGTCACCGCCAAAAGCGGTCAAAAAGACCACCGGCAGCGCCAGCCGGCTGCGGAGCTGGTCGGCCGCCGCGATGCCGTCCATCGCGCCGGCCAGGTGCACGTCCATCAGCACCAGGTCGGGCAGCAGCGCCTGGGCCATGCTCACAGCCTGTTCACCGCGGGTGGCGTGGCCCACTGGTTCGTAGCCCAGTTCGACGAGCTGCATGCGGATGTCGCGCGCGACGATGACCTCGTCTTCGACCACCAGGATGCGCTTTTTGCTCACGACGGGCTGCCTGTACTCGCGGACATGAAAGCCTTGAATTTAATGCCTGTCGATGCAGGCCATCCGCAGAACAAGCGGCGAATAGGGGCTATTGCTTCAACGGGAGTGGCCGTCCGCCAGCGGCTCGGCGGGCGCGAAGGTCACGCTGAAGATCGCGGCGGGCGCGGGCCCGATGTCCAGGCGACCGCCCAGTTGGCTGGCCAGGTCGGCGACCAATTGCAGGCCCAGTGATTGCTCGCGCCGGGCCTCGAAGTCTGCCGGCAGGCCCACGCCACTGTCGCTCACGCTGAGCTGCAACGCCGCGCCGCCGCCCAGCACCAGCAGGGCGACTTGAATCTCGCCAGCACGGCCGTCCGGGAAGCCATGCTTCAGGCTGTTGGAAATCAGCTCGTTGACGAGCAAACCGCAGGGCAGTGCCTGGTCAAGATCGAGCTGGGCGCCGGCCAGGTCGAGCTGCAGGCGCACCGCGCCGGCTTGCGTCTGCAGGGCGCGCAGGGCCTGGGTGGCGACCTGGCGCAGATAGTCGCTCAGGTTGATCGCGGCGAAACGGCCGGAACGGTAGACCGACTCGTGCAGCAGGGCCATGGCCTGGATGCGCGCGCGCATGTCGCGCAGGACGCTGGCGGTTTCGGGCAGACTGGTGCGCCCGGCATCGAGCCGGAGCAGGCTGTGCACGATCTGCATGTTGTTCTTCACCCGGTGGTGGACTTCCTTCAACAGGGCGGCCTGGTCGGCCAAAGACCGGCGCAGGTCGGCTTCGATCTGCCGGCGCTCGGTGATGTCGCGCGACAGCACGATGAACCGCGGACCTTCACCGGCCACAGCCGCCTTGCGCGCCACCGACAGTTCGAACCAGCGCCGGCCTTGCGGCACGTCCAGTACCAGCTGCCGGCCGCTGGAAATGCCCTGGTCGTGGGCCTCGTTCAGCGCCGCCATGCTTTCAACCGCCGCTTCGGCGGGCAGCACGTCGCTCATCAGCCGGCCGATGAAGTCCTCGGGCCGTGCCGCCAGCAGGTCGCTGCGCAGCGCGTGGTGGTCGTGGAACCTGCCGTCCAGGCCGACCTCGAACATCAGGTCGGGCAGCGCGTCCAGCGTGGCCCGAAGCCGCGCCTGGCTCTGGGCCAGAGTCAGCGTCAGCTGCTGGCGTTCGGTGATGTCGATGCGCACGCCGAGCATGCGCGTCGGCTTGCCGGCCGCATCGCGTGCCATCACCCGGCCGATCACCTGCATCCAGCGCTGCGAGCCGTCGGCATGCTGCACGCGCGACTCGAAACCATAGGGCGCGTCGTCACCGTCCAGCGCGGCCTGCATCTTGGCCGCCACCACGGCGCGGTCGTCCGGGTGCGTGGTGTCGAGCACCCGCTGGCGGTTGGCGGGCCCGTGTTCGACGACCCGTCCCGCTATTGCGTACCAGGTTGGGCTGACCTGCAACTGGTCGCGCTGCAGGTCCCAGTCCCACACGCCGATGCCGGCGGCCTCGGTGGCCAGCGTCAGCCAGTCGGCGGTCTGGCGGGCCTGGGCGGCAGCCAGCAGGCGCTGGCGCCAGGCGCGTTCCAGCGCGAAGAACAGCAGGCCGATCACGGCCGCCGCCGCGGCCCAGATCGAGCCGGCCAGCCAGGCCTGGCGGCGCCAGGGCGCCAGCACGGTGTCGGTGCTGCGCGCCACCAGCACCACCAGCTCAGGCGGCCCGGCCAGGCTGCGGTAGGCGTTCAGCCGCGGCCGGCCGTCCACCGGGCTGGGCCCCGTGTAGCTCCCGCTGGGCTGGGCCGCCAGCCGCTGGCTGAACAGGGCGCTGCCGGCAAAGTTCTGCCCCATGGCACTTTCAAGAAAAGGGCTGCGCATCAGCAGGGTGCCGTCGCGGCGCAGCAGCGCCACCGCACCGTCGGGGCCCAGGTCCAGCGCCTGCCACAGGCGGTCGAAGTAGGGCGGGTCCAGCCCCGCCACCAGCACGCCTGCGAAGGCCCCGCTGGCGCTGCGCAGCGGCCGGGCGGCGCTGATCAGCCACAGGCCGGTGGCTCGGCTGCGCATGGGCGTGCCCAGGTGAAGGCCGGTGTGCGGGTCGCGCAGGTAGGCCTGGAAGAATTCGCGGTCGGCGAGCTGCAGACCCACAGCACTGGCCTCGGGCGCATGCAGCACGCGGCCTTGCGCATCGATCACCCAGATGGCACGCGCAAACGGCAGCGCGGCGACCTGCTGGCGCAACAAGCTGCGGATGGTGGTGGCGTTGGAGTCGCCTGCCGCTTCCAGCAAGGCCAGGCCCTGTGCCGTGAACTGCAGCCGCTGGTCCACGGCCTGCACTGCGCTGGCCACCTGGGCCTCGACCACCAGGGCCAGCGACTCGTTAAAACGCTGGCCCGCTTCCAGGGCCTGTGCCCGCTGCTGGCCCAGCGCCCCGGCGACGAACAGCCCGGACAACAGCACCAGGCCGCCGGCCAGGGCCAGCAACTGACCACGCAGCCGGCGCAGTTCGGGCGGCGCAGCCGTCGGCGGGGTGCCTGTGACCATCAGGCGCTTGCGCCGGCCGAAACCGCCGCTTCGGTCGCGATCTCTGCGGCGAGCTCTGACGTGAAGCGGACGCTGAACACGGCACCCGGCCCGGGTCCGATCTCCAGCCGGCCACCGATCTGCCCGGCCAGGTCAGCCACCAGCTGGAGCCCGAGCCCGCTGCTGCGGCGGTCGGCAAAGTCAGCCGGCAGGCCGGCGCCGGTGTCGCTGACACACAGCTGCAGCGTGCCGCCGTCCAGCATCTTCAGCTCCACCCGCAGTGTGCCGCTGCGGCCGTCGGCAAAGCCATGCTTCAGGCTGTTGCTGACCAGCTCGTTGACCAGCAGACCGCAGGGCACGGCCTGGTCCAGGCCGACCGGCACGCTCGCCAATTCCAGCTGCAGCTGCACCTCGCCAGGCCCGCAGGCCAGCGCCCGGTAGGCCTGGGTGGCCAGGCGCTCGAGGTAGGCGCCCAGGTCGAGCGCTGCAAGATTGCCGGCTCGGTACAGCGTTTCATGCAGCGCCGCCATGGCCTGGATGCGCCCCTGCATGGCCTGCAGCACCTGCTGCACCGCGGGCAGCGCCTGGCGCTGGTTTTCCAGCCGCAGCAGGCTGTGGATGATTTGCAGGTTGTTCTTGACGCGGTGGTGCACTTCCTTCAGCAACGCGTCTTTCTCTTGCAGCGACCACTGCAGGCGGGCCTCGCCCAGCTTCAGGTCGTGGATGTCGGTGCAGGTGCCGAACCACTTCAGGATGCTGCCGTCGTCGGCGCGCAGCGGCACGCCGCGTATCAGCCACCAGCGGTAGGCGCCGTCGGCGCGGCGCAGACGGCATTCGACCGAATAGGTGCCCGCCGTGTCGGTGGCATGCTGCCAAGCGTCCCAGGCGCGCTGCTGGTCGTCGGCGTGGAAGGGCTTGTTCCAGCCGTGGCCCAGGCTCTCGGCCAGGCTCAGGCCGGTGTAGTCCATCCACTGCGGGCTGAAGTAGGTGGTCCAGCCGTCGGGCCGCGTGATCCAGACGATCTGCGGCATGGCTTCGGCCAGGGTGCGGAATTCCTGCATCCGCTCGCGCAGCCTGTCCTCGGTCTCGTGGCGTTCGCTGACGTCGTTCAGCACCAGCCGCAGCACCGGCGCGCCGCTGTCGTCCCGCGCCGCCGTGGTCGCCAGGTGGGCCCAGAGGCGGCGGCCGTCGGCGCGCAACAGGCGCAGCTCGAAGGACTGCGGCTGGCCGCTGTCAACCAGGCGCTTGCGGTGCAGGTAGTAGGTGTCCTGGTCTTCCTTCACGACGAAGCGCGAAATCGGCTGGCGCAGCAGCGCGCCGCGCGGCGTGCCCAGCAACGTGGCGGCGGTGAGGTTGGTCTGCAAAAACAACCCTTGGTCGCTGAGCGTGCAATAGCCCACGGGCGCCAGGTCGTAGAGGTCGAAGTAGCGCGCCCGCGCCGCATCGAGTTCAAGTTGCGTGCGCTGCAGCTCGTCGTTCTGCAGCTCCAGCTCGACCTGGTGCGCGCGCAAGGCCTCTTCGACTTCCTGGCGCCGACCCAGTTCGATGCGCAGCTGGTCGTTGACGCGGTTCAGTCGGTCTTGTGCGATGGCCTGCGCCAGCCGGTAGCCGAGTTGATCCAAGTGGCCTTCGCGCTTGACCACGTAGTCGGCGGCGCCCAACTGCAGGGTGGCGAGTGCCGTTTCTTCGTCGCCGTTGCCCGAGATGATGATGAAAGGCGGCAGGCGCAGCCGGCGGCGCTGCGCCTCGCGCACGAAGTCGAGCCCGCTCATGTCGGGCATGCGCAGGTCGATCAGCGCGGCGTCGTAGGGCTGCGGCGCGGCCAAGCGGGCCAGTGCGTCGGTGCAGCTGCGCACCACGTCGAGCCTGAAATGCGGGGCGTTGTCACTGAAGTGGCCCAGCGTGAGCTCGATGTCCATAGCCAGGTGCTCGACATACAGCACCCGTTGCAGCGTGCGTGCCGACTGCAAACCGCGGCCCTGCTTGCGCTGGTGGGCGGCCAGCACGTCGCTCAACAGGTCGGGCAGGGCGTCGAGGTAAGGGCCCTGTTTGGGCACATAGTGGGCCGCGCCCAAGCGCAGCACGCGCACCACCAGCGTCTCGTCGCCCGAGCCCGTCAGCATCACCACCGGCAGGTTGGGCGCATTCCCCAGCACCGCCTTCAGCAGTTCGGTGCCGTCGGTGTCGGGCAGGTGGTGGTCCAGCAGCAGCAGGTCGGGGGCGTGGCGTTGCACCTGTGCCAGGCAGGCCTCGCCGGTGGTCACGATCTGCAGCACGAAGTCGGGCGCGTGTTCGGCGAAGTGCACCCGCGTCAGGTCGGCGTCTTGCGGGTTGTCTTCGGCATACAACACGCGCATGCCGCCACGGGGCACGTCGCGGTCGGTGACCGGATCGTCGGCGTTCATTGGGGCCGCCGCCCGGATTCGGCGAACGGCGGCTCGTTGATCAGCAGCCAGTTCGCTTTCAGCGTCTTGATGACCTCGGCGAAGGCGTCGAAGTTGACCGGTTTGACGATGTAGGAGTTGGCCCCCAGCCCGTAGGCGCGGGTGATGTCGGCGCTGTCGCGTGAGGTCGTC
>JANNWL010000054.1:0-6235 GCA_031414735.1 Burkholderiales bacterium | reverse complement strand
CAACCAGGTGGTGTTGCGCGACAGCTCGCGCAGGTAGGGGCGAAACTCGTCCAGGCCGCGCTGCAGCTCGGTGTCGTTGCTGACGCGCGAAACCACCAGCTTGGTGGCGAACAGCACGCCGATCCTGGCGTAGGTGGCGGCGATCTCGGCCCCGCTGGCGTCACTGGTGGCGCTGCAGGCCTTGGGGTCGGCGCGGATCAGCATCGCCTTGACCTCTTCGGGCTTGAGCGTGAAGGCGGGCGTGATCGGCTTGAACGGCGTGGAAGGCGGGTTCGGATTGCCGCTGCCGCCGGACGGGGTCGACTCGGGTGTCAGCGTCGTCGGCTTGAGGATGCCGTCTGGCAGGTTCAGCGGCGGCAGTGCCGGCAGCTTGGACACCGTGTCGCAGCCCGCCAGCAGCGCGGCCGCGATCAACCCGAGAACGCCATGGGCCAGACAAAGTCGGTGCAGCTTCATGTCAGGGACCTTCCGTGTATTCGCTGACGGCATTGATGAAGAACTGCTGCTCCTGCAGCAGCACGGCGCGCTGAAGCGCCTGTGCCGGTGTGGCGCCAGGCAGCGCGGCCCACTGGCGCACGACATCCTCGGCCTCGGACTGCAGCACCACCGTCACGGTGGCCTGGCGTGTGCCCTGCGTGAACTTCAGCTCGCCCGGTTTGAGTTGCTGCACGGGCAGCGCCAGGCGCCCATCCCTGGGCTGCACGGTCTGCCGCCAACTGCCCTGCGACAGCTGCACCGGCTGGTCGGGCGCCCAGCCATACAGCTTCAGCGGCAGGCTGGTGCCGGGCAGGGCCAGCAACTCGCCGGCGATGGCCAGTCCGCCGGTGTCAAAGCCCGAGGCGCCCGAGGTGCGCGGCGCGCGCCCCTCCAGGATGCCCACCACCGACGCCAGGATGGAGCGTTCGGGCCAGATGTCGACCAACTGCTTGCCCGGCCCGATGGCCGCGCCGACGCGCCTTTCCAGCGACTCGCCGGCGCGCACATCGAGCCGGTCGGTGAAGCCGCTGCCGGTGCTGAAGATGACCTCCACGCTGCCGGCCACGACCTGCCCGGCGCAGGGGCGCAGCACGCTCATGCGCGCGTCGGCGTTCTTCGCGCTGGCGCCCTTGAGCGCAGGCACCGCGGTCTGTGCGGTGAGGCAGCTGCCGCTGGCGGCTTCAGCGCCCGGCGGGGCCAGCCCCCCGAGCAGCGCCAGCGCGGCGGTCAGGCCGGCCAGGAACGACGATCCCTGCATGTCGATCTCCTTGTTCATGTCGGCCCCGTCACCGGGCCAGCCACCACAGCGCGGCGGCGCAGGCGGCCGCGATCATCAAAGCTTCGGCCACGGCCATCACCAGGCGCAAGCGGGCGCCGGCGCGGTCGCTGGTCTCGGTGCGCAGGGCCTGCGCCAGCGCGGGGATGGACTTCCAGCCCACGCCGCCGTTGAGCAGCACTTCAAAGCCGCTCATGGCGCTGCGCGCGCCTGTCAGCAGCGCCACCAAGGCGGCGTTGCCTGCAAACAGCGTCAGCGCTGGCGAGTGCGTGGCCAGCGCCAGGCAGGCCAGGGGCACGCCGGCCGAGAGCAGGGCAATGCCCAGGTAGCCGGTGGCGCGCGCCGAGAAGCGCACGGCACGCTCGGCGATGGCGCGCCAGCCCAGCATCAAGCCGGCCGAGACGCCCGCGGCAACGCAGAAATCCGCCAGCAGTTGCAACCACGCCGGTGGCGGACCGAAGCGCTGGCCCCGCGCCAGCTCGGCCAGGTAGGTGTGCACGACGGTGCCGGACACACCACCGTCTTGCGCCTCCGGCAGCGCCGCCACGGCAAAGCGCCCCTGCGTGCCGAAGCCGCCGCCCAGCAGCAGCATCTGTGCGCCGGCCAGTTCGTGCCCCTTGAGCAGGCCGCGCGACAAGCTGTAGCCCGTGTCGCGGGTGCTGAATGGCGCCACCACGGCGCTGCGGTCCGCGGCGCGCAAGGGCTGCAGCGCCGCCACTTGGGCATGGCAGCGCGCCATGGTCTCGGCATCGGCCGGGCAGGCGCATTCGGCAAAGTCGCTGCCGCGCATCGGCGCACGGCCTGAGGCCAGGTCGCCGACCACCATGCCCAGTTCCCAGCGCCCGGCCATGGGGCGCAGCAGGGTGGGGTCGATGAAGGTGCTGGCAAAGCGCAAGGTCGGTGTGTCCATGCGCAGCCGGCGCATCCAGTCGCGGTCGATGGCCAGTGCCTGGCCGCGTTCCACGCTCTGCGGGCAGGCCAGCACCAGTGGGCGGCAGGCCGCCAGCCGGCGCAAGGCCTGTTCCAGCGCCGCGACCTGGGGGTCGTCGGCCAGGGCTTCGCCAGGGGCCAGGTCGATGTTGATGCCGACCGGGCGGTCGGCGGCGCAGCTGCCCGCGGCGCGCGAACGGCGCTCGATGGCCGTGACCACCACGCTCATGACCTGCGGGTCCAGCGGTACCCGGCCACCGAAGAGTTCGCGGTACTCGTCATCGGACACCTCGACCACGGCCAGCCCCTCGGGTGCGCCCATCGCCAGGCTGCCACGCAAGCCCTGCACGCTGCGCGCAAAGCCGTCGTGAAAGGCGCCGGTCAGGCCCGTGGCGCGCAACGACAGCGCGACCGCTGCCGCCACCGCCGCCACCCACAGTGCCTGCTGCAGGTAGTGGCGCCACAGCGGCGTGCCGTACACCACCTGGCGCAGGTCGAGGATGAGCCGGTCGGTCTGGCGCGCCAGCGAGTCCGTGGCACGCAGGCGGCGGAAGTGATGCTCGAGCAGGAAGCGCAGGTCCTCGGGCAGGTCCTGCGCGCGTGGCTGCGGCGACTCGTCCACCATCACCGGCACCAGCGTGACACCGGCCTTGCGCGCTTCCAACAGTTCCATGCGCACGGGGTCGTCGGTGTCGTCGATGCGCCGCGTACCGTCGGGCCGGTGGCCGTACCAATGCTCCCCGAACACGACCACCAGGGCGCGCGCACGGCGGATCTCGTTCTGGATGCGCTCGAGCCAGCGCTCGCCGCTGGGCAGCGTTTCGGTGTCGAAGAAGACATGCTCGGCACCGAATTCGTCGAACAAGCGTTCGCGCAGATGGCCCACGGCCCACACGTCGGCAGCGCGGCGGTAGGAAATGAAGAGGCGGCCCTTCAATGCTGGCTCACCGCGCGGCGCCCGGGTTTTCGCGTGCCTGGCCGGCGCAAGCCGCGCTGTCGGCTTGCGCCAGACGTTCGCGCAAGCCGGCTGGCAGGGGCAGGCCCAGCGCGCGCGGCGACAACGCTCCCAGGCGCTCGGCCACGGCCCGCGGCGGCGCAATGGGCTCAACAAACCAGCGCGCATACAGCACGTCGAAGTCGGGGCCGTCCAGCAGTTCGGCAATGGTCGCGTCGGCCGCGCGCTTGAGTTCGACGTCGCCCTCTCGCAGGGCCACCGCGTAACACTCCACCGCCTGCGGAGCCACGCTCCAGGGTGTGATGGCCAGGGCGGCGCGGGCGCGCTCGTCGCTGGCCACCGCCCAGGCCAGGCGCGCGGCCAGCAGCACGCGGTCCATCACGAAGGCGCTGGCACGGCCGTCGAGCAGGCGACGCATCGAGTCGTCGTGGTCCACACCGTAGTCCACGCGCAGGGCCTGACCGGGCGGCAACTGTTCGCGCAGCGCGGACAGGTGGCGCACGGAGGTTGAACCTGCCGTCGTCACCACCGGCAGCGGCGCCTTCACGGCCGATTGCAACCACGTCGCGGCGGTCGGCGGCAGGCCGCCCTCACGTCGCAGCAGCACCGCCGCGTCAGAGACGAAGACCGGCCGGCTGAATTCGATGCGCAACTGGCGACGTGCATCGGTGGCGCTGGTGGAACCGCAGTCCAGGTCGGTCTCGCCGGCCAGCAACATGACGAGCCGGGTCTTGGAGGTGACGCTGACGTACTGAAGCTCGACCGGCCGGCCACGTTCGCGCGCCAGACGTTGGGCAATGCGCTGGCAGATCTGCACCGTGTAGCCCACCGCCTCGCCGCCAGCCGCCCGGTAGGCAAAGGGCACGGCGCCGTCCTGCACGCCCAGGCGCAAGGTGTCGCCGTGCACCAGCGTCGCAGCCAGCAGCGTGAGCGCCGCGCTTGCGGCAGGACGCAACACGCGCAGGGGCCAGGATCGCTGCGGGTGTCCCATTCCGATCGCTCCTGCCAGCGCAACCGCGCACCGGCGAGGGTGGCAAGCTAACGCAGTCGCGGACCGTGGGCCATCCCCAAGTCGACAATGGACAGCGTCCTTGTCCGCAGGACAGGGGACGGCAAGCACCGCATTGCCACGTATATACTGGCCGTATATCCATGCGCCTTGGGAGTTCACATGAGCGACACCACCACCGTCTTCCAGTCCGGCAACAGCCAGGCCGTGCGCCTTCCCAAGGAGTTTCGCTTCAAGAGCAAGACGGTGGAAATCTTCCGCCGCGGCGACGAGGTGGTGCTGCGCGAGAAGCCGCGCACGATGGGTGAGATGCTGGCCGAGGCTTGGGCGGACCTGCCGCCGCTGACAGCGCAGGACCACGCCGACATGGACGCCATGCTGGCCATCATCAAGGAACCCCAACCCGAGCAGGATCGCGACTGGGAAACGCTGTTCGGCGAACCGGCGCCGGGCAAGACGTCGTCGCCCAAGGCCAGGAAGCGGCCGCGCTGAGCGCCGGGCGACGATGCGCTACCTGCTCGACACAGACGTGTTCAGTGCCATCGCGCGCCAGACCAGCGTGGCCGCCGAGGGTCGTCTGGCAACGCTGGAAGCCGGCAGCGTCGCCTTGTCGGTCATCACCGCGGCCGAGATCGCCTTCGGGCAGGAACGTCAACAGCTGAGCGCGGGACTCACGGAGCGCATCAGGCGGCTGCAGTGCACCTTGACCATGCTGCCCCTGTCCTTTGCAGCGGCTGTGCCGTATGCCCGCATCAGGGCCCATCTGCAGCGCCAGGGAACGCCCATCGGGCCCAACGACCTGTGGTTGGCAGCGCACGCACTGTGCGAAGGCCTCACGGTCGTGACCAACAACGAACGCGAGTTCCGGCGCGTGCCGGGCTTGAACGTCGAGAATTGGCTGCGCTGAAAGCCACCCATGCTCATCAACTTCTTCTACACCCTGCGCGCCGCGAAACTGCCGGTCACGGTGCCCGAGTTCCTGACGCTGCTCGAAGCCCTGAAGGCCGAGGTCATCGGCCCGTCGGTGGACGACTTCTACGTGCTGGCGCGCACCACGCTGGTCAAGGACGAGGCGCTGTTCGACAAGTTCGACCGCGCCTTCGCGGCCTACTTCAAGGGCGTGGAGATGCTCACCGACTTCACGCGTGAAGTGCCGCTGGACTGGCTGCGCAAGACACTGGAACTCGAACTCAGCGCCGAGGACAAGGCGGCCATCGAGAAGATGGGCTGGGACGAGTTGATGGAAACGCTGAAGAAGCGCTTCGAAGAGCAGAAGGAGCGCCACCAGGGCGGCAGCAAGATGATCGGCACCGGCGGCACCAGCCCCTTCGGCGCCTACGGCTACAACCCCCAGGGCATCCGCATGGGGCAGGACAAGAGCCGCCACAAGAGCGCGGTGAAGGTTTGGGACCAGCGCGCCTTCAAGGACTACGACGACACGCGCGAACTCGGCACGCGCAACATCAAGGTGGCGCTGCGCCGCTTGCGTCGCTTCGCGCGCGAAGGCGCGGCTGAGGAGTTGGACCTGGACGACACCATCCACTGCACGGCCGCCAACGCCGGCATGCTGGACATCAGAATGGTGCCCGAGCGCCACAACAAGGTGAAAGTACTGTTGCTGATGGACGTGGGCGGCACGATGGACGAACACGTGCACCGCGCCGAGGAACTCTTCAGCGCCGCCAAGACCGAACTCAAGCACCTGGAGTTCTTTTACTTCCACAACTGCGTCTACGACTTCATGTGGAAGAACAACCGCCGCCGCTACAGCGAGAAGTTCGCCACGCAGGACATCATTCGCAAGTACAACAAGGACTACAAGCTGATCTTCGTCGGCGACGCCACGATGAGCCCCTACGAGATCCTGCAGCCCGGCGGCAGCGTCGAGTACAACAACGAAGAACCGGGCGCCGCCTGGCTGCAGCGCCTGACGCAGGCCTTCCCCAAGTTCGCCTGGATCAATCCCGAACCGCAAGGCGTGTGGCAATACCGCCAGAGCATCGCCATCGTGCAGCAGCTGATGAACCAGCGCATGTTCCCGCTCACGCTGGCCGGGCTGGAGGGCGCCATGCGTCTGCTCAGCAAATGA
>JANNWL010000053.1:0-2472 GCA_031414735.1 Burkholderiales bacterium | reverse complement strand
TTCAGCTGGAAGTGATCCAACACCGCCGCAACGGGCTTCTCCCATTCGTGCGTCATCGCAAGCCCGGCATCGAAGAGTGCGCCTCCCTGGCCGGGGCCCTCGAACGCCACGACCTCATAGCCCGCGTCGCGCAACCAGAAGAAGCCGAGGAACAGCTCTTCCAGGTAGCTGTCGAAGCCGCCGAAGAACACCACTGTTCCTTTGGGGTGGGTCGGCGTGAAGCGATAGACAGGCAAGAATCCCTGAATCAACCCGTCTGAGTACGGCACCCGGTGTTGGTCGTCGGGGTTCACGCCGTACTGATCGCGCGTCAGCTGCACGAACTTCTCGCGCATGGATTTGCGCCGCGGGTCGTCAGCCTGAAGGAAGAACTCGGCGGCCCGAAGGTAGTACGCAGCCTTGAGGTTCTGTGCCGGGTTTCGCACATTCGCGAGTGCTTGCTGGGCCAACGTCGCAAATTCGCGCTGCCAATCTGCATACGTCGTGATGCGCGGCGCCACCGTGCGCATCTCGTCCAGCATGCTCGCATCGCCTACCCAGCTGAACCACCGATTCATCTGGAAGTTCAAGCTCTCGTCCGGATGAATGGCGTGGTAGCCGACGGGGTGGCTGAGCGGGCGGGCCTTCATGGCCTGCGCGTTCATCCTGAATGCCGGGGTGTCACGCTCGCCGCCGGATCGGCACAGGCCACGCGCGTGTCATGCCCGTCCTCACGCACTTGCTCACGCCTGTCCTCGAAGACATCGACCCACTTGCGCAGCCGCCGGGCAATCTGCGCAACTGCCTCGACGCGCGTCAGCGTCTGCGCGCGGTAGCCAGCCACCGCATCCCAGAAACTGGTGCGACCCACGGCGAAGCCAATGAAGCCCGGCACGCCAGCAGCGACGGTGAGCCAACTGCGAACCTGGGCTTCATCGGCACCACGGCCGAGCACGATGCAGCCGACCTGATCGCGCCCGCCGCGCCGCGCGATCTGCACCAGGCGTTCGCCATCGGCGTGGAAGTCCAGGCCCTCTACCTTCCACACGTCGGGCTCGATGCCGGCGTCCTGCAAGGCACGCAGCGTCTGCTGCATCAGCAGCGGGCGTGCTTGTCGATCAAAGACTCTCTTGTCGCCGCTCGCACGCGCAAGCTGGTCGTCGGTCGGCGGCACCAGCAGCTCGAACATGAACTTCCGCTGGCTGCGCTGGCAATACTCGGACAGCTCCTTCAGCCGGCCGACTTGCCGCCGATTCAGCGCGGGGTCACCTTCAGGGTTGTATCGCACCAGCACCTTGGCAAAGGTGGGATCGAAAGCCTCGATGTGGCTGGCAAAGTCGGCTTCGTATTCAAACTCGAATTCGTCCACGCCACTGCGCTCGACAGACAGCGCGGTGATGCAACCCCGTTGGCGCGCATCGCGCAGGATGGCGGCGCCGAACTGCTCGTCCACCAGGATGCCTGCGGCCTCGAACGGCACGCCCTCGGACAGCGCCCGCCTGAAGCCTTCGTAGATCAACTGCTTGCTGTCGATGACCTGGTCGCGTTGTGACGCGTCAAGCGGCGGCTCAAAGTGGAACATGTCCGTCACGTACGACTGCCTGTGGTCGAACGGCAGCAGGTACAACGCCTTGTCGTAGCCGAGGTTCATGCCGCCCCCGCCGTTCTTGCTGCGGCTACCGCTGCCGGTTGCAAACTCTTTTCCCGAATCCGTGCCATCAAGCCACTCCACGATTTGGCAAACGCTTCAACTCCCTCGCGCTGCAGCCGCGCGGCGAGCGCGTCGTCGTCAACGCCCTCGCGCTTGAACTCGTCAAGCACGGCCTGGGCGTAGCCGCCGTCGGCTGGCAAGGTCGCGCCCACCTTGCCGTGGTCGGCGAAGGCGAGCAGCGTCTTCTCCGGAATCGTGTCGATGGTCCCCGCCGCCGCGAGAGATTCGACGTACAGCGTGTCAGGTGCTGCAGGGTCTTTCGTGCCGGTGCTGGCCCAGAGCAGGCGTTGCGGGCGGGCGCCGGCCGCGGCCAATCGTTGCCACCGCTCGGACGCGAGAAAGTCGCAGTGGGCCTTGTAGGCTCGCATGGCGATGGCGACGCCGAGCTGGTTGTGCAGTTGTGGCTGAATGTCTTCCTTGACCAAGACGTCCCAACGGCTGACGAAGAGCGACGCGACAGACTCGACTCTGGGGCTGCGCCCGGCTTCGAGGCGCCTCTCGATACCGCGCAGATAGGCTTGCGCCGCCGCCGCGCAGAGCTCTTTCGAGAACAGCAGGGTGACGTTGATCGGGACGCCGTCGAAGATCGACTGCTCGATGGCTTGAATGCCTTCAGGCGTGCCCGGAATCTTGATGAAGACGTTCGGACGCGCGGCTCGCTCGTGCAGCCGAGCAGCGGCCAGGATGGTTCCGGCGGTGTCGTTCGCCAGCAGCGGCGAAACTTCCAGCGAAACCCAGCCGTCGCTGCCGGCGCTGGCATCAAAGATCGGCCGGAACAGATC
>JANNWL010000052.1:0-19036 GCA_031414735.1 Burkholderiales bacterium | reverse complement strand
CTGCACGCCCTGCCTGTCGGCCACCTCGATCAGGGTCTCGCCGGCATCGGCCACCACGCTGCGGCCGTCCAGCGTGAAGCGAAGCTCGGGCCGCAGGACCGGGCTCAAGTTCCCACCTCATGCGCAAAGTACGTCAGCACGCTGTCGAAGGCATTCGGCGCGGCCTGGCCCAGGCCGCAGATGGACGCATCCCGCATGACCTGGCCCAGTTCACCCAGCAGCGGCGCGTCCCAGCGCGGCCCGTCCATCAACGTCACCGCCTTGGCCGTGCCCGCGCGGCAGGGCGTGCACTGGCCGCAAGACTCGTGGGCGAAGAAACGCATCACGTTGCGGGCGGCGTCCGCCGCGCTGTCGTGTTGCGACAGCACGATGACAGCGGCAGAGCCGATGAAGCAGCCGTGTGGCTGCAAGGTGTCGAAGTCCAGCGGCAGATCGGCCAGCCGTTCGGGCAGGATGCCGCCCGAGGCACCGCCGGGCAGATAGGCGTACAGCCGGTGCCCGGGCAGCATGCCGCCGCAGTGCTCGTCCACCAGCTCGCGCAGGGTGATGCCGGCGGGCGCCAGCTTCACGCCCGGCACGCACACGCGGCCGCTGACCGAGAAGCGGCGCAGCCCCTGGCGCCCATGGCGGCCCTGGCCGGCGAACCAGGCGGCACCGTGCTCGACGAGTTCACGCAACCAGTACAGCGTCTCCAGGTTGTGGACCAGCGTCGGCCGCCCGAACAGGCCGCGTTCGGCGACAAAGGGCGGGCGCAAGCGCGGCAACCCGCGCCGGCCTTCGATGGACTCGATCATGGCCGACTCTTCGCCGCAGATGTAGGCCCCGGCGCCGCGCCGCAGCACGATCTCCGGCAGGCCCGGCGCAGGCGGGTCGGCGAGCAGCCGCGCCAACTCGGCCCGCAGCACTTGCCGGCAGCCGTGGTATTCGTCGCGGAGGTAGACGGTGATCTGCGCGACCCCTACCGCCCAGGCCGCGATCCACAGGCCTTCGATGAAACGGTGCGGGTCGGCTTCCAGCAGCACGCGGTCCTTGAAGGTGCCGGGCTCGCCCTCATCCAGGTTGACGGCCATCAGGCGCGGCGCCGGCTGCGCGCGCACGATGCGCCACTTTCGGCCAGCCGGAAAGCCCGCGCCGCCCAGGCCGCGCACGCCGGCAGCTTCCAGCAGTTCGATCAGCTGCAGCGGGTCGCGCGCACCGGACATGCAGTCGCGCAGCAAGGCGTAGCCGCCCTGTGCCCGGTAGGCATCCAGGTCGATGTGCGTCGTGGCGGCCGGCGCCGTGCGGCCGGCCTGCACGGCCTGCACCACGGCCTCGGCCGTGGCGTGCGTGACCGCGTGTTGGTGCACCACGGCCACCGGTGCCGTCTCACAACGGCCGACGCAGGGCGTCGCCAGCACCTGCACCTGCGGCCCGAGCAGCGCCGCCAGCCGCACCCGCAGCGCCTCGCCCCCGGCCATGGCACAGGGCAAGCCGTCGCAGACGCGAACGCACAGGCCGGGCAGCGGTGGCAGCAACCCGTCGGGTCCCTCTTTGATGATCTCGAAGTGGTGATAGAAGCTCGCGACCTCAAACACCTCGGCCTGCGGCAGCTTCATCAAGGCGGCCAGGGCCACCAGCTGCGGCGCCGGCAGACAGCCCAGCCGGTCGTTGATGACGTGCAGGTGCTCGATCAGCAAGTCGCGCCGCGTCAGGTCCTGACCGAGCCACTGCCGCAGCTCATCACGCACGCTGGCGTCCGTTTGCCGGCCACGCGGTCGTTCACGCCTGCGCTGGCGCGCGGCGTCGGCGGTAACGATGGGGATGACGCCGCTTGGCATGCGCCGAAGACTACGCTGCGGGCCAACGCCCGGTCACCCGGGCTTGCCCGCGGGCAGCCGCACGGTCTGTCCCGCCTTCAACCCGGCGCCTAAAATCTCCCGCATGCAACGCAAGCTCTTCGTCACCACCGCCCTGCCCTACGCCAACGGGCCATTCCACATCGGCCATGTCATGGAATACATCCAGGCCGACACCTGGGTGCGCTTCCAGCGCATGCGCGGCCACGCGGTGAACTTCGTCTGCGCCGACGACGCGCATGGCGCGGCGATCATGATTGCGGCGCAGAAGGCGGGTGTGACGCCGCAGGCGTTCGTGGCCGGCATCGCCGCCGGGCGTGCGCCCACGTTGAACGGCTTTCACATCTCGTTCGACAACTGGTTGTCCACCGATGCCCCGGAAAACCACGAACTCGTGTGCGGCATCTACCGGGCCCTGCGCGAACAGGGCCTGATAGCGACGCGCGAAGTCGAGCAGTTCTTCGACCCTGAAAAAGGCATGTTCCTGGCCGACCGATTCATCAAGGGCACCTGCCCGAACTGCGGTGCCCTGGACCAGTACGGCGACAACTGCGAGAACTGCGGCGCTGTCTACGCGCCCACCGATCTGTTGAACCCGACCTCGGCGCTGTCGGGTGCCACCCCCGTGCTGCGCAAGAACGAGCAGCTCTTCTTCCGCCTGAGCGACCCGCGCTGCGTGGACTTTCTGGAGTCCTGGACACAGGACGGCCGCTTGCAGCCCGAGGTGGCCAACAAGGTGCGCGAGTGGTTCAAGCGCGACGAGTCGGGCAAGGCGGCGCTTAACGACTGGGACATCAGCCGCGAGGCGCCCTACTTCGGCATCGAGATTCCCGATTCGCCCGGCAAGTATTTCTATGTCTGGCTCGACGCGCCGGTGGGCTACCTGGCGTCACTGAAGAACCTTCTCGAGAGGTCGGGCCTGGCCCTGGACGGCTACCTGGCCGACCCGGCCGTGGAGCAGGTGCACTTCATCGGCAAGGACATCGTCACCTTCCACACGCTGTTCTGGCCGGCGATGCTGCAGTTCAGCGGCCGCAAGGTACCCGACCGCATCTATGTGCACGGGCACTTGACGGTCGCGGGCGAAAAGATGAGCAAGAGCCGTGGCACGGGCCTGAGCCCGGTGAAGTACCTGGAGCTCGGCCTGAACGCCGAATGGCTGCGCTACTACATCGCCGCCAAGCTCAGCGCGCGGGTGGACGACATCGACTTCAACCCGGAAGACTTCACGGCCCGCGTCAACAGCGACCTGGTGGGCAAGTACATCAACATCGCCAGCCGCGCCGCGGGCTTCCTGAGCAAGCGCTTTGCCGGCCGGCTGAGCGCCGACCTGGGCGTCGAGGGGCGGCTGCTGCTGGACGGCCTGCGCGCCCACGCCGAACCCCTGGCCACGCTCTACGAGGAGCGCGAGTTCGGCAAGGCGCTGCGCGAGGTGATGCTGCTGGCAGACCGCGTGAACGAATACGTCGACCAGCACAAGCCCTGGGAGCTGGCCAAGCAGCCCGGCATGGACGCGGCGCTGCATGACGTGTGCAGCGTGTGCATCGAGGCCTTCCGCCTGCTCACCATTTATCTCGCGCCGGTGCTGCCGGCGCTGGCAGCGCAGGTCGAGGCCTTCTTGAAGATCGCGCCGTTGCAGTGGGCCGACAGCGCCCGTGCGCTGGGCGCACACACCATCGGCGAGTACAAGCACCTGATGCAGCGCGTGGACCCCAAGTCGCTCGAGGCCTTGTTCGAGGCCCCGCCCGAACCGGTGGTGGAACTCCCCCCGCCCGGTGGCGAGGCCATCGCCACACAGATCAACGCCGACGATTTCTTCAAGGTCGACCTGCGCATCGCGCGCATCGTCAAGGCCGAAGCGGTGCCGGGCAGCACCAAACTGCTGCGGCTGACACTGGACGTGGGCGAGGCCACCACGCGCAACGTCTTCAGCGGCATCGCTGCGAACTACCAGCCCGAACAGCTCACCGGCAAGCTCACCGTGATGGTGGCCAACCTGGCGCCGCGCAAGATGAAGTTCGGCGTCAGCGAAGGCATGGTGCTGGCCGCCAGCCATGCCGACGAGGCAGCCATGCCCGGCGTCTACGTCCTGGCACCCTTTCCCGGCGCCGTGCCAGGCATGCGAGTACGGTGACTGTTTTGCCCGCAAGCCGGCGGCAAGCCCGCAATGCCATCATGGCCTGAATGAAGCTGCCCCCGCTGCACCCCTTCCGGCCCCGTCTTCTGGACGCGCTCAAGGGCTACGACAAACGCCGTGCGCTGGCCGATGTGGGTGCGGGGATCACGGTCGGAGTGGTGGCCTTGCCGCTGGCCATGGCCTTCGCCATCGGCGCGGGCGTGAAACCCGAGTCGGGCATCTTCACCGCCATCATTGCCGGCTTCCTGGTCGCCGCGCTGGGCGGCTCCAACGTGCAGATCGGCGGCCCGGCCGGCGCCTTCATCGTCATCGTCTACGGCATCGTCGAGCGCTACGGCCTGGCCAACCTGTTCATCAGCACCATGCTGGCCGGCATGCTGCTGTTCGCCATGGGGCTGTTCAAGCTGGGGGCGCTGGTGCGGTATGTGCCGGTGCCCATCGTCATCGGCTTCACCAACGGCATCGCGGTGCTGATCGGGCTGTCGCAGCTGAAGGACTTCTTTGGCCTCGTCACGCCCAAGTTGCCGGCCGACTTCTTCAGCCAGATCGGCGTGCTGGCGGCCCAGGCGCACACGCTCAACCTCGCGGCACTGGCCACCGGCGCGGCCAGCTTGGCCCTGGTGGTGCTGTGGCCCAAGTCTTACACCATGCCCACCGCACCAAAGGGCCGGTTGGCCCGGATTCGCCGCCTGTCGGCCCACCTGCCCGGCACGGTGGTGGTGCTGGTGGGGGCCACGCTGGCGGTGCACTTTCTGCACCTGCCCGTGGAAACCATAGGCACACGCTTCGGCGGCATCCCGCAGGCCCTGCCCAGCTTCGCGCTGCCTGATTTCAGCTGGGCCACGGTAAAGCAGTTGGTGATTCCGACGTTGACCATCGCCATGCTCGGCGCCATCGAGTCGCTCTTGTGCGCACGTGTGGCGGACAACATGACAACGCTGCCGCGCCACGACCCCAACCAGGAGTTGATGGCCCAAGGCATCGCCAACTTCGTGACACCGCTGTTCGGCGGCATCCCGGCCACCGGCACCATCGCGCGCACCGTCACCAACGTGCGGGCCGGTGGCAGCAGCCCGGTGGCAGGCATGGTGCATGCAGTCACGCTGTTGGCCATCGTGCTGCTGGCGGCACCGCTGGCCCTGCATGTGCCGCTGGCCGCGCTGGCCGGCATCCTGCTGTTCGTGGCCTGGAACATGGGCGAGTGGCGCGAATTCGCGCGACTGCGCCGCTTCACGCTGCCTTATCGCACCATCCTGCTCGGCACGTTCACGCTGACCGTCGTGTTCGACCTGACCGTGGCGATGGAAGTCGGCCTCGTGCTGGCCTGCCTGTTTTTCATCTACCGCACCAGCGCGCTGTTTCGCATCGAGCCCGTGCCTGCCGCCAACGCGCCGGATGGCGTGTTGGCCTTTGAGCTGGTGGGCTCGCTCTTCTTCGGCGCGGTGGGCAAGGTCGAAGCCCTGCCCGACCGGCTGCTGCCCGGCACGCGTGCGGTGGTGCTGGAAATGCACCGCATGGTGCTGCTGGACACGTCAGGGTTGGACGCTCTGCAACATCTGCATCGCAGCCTGCAAACCCAAGGCGTGGCGCTGGTGCTGGCCAACGTCAACGAACAGCCTCTGTCACTGATTCGCCGTTCAGGTTTTGAAGCCGTGATGGGGGCAGAGCACATCGTGCCGACCCTGGCCGATGGCTGGCGCCTGCTGGACGCGCCTGGGCCAACCCCGCAGGCAGAATCGCCGCGTTGATTCCACGAAAGCGAGCGCATGTCGGCCACCGATTCCTTGAACCCTGGCGTGACCCGGCGCGAGGTGTTCGGCTGAGGATAGGAAATTCAAACCCCCTTTTTCTCGCCCATTGCCCGGGCCCGGCACGGCACCTGATCCCGCCGAATGGTGACTTCTGGGGCTGGCTGCGACCTTCAGTTCGTTGACGGCGCACCCAAGAGGCGTTTTTCAAGAGGGCTATCTACGGGTGAACGCTGGTGCTTGTGTCGCTTTGGCACGTCCCGAAGTCCCCTAGCACAACAGATCCCCGCAGCTCGTGTTGCCAGGCTGCTTGATTGCCGGTGATTGACGTGTGCTCAGGCGGCTTGCAAGGCCTGGCCACGGGCTGGCGCCCGAGGGGGTACCCGCGCCTGCAGCCCCAGGTGCATGAGGATCTTCTCGATCACCGGTTGCTCCAGGATGGCCGCAATGATCTTGAGCTCGCCGCCGCAGTTCGGGCAGTGCTCCATGTCATCTCGAACACCCGTTTGAGCAGCTTGGCCCAGCTCAGCCGCATCGAGCGGTGGTGCGCACAGTTCACCTCGCACTCGGCAGGTGGAGCGGCCTGGGCGGACGGCTCGAGCTCTTGCGGCACCACCAGCGCGCGCAGCTTGGCGTTGGGTGCCAGCACATCATGGTTCGCGCAGCGGGGGGCCGCTCACTTCGCGAAGCGAAGTTACGCGAACACCAAACGGATCAGGTGCAGCCTGGGGCGTGGCACCAACGCTGCCAGGCGCTGCATCAACTCCAGCGGCGACATGACCAGGTGCGTGATCCGGTTGCGCCCGGCTGTCTTGAGCTTGAGCACCACCTGAGCGGCGACGTTGGTCTGCACACGTTCGTTGGCCAGCGCCGGGCGGGTGATGTAACGACACAGTTGTTCCAGCGCCTGTCGGTCGTCGGCCGCGCAGCGCACGGCGGCGTGCAGGCTGAACCCGTTGTTGTCGGCGCACAGCGTTTGCTTGAAGTCCGTCTCCCGAGGCCTTGCACCTTGCAGTGTCAGCACCTTCTGGCCGGCACGCGGGCCGAAGGCGATGCGGTAAGTACAGGCTGCAGCCTGCAGCGGCCTGAGCACGCGGCGCCGACCTGAGCCGGGTGGCTCGCGCCATCGACGTCCGCAGAGCCACGCAGAAGCTCTCTTGCCAGGCGAGTCCGTCATGAATGGTAGCTTTGGCGTCGCTTGTTTCCGACCGCAAAGTTCCAGCTAGCGGATGTCCAAGCGATGTTCGATGCTCGCGCCCACGTCGGTGCGCTTGAGGCCCCGCGCACTGCCCTTGAGCGGTATTGCCCTTATCGCAGGGTCACTGCGGTATAAACGCGCTGCTCGCCCGAGCAGAGCCAGGAGGCGGAACACGATGGCCAAGAAGCAGTCGCAAACATCGAAGAAGTCCGGACGCGCGACGGCCGGGTTCGACCGGCTGCAGTTGTTCGGCGGCGGCGATGCCATCAGCGAGGCGCTGGTGCGCAAGGAGCTCGGGCGTCTGCGACAGGTCGAGGCGAAGGCGCTCGAGGAGGCCGTGAAGGTCCGGCAGCGCAACGCGAAGCTTCTGGGCGAGATCCAGGGTTTGCACCTGCCGCATGGCCACGACCCGAAGAAGGCGAAGGCGATCTCGGCGTTGCTGGCGTCGCACGAGAAGCTCGCGGCGCAGAAGCTCGTGCCGCCGGTGGTGAAGGGCGGAATCGTCGGCACCCTCGCCGGCGAGATCTCGGCGACGCTCGTGGCGCCTTTCGACTTCGACATCGTGATCCCGACCCAGCTCGCGGGCCCTGCGGCCGACCTGAGCGGGTTGTCGAGCAAGGTGAGCGGGCAGATGACAGCCAGCGCCGTCAGCTCTTCGACGCGCGGATTCGGCGGTGGCAGCATGTTCACGGCCGTCGGCATTTACTTCCATCCGCCGACCGCCGGCACCCTCCGCATGTCGGCAAAGCCGAAGTTCTCGTTCCAGCGCTGGACGAACTCGCTCGGGACGAGCCCCGTGCGGTCCTTTGGCTCTGTCGGCCTGACCGTGTTCGGGGTCGACGTCGCGTCGCAGACGACGGGCAGCGTCGGCACCATCGCGAGCACAGCAAGCTCAACGATCTTCGACTGGGACACCTCGCACGCTGGTCAGATCGACTTCGATTTCGGCTTCGATCGCGAAGTCTCGGTGACGACATCGCTCGCCGTGAACCACACGCTCGTCTATCTGCTCTCGGTCGAGGCCGATGTGCACGTCGAAGGCGTCGGCTGGCCGGGCAGCCTCGCGGGCGCGAAGCTGTCCATGACGGTGCCTTCTATCAGCTACAGCTACCAGGTGACGCAGGTCGCCACGGCCTAAATCCCAGCGCTTCGCCCGAGAGTCTCTCCACCAGAGGCGCCCCCCGGAAGAGCGCTGTTAAAGCGTCGGACCGCTTCGGAGAAGCCTCACGGGCAGGGTTGGGTCGGGATGGTGATGTCGCCGCTGCGAAGACCCGACGTTCAGTCCTCGGCAGACCGTGTGGCTGCTTTCCGCGTCGACGGCGAATTGGTAGTCCCGGCCATTGAGCGACGGTCGATGCGACGTCACAGAGCGGACCGCCACGTCACGGTATTGATCCCTGGGCACCGATCAACACGCATATCACCGAACCCTTGCAGCGAGCACCACCGCGTCGCAGGTAGCGTCTGCGTTTATGCGAGGCAGCAGTTCCTGCTGGCCACTGGGCGTGATTTCCACGGCGCGACCGGCGGCGCGGCGTAGCCAACCCATCTTGGTGAAATGCACGTAGATCTCGTCTGCCAGTTGGCCCGCGAGGTGATCGCGACGTTCTGACCAATCCAGGCACCGGTACGCGAATCGGCGCCGTCCACTTGGCGAACCCGGACTCATCCCCAGCCCTTGGAGCCACTGTCTACCCGCGTCGGTAAGTTCGTAGCCGCCGGCGGTCGACTTCAGGCGTTCTTCTCGCTGAAGCGCATCGAACACCGTGACCGCAAGTTGGCCCGCCAAATGCCCGTAGCAGCATCGCGCAAAGCGCAGGCGTTTGCGCTCGGGATGTGCCCACGCGCGGTCGTGCCCATCGCGCTCGGCAACCAGCGCCAAGGCCTCCAGGGCGTGCGCCACCTCGGCATCGGCCAGTCGGTAGTACCGGTGACGGCCCCTGGGATCACAGACAACGAATCGGGCATCCAGCAACTTGCCCAGGTGCCCACTGGCCGTAGCCGGTGTCACCGATGCGATCTTTGCCAGTTCGCTGGCGCTGGCGTACTCACCGGACAGCAGGTAGGCCAGCATGCGAGAGCGCGCCGGGTCAGCCACGATGGCAGCCACACGGGCCAGGCGAGGTTCGTAGGGCGTGCTCATGGATGTCAGATGAGCGCGCTTCGCGAGTCCGAGGGCACGTGGTCGCGATCGAGCTTTCCGTAGTCGCGCACCACCGTGGCAACCCGCAATCGGTAGCCCGCGAGCACGTCGCTTCGGCCTTGCTGCTGAGCCTCGCGATGCATTCCGTGACAGCGCCATGTTCGCACTGCTGCTTCATCGCGCCAGAAACTCAGGGATAAATAGCGTCCTGGTCGTGCAAGGCTCTCGAACCGCTCTACCGAGATGAAGCCGTCAATGGACTCCAGATCGGTTTTCAGCGCAGCCGCGAGTTCGAAGTAGCGTGGCGCTGCACCGGGACGCGGATCCACTTCAAAGATGACCGCAATCACGGCGTTACCCGCCGTGCCACATTGCGTGTCGCAATCACATCCTCGAGCCACGTACGCTCCACGCGAAGAATGAAGCGCTCGGACTGGGCGCGCTCGAAGTTGGCGCGCCCCTCGGCGTCGTTCTTGAGCGTTGCACGGTAGCGCTCGTAGGCTGCCATATCGTCGAAACCGACCAGGCCCCAGGCCACATCGTTGCTGCCCTCGTGCGGAAGAAAGTAGCCAATGAGTTCTCCGCCGCAGCGCGGAATGATGCGGCCCCAGGCTTCGGCGTAGCGTTTGAAGGCGCCGCGCTGGAAGGGGTCGATCTGGTAGCGGATGAAGCAGGTGATGGTCATCGTGTGCGCTCATGGTCGGTTGGGATGGAGCGCAACTGTGCAACAGATGGGGCGCGGCAGACTTCGGTCGAGGCCGAAGTGTGGTGAGCCTTGGGCACCAAGGCATTGGGGTGGATCACGTTGCGGTAGAACTTACGGCAGATCTCGAAGCCCGAGACCGACCGCAGGATGGCGCTCCAGTGGTAGAAGTCCACCTCCTGCTGCTCTTGGCTGGCATCCGGGCCAAAGTAGTCGCCGCCACCCAGGGCCTGGAACTTCACGTTGAGCATGCGCGCGGTGTTGTCGGCCCGCTCCGTGTAGCGCGCCATCCAGAACAGGTGGACGGCAGTGCGTGACAGCATGGTCGGTCTCCTTGGTCACCATCCGCCCAAGGATGGGTTATCTTCAGGTTTACAAAAACTAACGAGGCCGTCGATGCCCGACTTCACCACCACGCAAGCCCTGCCCGCCACGTTCGCACCCGCCTGGGCCAGGCGGATGGCGGCAGAAGAACACTGGCCCGCAGCCGGCACGTCGATGCCGCTGGCCGGGGCGATCCTGTTTGCCGACATTTCCGGCTTCACCGCGCTGGCCGACCGGATGTCGCAACTCGGGCCCGCTGGGGTCGAGGAACTGTCGCGCCTGCTCAACGACTACTTCGGCCAACTGCTGGAACAGGTGGCGGCGTTCGGCGGCGACGCCTTCAACTTTGCCGGCGACGCGCTGATGGCGATCTGGCCGGCGGCCGACGGTGACATGGCCGGTGCGATGCAGCGCGCGGCGGCGTGCGCGCTGGCCATCCCATCACGGCTGCAGCGCTACGAAACGCCAGGCGGCGCGTTGCTGTCGCTGCGCATCGGCGTCAGTCTGGGCCCGTTGGCGGGCGTGCTGCTGGCCGCGGGCGACCGCGTCTGGCCTGCCCTGCTGGGCACACCGCTGGACGACGTGGTGCGCGCGCTGGGCCGCGCGCAGTCGGGCGACGTGGTGCTTTCGCCGGCGGCCTGGGCAGCCATCGTGGCACGCGCCGCGGCATCGCCAGCGGGTCAGGGCTGCTGGCGCTTGACGCGCGTCGATGCCATGCCGTCGCTGCCCGAGCCGCCGCAACCGGTGCTCAGCCAGACCGCCGCGCGGTGGCTGCAGACCTTCGTGCCAGGCCCCGTTCGCGAACGTCTGGCGGCCGGCCACGGCGACTGGCTCGGTGAACTGCGCCAGGTCACCGCCGTGTTCGTGAACGTCGGCGGCCTGAATCACGCGGCACCCCAGGCTGCCGCGCAGTTGCAGTCCGTGCTGGAGGCCGCCGAGCCCGTGGTGCGCCGCTGCGGCGGGCAGATGCATGAGATTGGCATCGACGACAAGGGCGTCGTGCTGGTGGCGGTCTTCGGCCTGCCGCCGCTGGGACACGAAGACGCCGCCGCCCGCGCCGCTCTCGCCGCGCTCGAACTGCACAGCGCGCTGGGCCTGCTGGGGTACGAGGGCGCGGTGGGCGTGGCCAGCGGGCGCTGTTTCTGCGGCGTGGTGGGCTCGCAGGTGCTGCGCGAATACGCCATCGTCGGCAACACCATGAACATGGCAGCAAGGCTGATGGAGGCGGCCCAGTCGCTCAACACCATGCCGCGCGTGCTGTGCGAATCGGCCACGCTGCGCAGCGCTGAAGCTCGCGTGGAATTCGAGTCCCTGCCGCCGATCGCCGTCAAGGGCAAGACGCAGCTGATGGCGGTTGCGCGCCCGGTCGGCCGGCGCCAGCAGGGCGGCGCCGCGGGTGCGCCGATGGTCGGCCGCATGGCCGAACGCGAAGTCATCCGCCAGGCTGTGCAAGGCTGCGCGACGGACCACGCCGGGGGCACGCTGCTCATCATGGCCGATGCCGGCATGGGCAAGTCGTGCCTGTTGCGCGAACTGGTCGAGCAGGCGCGGATGGCCGGTGTCGCGGTGTGGGAAGGTGCGGCCGACGCCATCGAGGCCGCCACACCCTACTTCGCCTGGCGTCGCCCGGTGGCGGCGATGTTGGGTGTGGGCGGCGCCGAAGAAGACCACGCCGCAGCCTTGCTGCATCGCCTGGGCCCGGGGCGTGCCGCGCGCGCGCCGCTGCTGGGCGCCGTGCTGGCCGTGACCGTGCCCGACACCCCCGAGACTGCCCCTCTGGCCGGCCAGCAGCGCGCCCAGGCCACGCGCGAGCTGCTGCTGGAATTGCTGGCCGAAGCGGCCGGCACCGCGCCCACCGCGCTGGTGCTGGAAGACGCGCATTGGTTCGATGCCGCGTCGTGGTCACTGGCCTTGGAAGTGGCGCGCCGCGTGCCGCAGCTGCTGCTGGTGGTGAGCACGCGTCCCTACGGTGAGCCCGAACCGGCCGAGCTGGGCGCCTTGCGCCAGGCCGCTGCAACGCGCCATTTGACGCTGGGCCCGCTGAGCGACACCGAGATGCAGGCGCTGGTCGGCGCACGGCTGGGCGTGGCCGAGTTGCCGATGGACTTGCAGGGCGCCGTCACCGCGCGCGCCGCCGGCTCGCCACTGTTTGCCGAGCAGCTTGTCTCAGCGCTGCTGGAGGCTGGCGTCATCGAGGTGCGCCAGGGACAATGCAGCATGGCGTACGGCGTCGACCTGGCCGCGCTGGCCTTGCCCGACACGGTGCAAGGCGTGGTGAGTTCGCGCATTGACCGCCTGGCGCCGCGCGAGGCGCTGGCCATCAAGGTGGGCAGCGTGATCGGCACAGCCTTTGCGGTGCGCCTGCTCGCCGACGTGTACCCGGTGCGCGACGACCTGATCGACCTGGACCAGGTGCTGCAAAGGTTGCGCGACACCGACCTGACGGTGCTGGAAACGCCCGAGCCGCAGCTGGCTTACGCCTTCAAGCACGTCATCACGCGCGAAGTGGCCTACAACCTGATGCTGTACGCGCAGCGCAGCCAGCTGCACCACGCCGTGGCCGAGTGGTACGAGCAACGCTTCGGCGACGAGCGGCCCGAACTGCTGGCCCTGCTGGCGCACCACTGGGCCCGCGCCGGCGTCGTCACCAAGGCCGTCGCCTGCCTGGAGAAAAGCGCGATGCGCACCTTCAGCATGGGACTGGGCCGCGCGGCGGTGGACCAGGGTCTGGAAGCGGCGCGCCTGCTGGGCTTGCACCTGCCCACCGACCCGCAGGCGATCCGCCCGCTGCTGGGCGCCGAGCTGGCGCGCATCGAACAGCTGCGTGCCGGGCGCGAACCGGCTGCCTTGCTCGACCACTGGCCCATGCAGGAAGACGAGCCGGGCCGCATCATCGGGCTGCTGCTGCGCATCATGCCGTTCGCCCATGTGAGCCTGCAAAGTGAGCTGTTCGCCTTGATGTCGCTGCGCGCGACCTCGCTGACCCTGCTGCACGGCAACGGACCGGCCGCGCCGGTGGTGTATGCGATGCACAGCATCATCCACCGCACGCTGACCGGCGACACCACCACGGCCTACCGATTCGCCGAAATGGCGGTGGAACTCGACCGCCGACAAGGCAGCACGCTGATGGGGCCGGTGGGCTTCATCTACACCTGGTTCAACCAGCACTGGTTGCGCCCGGTGGAGCGCGCGCTGGAGATAAGCCTGCAGGCCGCCGAGTCGGCCTTCACTGCGGGCGATGTGCTGTACGGCTGCTTCAACCTGGCCGCCCATGTCGTCTATCTCGCAGCCGCCGGGCGGCCGCTGCCAGAGGTGATGGCGGCGGCCGCGCGCCACCGCGACCTGATCGGCGCCCGCGTTCACAACGCCGCCTTCCACACCCTGCAGGAACTGCAGTTCGCCAAGGCACTGGCCGGGCTGACCGATTCACCCACCAGCATGAGCGACGCCGAACACGACGAGGCGCGCGATGTGGCATCGATCTGCGCCAGCGACAACTACAACCAGATCGCCTTCTACTTCGTCGCCCGGCTCAAGCTGCACTACCACTTCGGCGAACACGCAGCGGCGCTGGAATTCGCCGCCAAGGCGCAGGCCCTGCTGCCGGCGATCGCCGGGCAGACGGCTGAAGTCGAGCTGGTGTTTTTCCACGCCCTGGCGCTGTCGGCGCGCGCGCGTGAACTGACGCCCGAAGCAGCAGCACCCCTGGTCGAGCAAGCGCGTGCGCTGCACCTGCAGTTGCGGCGTTGGGCAGAACTCAACGAAGCCGACTTTCTGCACAAGGCGCTGCTGGTGCAGGCCGAACTGGCTGGCGACCCGACGGCCCACGAACAGGCCGCGGCCGCCGCGTCAGCCTACATGCACCACGAAGCCTTGGCACACGAACTGCACGCGCGCGCACTGCGTGGCGCCGGCGACACGCGTTGGCGCGACGCGCTGGCCCGTTCGCGCGACGCCTATGCGCGCTGGGGGGCGCACGCCAAGCTGGCGCAGTTGGAGCGGTTCTGAATCAGCCGTTGCGCCGCAGCAGCACGGCGTTGCTGTGCAGATCGGTGCCGATGCTCAGCAGCACCAGGTGGTCGGTCTCGATCTGCGGGTAGGCGAAAGACAGGTTCAGAGGGATGTTGGCCACCGTCATGTTCGCGAATCTGCTCAGCGTTTCGATCAGCTTGTGCGGACCGATCTGCTGGTTCCACTGGTCGAGCAGGTAGCGGCTGGTCTGGTGGCAGATGAGGGTCACCTGGCTGGCCGGCAGGGCGTTGCGTTGCAGCAGGCGCTGCGCCACGGTGACTGGCCCGGTGACGCCGAAGTTCTTGAACTCGCCCATGCCGGTGCTGTCGATGTGGAAGTAGGGCTGGCTGAACAAACCGGTGTCGGGAAGCGCGCCGCCCAATGCCGGCGTCGACACCACATCGAGCGGCGGGGTGCCCAGGCGCTGGCTGGACATGCTCATGTGGCCCCAGGCACCGGCCGTCTGCGTCAGCGTTTCGAAGTCGACAACACGGAAGGTTGATTCATCCCCGGTGCGCTGCATCACTGCGGCGCCAGCGCCGTCGGCGGCACTGGCCGCCGCACCGACGTGGTAGTTCACATGGCGCGACCAGTTGCCGCCGCACACCACCAGTGCATTGCCGGCCTGGCCGCCGCGGATCAGCGCATCGGCGAACACCAGGCTGGCGTTGAAGTTCGAGTACTCGGTGTTCACCGGCAGCACCCAACAACGTTCGCTCAAGCCCAGGCGTTCATGGACGCGGGCCAACTCATTGGGCATGATGAACTCGCTCACCGAGGCGTAGCCCAGCAGCAGATCGACATCGCCCGGTTTCAGGCCGGCCATCTGCAGAGCCTGCTGCGCGGCGTTGACCATCAGGTCGCAGAATTCTTCGCCAGGCGCCAGCACGTGGCGTTGGTCGTAGCCGTTGAAGTACTGCGCGTAGTTCGGGTCGTTCGCGTTCAGCCAGGCGAACACCGGGTCGGTGTTGCTGCGCACGCCCGCCGGCACCGCGTGGCCGCGGCCGGTGATGCCACAGCGCTGGCTCATGATGCCGGCGCCTTCAGCAGCGGCTGCAGATGGAATTCGCGCGTGAGCATCAGTTCGGCCGTCTGCAACGCCCCTTCGACCCAGCCCTGTTCGTTGGAGTAGGCCTCGCCGCACACGTAGACCGGCAATTCGGGCTCGGGCTTGATGATCGCCGGGATGACCTTCCAGCTCTCGGCATGGATGCGCCAGAAGTTGACGCCGCCGCCGTACGGGTCCTCGGCCCAATCGCGGTAGCAGGCGGCATAGGGCTGGGGCGCATAGGCCACGCCGTGCATCTGCACCAGCTGGCGGTGCACTTCGGCAACCATCGCCGGCGGGGCTTTGTGGCCTTCCCAGGTTTGTGCACCATCGCCGTTTGCCGGCGGCCAGATGTCTTGTGCCGCACCGCGCTGGCGCAGCCCGGCCCAGAAGCTGACGCTCAGGTCGTCGTCGTACGACGCCAGCAGCGCCGAGTTGCCATCGGTGTTGGCGTCTTTGGGTTCGACGGCCCAGTAGTAGCACTGGCGGATCGGCATGTCGGTGAGCGAGCGGCCGGTCTGCACGTTGACCGACTTCCACCATGGATAGCGGTAGCAGACGAAGATCTTGAACAGCGGGATCGGTTCGACCGATTCGATCAGCTCGCGCACCCGGCGGTTGCCTTTGTCGAGCACCGGGCCGGTGGCGTCCAGCAGTTCCAGCGAACGCCGCGGCATCGCCAGCACCAGCCTGCGCGCGCGCACTTGCCACTCGTCGGCGTGGTCCTGGTCTGGCCTGAACACCAGGGTGACGATGCCGTCCTGCACGTCAAAACTCTTCAGGCAAGCGCCGAGCTGCACGCCGCCGCCCATCGCCTGCACCTCGTCGGCCAGGCGCTGCGGCAGCCGGTCGTAGCCAAAGGGGAAGCGGCTGTAGCTGACGTTCTGGCCGAAATCGGCCAGGATGAAGGGGATGGCATCGGCCGCGCTCCAGTTCGACACCAGGCAGTCGTAGCCGCCGCTGTCGCGCACGAAGGCATAGGCGTCCGGGCTGAGCACACGTGCCAGCACGTTCCAGAATCCCAGCGTGTGCAGCAGCGCGCCGTCGAACTCGGCGGTCTGCATTTCGGTTTGCAGGGCCGCGAAGTCCAGGTCGGCGAGTTGTGTGCAGTTCGGAACGATTTGCTTGAGCGCATACATCAGCAGGCTCTGCGCGAGCAGGTTCTTCTCCACGCTGCGCAGGTGGTAAGGAATCTTCGCTGGGTCTTGCAGATCGCTCAAGCGAAGCATCTGTCCGCGCAGGTAGGCAATGTTCCCAGGCTCGTCTACCGGCATCGGCGCGGTGACGAGTTCGAAACGCTTCACCAGTTCGGCCACCAGCACATGGCGGGACATGTAGCGCATGCCGCCCAATTCGCACAGCGTGCCGGGCATGTCGGGTGGCGTCAGGCTGAGCAAGCGGCCGCCGACGCGGAAGCTGCCTTCGAACACCGTGATCTTCCGCCGTGCCGCCGGCGCAGCGTCGCCCAGCAGGCGCCAGGCGCTGTACAGCCCGGACATGCCGGCGCCGACCACCGCCACGTCCAGCACATCGTTTTGTTCAGCCATGCGTTCTTCTCCCCGGATGTCGTTTTGTCAGGTTGTCGAGTCTTCAGTTGCCGATCACGGCCACGCAATCCACCTCGATGCCGATGTTGAACAACAGCTGGCTGCCGACCGTGGTGCGCGCCGGGAAGGCGTTCGGGAAGAACTCGGTGTAGACCTTGTTCATCGCCGCAAAGTCGTTCAGGTTGGCCAGGTGCACGTTCACCATGGTCACGTCGCTCAGCTGCGCGCCGGCAGCCAGCAGCACGGCGCGCACGTTGCTGAACGTCAGTCGCGCCTGCTCCTCGATCGAGCCCAGCACGGCGTTGCCGGTGGCCGGGTCGATCGGGCCCTGGCCCGAAACGAAGACCTGGTTGCCGGCCTTGATGCCCTGGTTGTACGGGCCCACCGGTTTGGGCGCGTTCGCGGGGTCGATGGCGGTGTGGCTCATGGGCGGCGGTGGGGTGGGGTCTTGGTAGTAGGGCGGGATCGGCGTGCGGTCGATGCGCACGACGATGACCTGCGGCTTGTTCGTCGTGTTGGCGGCGTTGCTGGCCGCCGTCAGCGCGTGCTGCATGTCGGCCACGCTGTCGACCTTGTAGGCATCAGCGCCCAGCGACTGCGCGAAAGCCGCCAGGTCGTTGTTGCCCAGCGCATAAAGGTCGTCCCAGGCGCGAATGTCGCCTTGGAAGAAGTGCTGCATGCCCTGGCTGACCATGCCCAGGTTCTGGTCGTCGAGCACCACCCAGATGGCGCCGAGCCGGTTTGCCGCGGCGGTGGAGATCTCGTTGCCGTGCATCAGAAAGGCGCCGTCGCCGCAGATCGCCAGGCACAGCCGGTCCGGCGCGGCGAGCTTGGCGCCAACCACGCCGGCCACAGCAAAGCCCATCGGGCCCATCGCCAGCGCGCTGTGGATGCGGCTGGGCGGGTCGACTTCCATGTAATGCAGCGCCCACCCCACGCAGTTGCCGGCGTCGACGAAGACCTCGGACCCCGCGGGCAGCGCCTGGCTGATGCACTTCATGGCCGCAGCCGGCGAGATCGGGCTGGCCGTGCTGTCGCGCTCTTCGGGCTTCCAGTAAGGCGACTTCTCTTTCTTGATGCGGGCGATGAAGGCGCGCCGTGCCTGCACCGCGGTGGCGTCGGGATCGGTGCCGCGGCCCAGCGAGGCCAGGGCTTCGATCGCCGCGCCCAGCTCGCACACCACGCCGAAGTCCAGCGGCAGCGCGCGGCCCAGCACGTTCGGGTTCAGGTCCACCTGCACCAGGCTGGCGCCGGGCCCGCTGGGCAGCAGTGCCGGGTCCCACTTGTTGCTGCTGAAGCCGCCCATCTGCGTGCCCAGCACGAGCAGCGCGTCGTAGCCCGACGGCAGCGACGGGTCGAGCCGGCTGGGCACCATGTAGCACTTGGTCCACTCGCAGTAGCCGACGCCAAAGCAGCGCAGCGACAAGGGATGCGATTCGGGGAACAAGGCCTTGGCGTCAGGCGTGGTCATCACGGGGATCGCGAAGCGTTCGACGAAGGCCGTGAAGTCACCGAGCAGGCCGCCTTGAAGGGCCTGCGCCGAGCCGCTGCCCAGGAAGATGAGCGGGCGCTCGGCCGCCAGCAGTTGATCAAAGGCGCGGCGCATGCCGACGAGATCGCCGCCGCTGGCCTGGCTGCGGTAGTGGCGCGGTGCCGATGGCAGCCGCGCATTGGGCAGCGATGCGGCCACCACGTCGTCGGGCAGGCTCAGGTGGGCGGCGCGGGCCGGGCGGCCCAGCGCGTCGCGCAGGGCTTGTTCGAGCAGGGTCTGGCAGTTGGCAGGGTTGGTGACCAGGGCGGTGTAGCCCGCAGCCGCGCCGTACACGGCGTTCACGTCCAGGCCCGCGTCGGCACCTTCTTGCAGGAAGCCCTTGCCGAAGTACGCCTCGGCCACTTCGCCGGTGATCGTCAGCAGCGGCACGCCCGAGGCCTGGGCGTTCATCGTGCCGGTCAGCGCGTTGGTCGCGCCCGGGCCCGAGGTGACCAGCACCACGCCGAGCCTGCCGCTCACGCGGGCGTAGCCGTCGGCCATGTATGCAGCGCCGGTTTCGTGGCGCGTGATGACGTAGCGGAAGGTCTGGCGCTGCACCATCAGCTCGTCCAGCAGGTGCATCATCGCGGCCCCAGGAACGCCGAAAAGGGTCGTCGCGCCTTCGAGCTGCAGATAGTTCAGCAGCAGCTTGGCCACCGGCAGGTTCTGGAACGTCATCGTCGCGGGCGGCGCGGCGGTAAGCGGCATGGGGGCTCCTTCTATCGCGATGCCAGTGAATCCGGCAATTAGTATAGGAGTTGTGCAGAGGGGTCAGGAACATCCCATCACCAGCGCGGTCGCTTGCCGC
>JANNWL010000051.1:0-17437 GCA_031414735.1 Burkholderiales bacterium | reverse complement strand
CTCCTCGATCAGCGCCATGCGCTTGATCGAGGCCTCGTCCTTCTCCTTGCGCACCGCCTCGCGCTCGATCTTCAGCTGGATGAGCCGACGGTCGAGCTTGTCCATGGCCTCGGGCTTGGAGTCGATCTCGATCTTGACCTTTGCCGCGGCCTCGTCGATCAGGTCGATGGCCTTGTCGGGCAGGAAACGGTCGGTGATGTAGCGGTGGCTCAACTCGGCCGCAGCCACGATGGCCGGGTCGGTGATCTCCACGCCGTGGTGCACCTCGTACTTCTCCTGCAGGCCGCGCAGGATGGCCACGGTGGCTTCCACGCTGGGCTCGTCGACCAGCACCTTCTGGAAGCGGCGTTCCAGCGCGGCGTCCTTCTCGACGTACTTGCGGTATTCATTCAGCGTGGTGGCGCCGATGCAGTGCAACTCGCCGCGCGCCAGCGCGGGCTTGAGCATGTTGCCGGCGTCGATGGCGCCTTCGGCCTTGCCCGCGCCCACCATGGTGTGCATCTCGTCGATGAACAGGATGATGCGGCCCTCGTCAGCCGCCACTTCCTTGAGCACGCTCTTCAGCCGCTCTTCGAATTCACCGCGGTACTTGGCGCCGGCCAGCAGCCCGGCCATGTCGAGCACCAGCACGCGCTTGTCCTTCAGCGTCTCGGGCACCTCGCCGTTGACGATGCGCTGGGCCAGGCCCTCGACGATGGCCGTCTTGCCGACGCCCGGCTCGCCGATCAGCACCGGGTTGTTCTTGGTGCGCCGCTGCAGTACCTGGATGGCGCGGCGAATCTCGTCGTCGCGGCCGATCACCGGGTCCAGCTTGCCCAGACGGGCGCGCTCGGTGAGGTCCAGCGTGTACTTCTTCAGCGCCTCGCGCTGGCCTTCGGACTCGGCCGAATCGACCTTCTGGCCACCGCGAACGGCTTCGACGGCGGCCTCCAGCGCCTTGCGGCTGAGGCCGTGGCCGCGCACGACGCCGCCCAGGTCGGTCTTGGCGTCGGCCAGGGCCAGCAGGAACATCTCGCTGGCGATGAACTGGTCGCCGCGTTTGCCGGCCTCCTTGTCTGCCGCTTGCAGCAACTGCAGGAGGTCGCGCCCGGGCTGCACCGGCTGGCCCCCGCCCTGCACCTGGGGCAAATTGCGCACGGCGGTTTCCATGGCCAGCGTCAGCGCCGCCGTGTTGGCCCCGGCGCGGTCGAGCAGCGCCTTCGGGCCGTCCGGCTGCAACAGCATGGCCGCCAACAGGTGCGAAGGCTCGATGTAGGGGTTGTCGCGGGCGACGGCGGCACTCTGGGCGTCGGCCAGGGCCTGCTGGAAGGCGGTGGTGAGCTTGTCGATGCGCATGCTGGGGTCTCCTGATTTCTGCCACTGACGTGGGGCTGCGGGCGGCGTATTCAAGGACCCGGCCGCCGACCGGGCTTGACCTGGGTCAAGCCATGACACGGCCGGACGCGGGTGAGAATGCGGCCATGTCCATCCACCAGATCCAGGTCCTGTACGACACCACCGCCGATCGCCTGCTGCTGCACATGCGCACCGGCGCGGCCGAGGTGTACTCGGTGTGGCTGACACGGCGCATGCTGTCGCGCCTGTACACGCCCTTTCGCACGACCGTGACTGCGACCAGCGTGGCGCAAACGACGCCGAAGGCCCTGCCAGTGCCCGAGGCGCGCCAGATGCTGGAACAGGCGGCGCTGGACCGCCCCCTGGCGAACGCCGATTTCGGCAAGCCATTCGTCACCGCGGACGCCAGCCACCCCCTGGGCCCGGAGCCGCTGCTGCCTGACAGCGTCGACCTGCGTCCAGCCCCTGGCGGACAGACCGTGCTGGCCTTCCGCGAACCGCGGGGCCGGCGTATCGAGGTGGTGCTGAGCAACGAGCTGTCAGCGGCTCTCCTTCGCCTCATCGACAGCGCGCTGGTGGCCTCGGAGTGGGGCTTGCCTGCTGCAACCGTGGGTACGGGCGCGGGTGCGCAGGACGCGGCGTCCGCTGCCCTCCCGGGCGAGACACCCGCTCCAGGCAGGCTGCTGAGCTGAGCTACAGCGTTTCGCCCAGGCCGTGGTAGTGACCGGCCTGGTACACCAGCGGCGCCAGTGCCTGCTGCGACAGCGCCAGCACCTTGCCGATGAAGAGCACGTGGTCGCCGGCGTCCTGCTGGCTGACCATCTCGCACTGGAAGACCGCCACGCAGCCCGCCAGCACGGGCGCGCCCGCCACGCCAGTCGACCAGCTGCCGCTGTCGAAGCGGTCATCGAGCTTGGACGCGAAGCGCCTGGACAGCTCCAACTGCTGGCGTGAAAGCACGTTGACGACAAAGCTTGCGGCCTGCTGGAAGGCGGCGAGCTGCAGGCTCTGCCGGCGCAACGACCACAGCACCAAAGGCGGCTCCAGCGACAGGGCGTTGAAGGAGTTGGCGGTGAGCCCGACTGACTCGCCCTGCCCGTCCAGACAGGTGATGATGGTCACGCCTGTCGCAAAGCGGCCCAGCGCGTCGCGCAGCCGCTGCGGCGTGACGGGCTCGGGCGCTTCTACGGCGCCGACCTCCAGGCCGAGCGCAGAAGGGTCCTCGGGCTGCTCAGCCAGCGGCGGGCGGCCGGCCGCGATCATGACGCGGCTCCCGGCGGGTTGGCATTGCCGGCTTCGATTCCCCAGCGCGCCAGCGCCGCGTCATCGGCCACGCGCGCATCGACCCAGCGGGTACCTTCGGGCGTGGTCTCCTTCTTCCAGAACGGCGCCTGCGTTTTGAGGTAGTCCATCAGGAACTCGCAGGCCTGGAAGGCCTGACCGCGGTGCGCCGAAGCCACTGCGACCATCATGATCTGCGCCCCGGCGGCCAGGCGGCCCACGCGGTGGACCACACGGGCCGCACGGATGTCGAAACGGCGCAGGGCCTCGTCGATCATGGCCTCGATGGACCGCTCGGTCATCCCGGGGTAATGCTCCAGTTCCATCTCGCTCACTGACTGCCCTTCACTGCTCTCACGCACTGTACCGATGAAACTCGCGACCGCGCCCACGCCGGCGTCGCCCGCGTGCAAAGCCGCCACTTCGGCGCCGAGATCAAAGTCCTCGGCCTGGATCGACACCCGCTGCACTGCCGCGCCTAACCGCCGGTGACCGGCGGGAAGAAAGCCACCTCGGCGCCTTCGGGCAACACGCTGGCTTCATCGCACATGACCTGGTTGATGGCGCCGCGCAGCGTGCGCGTGCGCGCCAGAGCCTCAGCATGGCGCGGACTGCGTGCGATGAGTTGGTCGCGCACATCACCCAGCGTCGCCCCGGCAGCCAGGTCAAGCTGTTCGTGCGGGCCAAGGGCCTCGCGCAGCGAAGCGAAGAAACGAACCTGGACCACCATCACCGGGCCACCAGCTCAGCAAGGGACAGGAAGCGCACCGTGTCGCTGCGCGCAATGACGTGGCCCGGCGGGTTGTCGACCATGCCGTCGGCCCAGACCGCCGAGGTCAACACGCCTGAACTTTGGTTGCCGAACAGATCCAGCCCGCCGCCCGCGTTGAAGCGCACGCGCAGGAATTCGCGCCGCTTGTCAGGGCGCGGCCAGTCGAAGTCGGCGCGTACGGGCAGCCCCCCGGGCAGCGCACCGGGCAGGCCCTGCATCACGCGCAGCACCGTGCTGACCGCCAGCAGGTAGGTGACGAAGGCCGATACGGGGTTGCCGGGCAGGCCGAGCAACAGCGCGTGCGTGCCGTCGCCGCGGCGAATCTGCCCCAGCGCCAGCGGCTTGCCGGGCTTGATGGCGATTTGCCAGTTTTCCAGCTGGCCCTCGGCCATCGCGGCGGGCTTGAGGTGGTCTTCCTCGCCCACCGACACGCCACCGCAGGTCACGATGAGGTCGGCCACCGCCGCGGCCCGGCGCAGCGCGTCGCGGGTGGCGTCCAGCGTGTCGCCGACGATGCCCAGGTCATGCACCTCGCAACCCGCCGCCTGCAGCAGGCCGTGCAAGGTAAAGCGGTTGCTGTTGTAGATGGCGCCGGGTCGCAGTACCTCGCCGGGCATCTGCAACTCGTCGCCCGTGGAGAACAAGGCGACACGGGGCCGACGCATCACCGTCAGCGTTCCCGCGCCCACGCTCGCCGCCAGACCCAGCGCCTGTGGCGTGAGGCGCTGGCCGCGCTGCAGCACGACCGAGCCTTGCGCCACGTCCTCGCCGCGGCGGCGTATCCACTGGCCCGCCTCGGGCCGCACGTTGACGCGGACCTGGCCCAGGCCGCCGTCCGCGCCCAGGGCCTCGCACTGTTCCTGCATCACCACGGCATCGGCCCCGGCCGGCACGTGCGCGCCCGTGAAGATGCGCACGGCCGTACCCGGCTGCAAGGCGTGGCCGACCACACCCGCCGGCAGCCGCTGCGACACAGGCAGCACGGTGCCGGGCGCGGGCGCATCGGCGGCGCGCATGGCATAGCCGTCCATCGACGTGTTGTCCTGCGGCGGCACGTCCAGCGTCGACAGCACATCGGCAGCCAGCACCCGCCCGAGTGCGGCCAGGGTGGGCACCTGCTCGGTGTCGGTCAGCACCGCGGCCCCGGCCACCGCCGTGAGACGGACCAAGGCCTCATCCAGGCTCAGCAGTGGTCGCGGCAGCTTCATCCGACCATCATGCCGTGCAATGGTCTTGCACGTACTGCATGACAGCGGCCGTGTCGGCAGGCATGACGGTGAAGCGCCTGGGCCGCTGTTCAAGGTCTTCCATTCCGGCGGGGATCGGCGGTTGCTGGCCGATGGCTTCGACGATGGTCGCGGCGAATTTGGCCGGCAGCGCCGTCTCGAGAACGAGCATGGAAACACCCGGCGACAGGTGTTCGCGCGCCACCTTCAGGCCGTCGGCGGTGTGGGTGTCGATCATCAACCCGTGGTCGGCCCAGGTGCTGCGGATGGTGGCCAGGCGATCGACATGTGTGCTGCGGCCCGAGACAAAGCCGAAACCCGCGGCGGGCGCGAATTCGGCAGGCGTCAGCGTGAAGCCGCCGTCGCGCACCAGGGCCGGCCCGAACAGTGCGCGCGTGCGGTCGGCATCACGGCCCAGCAGGTCGAACACGAATCGTTCGAAGTTGCTGGCCTTGCTGATGTCCATCGACGGGCTGGACGTCTCGCGCGTCTGGGCGCTGGTGCGCACGCGGTAGGTGCCCGTGCGGAAGAACTCGTCGAGCACGTCGTTCTCGTTGGTCGCGGCCACCAGCTGGTGGATGGGCAGGCCCATCATGCGGGCCACGTGGCCGGCGCAGATGTTGCCGAAGTTACCCGAAGGCACGGCGAAGCTGACCTTCTCGTCGTTCGCCTTCGTGGCTTGAAAGTAGCCTGCGAAGTAGTACACCACCTGCGCCAGCAGCCGCGCCCAGTTGATGCTGTTGACGGTGCCTATCCGATGCAGGCGCTTGAAGGCCAGGTCGTTGCTGACGGCTTTGACGATGTCCTGGCAGTCGTCGAACACGCCTTCGATGGCGATGTTGTGGATGTTGGCGTCCTGCAGACTGAACATCTGCGCCTGCTGAAACGGGCTCATGCGGCCATGCGGGCTGAGCATGAAGACGCGGATGCCCCGTTTGCCGCGCATCGCGTATTCGGCCGCGCTGCCGGTGTCGCCGCTGGTGGCGCCCAGGATGTTGAGTTCTTCGCCTCGGCGCACCAGTTCGTATTCGAACAACTGGCCAAGCAACTGCATGGCCATGTCCTTGAAGGCCAGCGTGGGGCCGTTGGAGAGGGCTTGCAGGAACACACCGGCACCCAGCGGCTTCAGCGGCGTGATGGCGGCACTGCCAAAGACCTGCTCGTTGTAGGTGGCCTCGCACAGCCGGCGCAGGTCGGCGGCGGGGATGTCGTCGATGTACAGCGACAGGATTTCGAAGGCCAGCTCGGCGTAGGGCAGGCCACGCCAGCGCGCCAGCGTGACGGCATCGACCTTCGGGTAGTGGGCCGGCAGGTACAGGCCGCCATCGGGCGCCAGGCCTTCGAGCAGGATGTCGCAAAAGCGGCGCGGGGTGGTGTCGCCGCGGGTACTCAGGTAGATCAACTGAGTTCTTCCTTGCGGATGCGCACGATGGGCGCCAGCACCGTCGGCAGGGCCTGCATCAGAGCCAGGGCGGTGACCATGCGGCCTTCGACCGTGTCGTGGGTGAGGATGATGAGGTCGGTCTGCTTCTCGCCCTCGGCACTCTCCCGCTGCAGCACGGCGTCGATGCTGATGTCGTTGTCGGCCAGGATGCCGGTGATGCGTGCCAGCACGCCCGCCTTGTCTGCCACCACAAGGCGCAGGTAGTAGGCCGTCACGACCTCGGCAATCGGCAGGATCGGCGTGGCTTGCATGGAAGCCGGCTGGAAGGCCAGGTGCGGCACGCGGTGGTCGGGGTCGGCCGTGTGCAAGCGCGTGATGTCGACCAGGTCGGCAATCACCGCGCTGGCCGTGGGCTCGCTGCCCGCGCCCTTGCCGTAGTACAGCGTGGTGCCCACGGCGTCGCCGTGCACGACCACCGCGTTCATCGCACCTTCGACGTTGGCGATCAGGCGCTGCGCCGGGATCAGCGTGGGGTGCACGCGCAGTTCGATGCCTTCGGCGCGCCGCTTGGTGATACCCAGCAGCTTGATGCGGTAGCCCAACTGCTCGGCGTAGCGGATGTCAGCAGCCTGCAGCCCGGTGATGCCCTCGACGTGCGCGCGCTCGAACTGCACCGGCACACCGAAGGCGATGGCGCTCATCAGCGTGGCCTTGTGCGCGGCGTCTATGCCTTCGATGTCGAAGGTGGGGTCGGCCTCGGCATAGCCCAGGGCCTGGGCCTGCGTGAGAGCCACGCCGAAGTCCAGCCCCTTGGCGCGCATCTCGGACAGGATGAAGTTCGTCGTGCCGTTGATGATGCCGGCGATCCACTCGATGCGGTTGGCCGTGAGGCCCTCGCGCAGCGCCTTGATGATGGGGATGCCGCCGGCCACCGCGGCCTCGAAGGCCACGACCACGCCTTGCTTGCTGGCCGCGGCAAAGATTTCGCTGCCGTGCACCGCCAGCAAGGCCTTGTTGGCGGTGACGACGTGCTTGCCGCGGCTGATGGCCTCCAGCACCAGCTCACGCGCCAGGGTCGTGCCGCCGATGAGCTCCACCACGATCTCGATGGCCGGGTTGCGCACGATGTCGAACGGGTCGGCATGCACCGAGGCTGCATCGCCGACAACGCGCTGAGCCGCGGCGGTGTCGCGCCGGCTCACGGCCACGATCTGGATGCCTCGGCCCGCGCGGCGGCGTATCTCTTCCTGGTTGCGGCGCAGCACCTCGAAAGTGCCACTGCCGACGGTGCCGATGCCGAGCAAGCCGACCTGAATGGGGTTCATGGGGAGATCAATCAATCAAGCGGAGTGACGTTTGCGGTAGTTCGACAGGAAGCGCTCGATGCGCGTGATGGCCTCGCGCAGGTCATCCACGTTGGGCAGGAAGACGAGCCTGAAGTGGTCGTGGGCGATCCAGTTGAAGCCCGTGCCCTGCACGATCAGCACCTTCTCTTCGGCCAGCAACTCGTAGGCGAACTGCTGGTCGTCGGCAATCGGGTAGACCTTGGGGTCCAGCCGCGGGAACATGTACAGCGCCGCCTTGGGCTTGACCACGCTGACACCGGGAATCTGCGTCAGCAGCTCGTAGGCCAGGTCGCGCTGGCGGCACAGGCGCCCCGTGGGCGCGACGAGATCCTTGATGCTCTGGTAGCCCCCCAGCGCGGTCTGTATCGCCAGCTGCCCGGGCGTGTTGGCGCACAGGCGCAGCGAGGCCAGCATGTTCAGGCCCTCGATGTAGTCGCGCGCGTGGCGTTTCTCACCCGACACGACCATCCAGCCGGCGCGGTAGCCGCAGGCGCGGTAGTTCTTGCTCAGGCCGTTGAAGGTGACGAAGAGCACGTCGTCAGCCAGCGAGGCCATCGCCGTGTGGGTGACGCCGTCGTACAAGGTCTTGTCGTAGATCTCGTCGGCAAAGATCACCAACTGGTGCTTGCGGGCGATTTCGATGATGCCCAGCAGCACCGCATCCGGATACAGCGCCCCCGTCGGGTTGTTGGGGTTGCAGACGATGATGCCGCGCGTGCGCGGGGTGATGCGGCGCTCGATGTCGGCCACATCGGGCAGCCAGCCCGCCTGTTCGTCGCACACGTAATGCACTGGCACGCCGCCCGCGAGGCCGACCACCGCGGTGTAGAGCGGGAAGTCCGGCGTGGGCACCAGCAACTCATCGCCGTCGTTGAGCAGCGCGGCGATGCTCATCTGGATCAGCTCAGAGGCGCCGTTGCCCAGGTACACGTCGTCTACGGTGACGCCCCGGATCTGCTTTTCCTGCGTGTAGTGCACCACCGACTTGCGCGGCGCGAACAGCCCCTTGCTGTCGGTGTAGCCGGCCGCATGCGGCAGGTTGCGGATCATGTCCTGCACGATCTCGTCAGGCGGCTCCAGCCCGAACGCGGCCACGTTGCCGATATTCAGCTTGATGATCTTGTGGCCCTCCTCCTCCATCTGGCGGGCCTTGTCGAGCACCGGGCCACGGATGTCATATGCCACGCGGGCAAGCTTGTCGGATTTGGCCAGGGGCTGCAGCGTTGTCTTCAAGGCGGGGACCGTGAGTGGGAGGGTGGACGCGAGGAACATAGAATTATCCACGCATGAAATTCCAGCCCGACACGCCCACCGGCGTCAACGTCATCACCCGCCAGGACCCCGGCCGCGTCTGGGTCGGCCCCGCCCCCTTCGAGACCAGCCTGCTGGTTCCCTGGGCCGGCCCCGTCCTGCCCTGGCCAGTCCACAGCTTCGAAGAACTGAACGCCGATCTGTTCGAGCAGATCGCCTTGCTCGACCCCGAACTGGTGATCTTCGGCAGCGGGTCGCGACTGCGTTTCCCCAGGCCGCAATGGCTGCAGGCGCTCATTGGGCGCCGCATCGGCGTGGAGACCATGGACACGCCGGCTGCCTGCAGAACCTACAACGTGCTGGTGTCTGAACAGCGGTCTGTGGTGGCCGCTTTGATCATCGAACCCAGGACCGGGTCGGCGAAGAACTTATAATCTTCGATTGAACTGGCTTTTCGCACCCGCGCAGTCCGAGAACACCATCCATGACGCCCGTAGTCAATAAAGCCCTCCCCGAATTCGAAGCCTTTGCCACCGGTGGCGTGAAATTCACGCCTCAATCCGTGCTAGGCAAAGCGTTGGTACTGTACTTTTACCCGAAGGACAACACGCCCGGCTGCACCACCGAAGCGATGCAGTTCCGCGACCAGCACCAGGACTTCGTGAATGCTGGCGCAGTGGTGTTTGGCGTATCGCGCGACAACATGGCCAGCCACGAAAAGTTCAAGGCCAACCTCGAACTGCCGTTCGAGCTGATCGCCGACACCGAAGAAAAGCTCTGCCACATGTTCGGCGTGGTCAAGAACAAGATCATGTACGGCAAGAAGGTCAAGGGCATCGAGCGCAGCACCTTCCTCATCGACGCCGCAGGCGTGATGCGCGCGGAGTGGCGTGGCCTCAAGGTGGCCGGCCATGTGGACGAAGTTCTTCAGGCAGTGAAGGCGTTGAAGTAGGCCACTTGAACATGCGTTTGTGCCCGACGCGCCGGGCCCTCCATTCCGACCCCCCGAAGCCGCACAGCTGTCTGTGCGGCTTTTTTGCGTCTCATTGAGCAACCCCCAACATGCCTTTGCCCAAGCCCCCTGCCCGCCCCGCCGACAGTCTGCGCAGTGCCGACTACGACACCCCGGCCGCGCCCAAGATCGACAAACGATCGGTCAAGCCACGCGCGGCGGCTGACAGCGCCGCGCCTGCAGCGGTCGTGCAGGCAGCGCGCACCCTGCCTGCATACGCTGCGCCCTTGGCGACGCGCGTCCCAACCCCGCTCGCGGCCCGGGCGCCCGCCGTTGCCCCGGCCCCGATGACAGCAGCCAGGCCCGCGGCGCCAGCGCGCCGCCAGCGCAGCAAGCATGGCGATGGCCCGGCGAAGCTCTTCGTGCTGGACACCAACGTGCTGATGCACGACCCGATGAGCCTGTTCCGTTTCGAGGAGCACGATGTCTTCCTGCCCATGATCACGCTCGAAGAGCTGGACGGGCACAAGAAGGGCATGAGCGAAGTCGCCCGCAGCGTGCGCCAGGTCAGCCGCGAGCTGGATGCGCTGGCCTCGCTGTCGACCAAGGACGGGCTGCTGGATGCAGCCGCGGGCATCGAACTGGCCAAGACCGGCCACCGCGAAGCCGGCGGCAAGCTGTACTTCCAGACCACGTTGCTGGACATCAAGCTGCCTGCCGGCCTGCCGCAGGGCAAGGCCGACAACCAGATACTGGGTGTGGTGCAAAGCCTGCGTGAACAGCAGCCGGGCCGGGACATCGTGCTGGTGTCCAAGGACATCAACATGCGCGTCAAGGCGCGTGCGCTGGGCCTGCCGGCCGAGGACTACACCAACGACAAGACGCTGGAAGACGGCGACCTGCTCTACACCGGCGTGCTGGCGTTGCCGGCCGACTTCTGGGAGCGCCACGGCAAGACCATGGAGAGCTGGCAGCAGGGCACGCACACCTTCTACCGCATCAGCGGCCCGCTGGTGCCGGCGCTTCTGATCAACCAGTTTGTCTACCTAGAAGCAGCCGGCGCGGCACCGCTGTACGCCCGCGTCACCGAGATCACCGGCAAGACCGCCGTGCTGAAGACACTGCGCGACTACACCCACGCCAAGAACGCCGTCTGGGGCGTGACCGCGCGCAACCGCGAACAGAACTTCGCGCTGAACCTGTTGATGGACCCGGACTGCGACTTCGTCACCCTGGCCGGCACAGCCGGCACGGGCAAGACGCTGATGACCCTGGCTGCCGGCCTGGCCCAGGTGCTGGACGACCGCCGCTACACCGAGATCATCGTCACCCGCGTCACCGTGCCAGTGGGCGACGACATCGGCTTCCTGCCCGGTAACGAAGAAGAAAAGATGGGCCCGTGGATGGGCGCGCTGGACGACAACCTGGAAGTCCTGGCCCGCACCGACGCCAGTGCCGGCGAATGGGGGCGTGCCGCCACCAACGACCTGGTGCGCAGCAAGATCAAGATCAAGAGCCTGAACTTCATGCGCGGGCGCACCTTCCTGAACAAGTTCGTGCTCATCGACGAGGCGCAGAACCTCACGCCCAAGCAGATGAAGACGCTGATCACGCGCGCCGGGCCGGGCACCAAGATCGTCTGCCTGGGCAACCTGGCGCAGATCGACACGCCCTACCTGACCGAAGGCAGCTCGGGCCTGACCTTTGCCGTCGACCGCTTCAAGGGCTGGCCGCACGGCGGCCACCTGACGCTGGCTCGCGGCGAACGCTCGCGGCTGGCCGACTACGCGTCAGAGGTGCTGTGAGCCGGCGTCGCAGCGCGATTCGGGCACAGCCTCAGGGACCTTGCGGCGGCAGCCCAACGCACCACATGGGGTACGGCCTGTGATTCCGACCACTCGGCGGAGGCAGCCTCGGTCGCCGCGTTGAGCTGAACCCGCTCGTCAAACCGGGCTGTCCCAGTGATGTAGCCGCACAGCAGGGGTGATCGGCACCGACCAGCCCGGCCCCGACGTCGTCGCGCTGACGGCCTGCAGCCCGAGCTGTCCTCGGCCCTGCACAGCAACGAGGCCGTGCTGCTGGACGTGGCCTGTATGCAGAGCCTTCAGGCAGTAGCGCGCCTGCGGGCCAGGCCCGCGGCGACCAGACCCAGGGCGACCAGGGCCAGCGAGGCCGGCTCGGGCACGGCGGCGGCGGACTGCGTGAAGACCACGCGATCCCAGCCCGACCAGAGGCTGTAGTTGCTGCCGCTGCGCCAGCCACCCATCACGGCCATCGCGGCCCGGTTGGCGTCTTGCGACCAGTTGTCGACGCCCACCGACGACGTGTGCCAGCTCATGCGGTCGCGCTCGTTCAAACCGCAGACGTCGGCGGTGTTCTGGCAGAGCTGGTCGCCGATGCCGACAAAGCCCATCGAGTAGCCGTTGGCGTACCAGGCCGCACCGTTGGCGATGTGGGTGACGTTGTAGCCGGTGTAGGTGGTGACCTCGGCCAGCGAGGCCGCCGCCAGGGTGTCGATGACGCCGCTGCCCTGGCGCATGGCACCGATCATCACCATGTCGCTCGGAGCCAGTCCCGCGAACATCGCCGATATGGACATGCTGCCTTCGATGGCGAATCGGCTCACCAGCGTCCAGCCCCAGTCGTTGACGACCGTGTTGTAGCTGATGTCATTCTTTGCGCCGAGCGGCACGACGCCGGCATGCGCCGGGGCGACGGCAGCGACTGCCAGCAGCGTAGCGGCGAAGAAGGGACGCAGGGCGGCGGGGCAGAAATTCATGATGTTTGTTCTTTCGGAAACAGGGTCTGGGGACGGTGGCTCGGCGGGCGCTGGACAACCCGCGTGCTCTGCTCGTTTGCAAGACCGGGGCCACCGATGGGCCCTGGCGCGCGCCCGTCGGCGAGTCAGGGCCGGCGGCGTGAGGTGCGTCACGCCCGGGCCCCGAAACGGCCCGCTGCGGCGGCGATTCAAGCTGAGGCCGGAAGGCGCCGAAGTAAGGGCCATGCCTTTCTCACCTTGCGACAAGCCCGAAGCCTGGGGTGAAGACCCCAGGTCGCCCGGCCGACACCTTCCCGGGCCGATGCGCCGGCCCGACAGCGCGGCGGCTGGGGCAGTCACCCCAGCCCTGTCTCCATGAGGCGCGACGACGGGCTGGCCCTGGCCGCCCTGAGCAGCGCCGTGCTGGCCCTGCACCGCGGCAGCCGGGATTGGCCGGCGGCGCAGTTCAGGCCGCGGGCCTGCGAGATGGTCGACAGCGTGTTGCCCTTCACCGCTTGCCTGTGGGGCAGCGCGGCCGCTGCCGGCGAGCCCGGCATGCCAAGCTTGCAGGACTTGCACACCCGGGGCATCGACGGTGCTGACCTGCAGGCGCTGCTGGCCGGCAAGCATCTGGATGCATACGGGCTGCCGCTGCGCGCCGTCCAGTTGGAGCCGCTGGCGACCCGGCGCGTCGAGCTGTGTCTGTGGCGCGGGCCGTTTGCCAGTTTCGGCGAGGACGACGCGCGCGACCTCGAATTCCTGATGCCGCATCTGGTCGAGGCCGAGCGCGAGAACCGCCTGGGCCGCGCCGGCGAGCCGGCGGCGCCCGCACGCCGCAGCCATGCGATCTGCGACGCCGCCGGCGAACTGCTGCAGGTCGACGCGCAAGGCCTGGCCCTGCTGCGTGAGGAATGGCCGCAGTGGCGACCGCCCCGCCTGCCGCCCGCCCTCTGCGCGGCCCTGCCCGACGCCGTGCTGCCGCCAGCGCGCGCTTTCGCCTTCCGCGGCCGCCACGTCACCGCGCTGCTGTCGCGCTGGGGCGACGCCGTGCTGCTGAAGCTGCGGCGCCGCGGTGACGTCGACAGGTTGAGCACGCGGCAGCGCGAGATCGCCGAGCGCTACGCCGCGGGCGACAGCGGGCCGCACATTGCCGGCCAGCTGGGCCTGTCATCCTCAACCGTCAACAACCACCTCGGTATCGTGTTCCGCAAGCTGGGGGTCGCCAGCAAGCTGCAATTGCTTGAAGCGATGCAGCCCGACGGCGCCGCCGATCGCCGGCAGGGCAAGGTGGATCGATCCTGAACGGGTGGCGCCGGATCGAGGTCGACACGACGAGCTCGAATGCGCCGCACCAGCACCCGAAGAGGCCCTTCAGCAGGCCCTTCACAACCGGCTTGAGTGACGGCTGCGGATCAAACTCCAGGCGGGAGAGGATCTTCGCCGCGTCCGCACACTGCCGGCGCCTGCGGACAGGCGGTCTGCTTGCCCCTCTCAGCACCAGACAGGTGAAGCGGCTGGCAGGGCAAGTCGCGCGACCGTGAGGGCAGCCGCGGCACGCCGGGCGGACGGGTTCAGGTCGGCGGCACGAACAGCTCGCGGATCTGCCGCAGCGCAGTGGGGTCCTCGATGGTCGTCAGGTCTCCCGGGTCACGCAATTCGCACACCGCCTGGATGGCCCGGCGCAGCAGCTTGCCGGAACGCGTCTTCGGCAGACCCATCACGAAGCGCACACGCGACGGCCGGGCCACGGCGCCGAGCTGCTCGTCGACGACCTTCATGAGCTCGCCCTCGAGCTTCAGGGCCAGTTCGGGCGTGGCCGCGCGGGCCGGGTCGCGCAGCACCACGAAGGCCATGGCGACCTGGCCCTTCAGCGTGTCGGCCACGCCGACCACGGCCACCTCGGCGACTGCGGTGTGGCTGGACAGACTTTCCTCGATCTCGCGCGTGCCCAGGCGGTGGCCAGCGACGTTGATGACATCGTCGGTGCGGCCCAGGATGAAGTAGTAGCCGTCGGCGTCGCGCACGCCCCAGTCGAAGGTGTTGTAGACCTGCCGGCCGGCAATGCTCTGCCAGTAGGTCTTGACGAAGCGCGCGTCGTCGCGCCACACCGTCTGCATGCAGCCCGGGGGCAAGGGGCCCTCGATCACGACCACGCCCTTCTGGTTGGGCGCGGTGATGTCTTCACCCGTGGACTCATCGATCAGCTTGACGTCGTAGCCGTACACCGCCTTGCCCGGCGAGCCGAACTTGCTGGCCGCGGATTCGACGCCATTGCACAAGCTCAGGATCGGCCAGCCGGTCTCCGTCTGCCAGTAGTTGTCGATGATGGGCTTGCCCAGGGCCTGGGCGATCCAGTTCGCGGTCGGCTCGTCCAGCGGCTCGCCAGCCAGGAACAGGGCGCGCAGCGACGACAGGTCGTGGCGCTTCAGCGCCTCGGGGTCATGCTTCTTCAGCACGCGCACCGCGGTGGGGGCGCTGAACATCACGCTGACCTTGTACTTTTCCACCAGGCTCCACCAGATGGCGGCATCGGGCCGGATCGGCAAGCCCTCGTACATGATCGTGGCCATGCCGGCGATCAACGGCCCGTAGACGATGTAGCTGTGGCCCACGACCCAGCCAATGTCGCTGGTAGAGAAGTAGGTCTCGCCCGGCTGGCCGCAGAAAATGTGCTTCATGCTGGCAGCCAGGGCCACGGCATAACCGCCGGTGTCGCGCTGCACGCCCTTGGGTTTGCCGGTGGTGCCGCTGGTGTACAGCGTGTAGCTGGGCTCGTTGGATTCGAGCCAGGTGCAGGGCACGGTGGCGTGCATGTGCTGCTCGCGCCAGCCGGCGTAGTCTTCGTCGCGGCCGGGCACGCGGCTGAAGGGCGCGAGGCCACGGTCGACCATCAACACGTGGGCAGGTTTGTGCCGGGCCAGTTGGATGGCCTCGTCCAGCAGCGGCTTGTACGCCACCACCTTTCCACCGCGGCTGCCGGCGTCGGCGCTGACGATGACGGTGGGCTCGGCATCGTCGATGCGCGTGGCCAGGCTGACGCTGGCGAAGCCGCCGAAGACCACCGAGTGCAGCGCGCCGATGCGCGTGCAGGCCAGCATCGCAAATGCTGCCTCGGCGATCATGGGCATGTAGATCAGCACCCGGTCGCCCTGCTTCACGCCCAGGCTCAGCAATGTGGCTGCCATGCGCTGCACCTCGGCGTGCAGTTCGCGGAAGCTGTAGCAGCGTTCCTGGCTCGTTTCGGTGGAAACGAAGATCAGCGCGTTCTGGTCGCCCCGCGCGGCGACATGGCGGTCCACCGCGTTGTGGCACAGGTTGGTGGTGCCGCCCACGAACCACTTTGCAAACGGTGGTCTGCTGTAGTCGCAAACCTGGGTGAAGGGCTGCTGCCAGTCAATGAGCACGGCCTGCTCGGCCCAGAAAGCATCGCGGTCGCGAAGCGAACGCGTGTGGAAGTCATCAAAGGCGGCCATGCTCGTCTCCAGTTGTGCTTGTGGGCAAATTGGGCGGCGGCGCTCTGACGCCGCCCTGACGACAAGCTCAGATTCGCACGACGATGCGCCCGCGCACCTTGCCCTGCATCAAGTCATGCGCGCGCTCGACGGCCTCCTCCAGGGGAACCTCTTCGGCGATGGACTCCAGCCGCACCGGGTCCAGGTCGCGCGCCAGCCGGTCCCAGGCCTGCTGGCGCAGCGCGCGGGGGGCCATCACGCTGTCGACGCCGGCCAGCGTCAGGTTGCGCAGGATGAAGGGCATCACGGTGCCCGGCAGGTCGGCGCCCTGGGCCAGGCCGCAGGCCGCGACCACGCCGCCGTAGCGCGTCTGCGCCAGGGCGTTGACCAGGGTGTGGCTGCCCACGGCGTCGACCACGGCGGCCCAGCGTTCCTTCTGCAGCGGCTTGCCTTGGGCGGCCAACTCGCTGCGGTCGATGACCGTGGCCGCGCCCAGTCCGCGCAGGTAGTCGGCCTCGGCGAGCTTGCCGCTGGCGGCCACGACGCGGTGGCCCAGGCCGGCCAGCAGCGTGATGGCCACGCTGCCCACGCCGCCGCTGGCGCCGGTGACCAGCACCTCGCCGTCGCCAGGTTGGAGGCCATGGCGTTCCAGCGCCATCACGCAGAGCATGGCGGTGTAGCCGGCCGTGCCGATGGCCATCGCCTGTCGGGGCGTGAAGGCGGCAGGCAGCCGCACCAGCCAATCACCCTTCAACCGGGCGCGCTCGGCCAGGCAGCCCCAGTGCGTCTCGCCCACGCCCCAGCCGTTGTGCACGACGAGGTCGCCGGCCTGCCAGTCGGGGTGGGTGCTGTGCAGCACCGTCCCCGCGCCGTCTATGCCCGGTACCATCGGCCACTGCCGCACCACAGGCGCCCGGTTGGTCAGGGCCAGGCCGTCCTTGTAGTTCAGGGTGGAAAATGCGGGTTGAACGAGCACGTCGCCCGGTGGCAAGCGCGACTCGTCGACCGAACTGATGCCGGCGCGAAAACCGGACTCGTCCTTCTCCAACAACAAGGCCTTGAACATGGGTCTCCTGCAAGGTGATTGAAAGCCGCGATCGTGACGGCACAGGCGCTTGCCGGCAAGTGCTGCTGGCCCTTGGCCTGGCCTTGCTGCTGGCGGGCCCGGTGCGCGCGGCACCCGAGGCCCACCCAGGCGACGCCGTGCTTCAACTGCTGCGCGACAAGGGGCTGGTGCCCACCGCGGCTGCCGTCGAGTCCAACGCCATGGTCAGCCGGGCGCGCGACCTGGCGTCCGAGATGGTGATGTCGGCCATGAACTTCCTGGGCGTGCCCTACCGCCGCGGTGGCAGCAGCGCAGACGAAGGCTTCGACTGCAGCGGCTTCACGCGCCATGTGTTCGAGAACAGCCTGGGTCTGCTGCTGCCGCGCCGCGCCGACCAACAGGCCCAGGACAGCAGCTTGGCCAAGGTGCAGAAAGAAGAGCTGCGCCCGGGCGACCTGGTGTTCTTCAACACCATGCGCCGCGCCTTCTCCCATGTGGGCATCTACGTGGGCGACGGCAAGTTCATCCATTCGCCGCGCGCCGGCGGCGAGGTGCGCATCGAGGACATGCGCCAGGCCTACTGGGCCAAGCGCTTCAACGGCGCGCGACGCGCCGAGCACGCCACCGTCGAGTCC
>JANNWL010000050.1:0-19335 GCA_031414735.1 Burkholderiales bacterium | reverse complement strand
CGCACCTGGGAGCTGGCCAGCCTGCGGGTGCTGGGTTTCACGCGCGCCGAGGTGTCTGGCCTGCTGCTGGGCGAAATGGCCATCGGCATCGCCGTGGCCCTGCCGCTGGGCATGGCCATGGGCTATGGCGTGGTGCATCTCGTCAGCCGGCTGGTGGCGTCTGACCAGTTCCTGTTTCCGGTGGTGATCGAGCCTTCCACCTACGCCTGGTCGGCCCTGGTGGTGCTGGTGGCCGCTGCGGCCAGCGCGCTGGTGGTGCGCAGGCGCATCGACGGGCTGGACATGGTGGCTGCGCTGAAGACGCGTGAATGAAGCGCAGACAGACAAAGCGACTGACAAAGAAAGTGAAGCATGCAACGTAAAACCTGGTTGATCGGCGGCGGTGCCGCACTGGCGCTGGCGCTGACCGTGGCCTGGGCCTTTGCGCCGAAGCCTGTGGAGGTGGAGCTGGCCACGGCGACGCAGGGCCCGTTCGAGACCACCATCGACGAGGACGGCAAGACGCGCCTGGCCGACCGCTATGTCGTGTCGGCACCGCTGGCCGGCACGCTGGCGCGCATCACCTTGAAAGAGGGCGATACGGTGGCGGCAGGCGCCCCGCTGGCGGTGTTGAACGCGGTGCTGCCGGCCATGCAGGACGAGCGCACGCGGCGCGAATTGCGGGCGCGTGTCGAAGCCGCGCAGGACAACGTGTCGCGGGCCACTTCCCGTACCGCACGCGCCCAGGTGGCGCTCGATCAGGCCCAGAACGAAGTCCGGCGCAGCGAACAACTGGTGCGGCAGGGTTTCATAGCACCGATCAAGGTCGAGACCGACCGCCTGGCCACGCTGGGTGCGCAACGTGAAGTCGAAGGCGCTGCGGCCGAACGCCGCATGGCCGGGCACGAGCTGGAACAAACGCGGGCTGCGCTGGGCGCCGTGCAGCCGTCGAGAGTGGGTGCGGCTGCAGGTGCGGGCGGGGCCAGCAACGCAGCCGCCTTCACCGTGCGCGCGCCGTCGCCCGGCCGCGTGCTGCGGGTGCTGCAAAGCAGCGAGGGTGCGGTGGCACTGGGCACGCCGCTGATCGAGGTGGGCGACACGCAGCGCATGGAAGTGGTGACCGAGTTGCTGACCACCGACGCACTGGCAGCCAAGGCCGGCAGCCGCGTGATCATCGAACGGTGGGGGGGGCCGGGGGTCCTGGCCGGGCGCGTGCGCATCATCGAGCCGGCCGCTTTCACCAAGGTTTCGGCACTGGGCGTTGAAGAACAGCGCGTGCGCGTGTTGATCGACATCACCAGCCCGCAAGCCGAATGGCAGGCACTGGGCGACGGCTATCGCGTCAGCGTGCGCATCGTCACGCTGAGCGAAGCGACGGCGGTGCAGGTGCCGGTGAGCGCGGTGTTTCCACTGCCGAGTGGAGCGCCTCGAGCCGGCGTCGCTGCGGCCGCATCCGCCTCGGGCGCCGATGTGGGTGCCGCAGGGCCCGCGCGCGAGACCACGGGTCTGGTCAAGACACCAGGGCAATTCGCGGTCTTCGTCGCCGAAGGCGGTCGTGCCCGCCAGACCGCCGTCGAATTGGGCGCGCGGAACGGCAGTTCGGCCTGGATTCGCAGCGGTATCGCCACGGGCCAGCAGGTCATCGCTTATCCCCCGGCTACCGTGCGCGACGGGCTGCGGGTTGCAGCGCGCAAACCATGAGCCTCGCAGCATGGCGGCGGCCCCACCCCCTGGGCGGTTACTTCGCGCTGGCGTACGGCGTCGGCTGAGCGGCGATGCCCACCAGGCAGCGCGTTGGGGCCGTCCTCGGCCACGCGCTGGGCCGCCTGTGCTGCGGTCCGGCCTGGGTCATGGTCAACCGCAAGGGTGCTCACCGGGAGTACCGGCGCCTTGCCAAGCTCGGCAAGTTCATTCGGACTCGCAGCCATGTTCAGACCGGATGGGGACGATCATTCGTGAGCGACTTGAATGACCAGCTTGTCGAAGTTCTTTCCCTGCAGCAGGCCGATGAAGGTTTCGGGCGCGTTCTCAAGGCCGAACACGATGTCCTCGCGGACCTTGACCTTGTCGGCCTGCACCCACTCGCCCATCGCGCCGGCAAACTCGCTCCAGCGCGGCCCGCAGTCGTCGAAGACGATGAAGCCCTGCATCTTGATGCGCTTGCGCAGCAGCGTGCCCACGAGCAGACCGAGCCGGTCCGGGCGTGGCGGCAACTCGGTGGCGTTGTACGCCGCGATCAGCCCGCACACCGGGATGCGGGCCCGGGCGTTGAGCAGCGGCAGCACGGCATCGAACACGGCGCCGCCGACGTTCTCGAAGTAGACGCCGATGCCCTTCGGACAGGCTGCGGCCAAGTGGCCGGGCAGATCATCGGCACGGTGGTCGACGCAGAAGTCGAAGCCCAGCTCGTCCACCACGTACCGGCACTTGTCCTCACCGCCCGCGATGCCCACCACAGTGCAGCCCTGGATCTTGGCGATCTGGCCCACCACTGAACCGACCGCCCCGCTGGCAGCAGCGACGACGACGGTCTCGCCAGCTGCAGGGCGACCGATGTCCAGCAGCCCCATGTAGGCGGTGAAGCCCGGCATGCCCAGGACGCCGAGCGCGCCAGAGGGGTGCGGGTCACCGGGAAACAGGGCGGTGAGGCGCAGCAGCAACTGGCCGGCCGCGGGCGTCGGGACAGGAACGCTTGCGATGCGAAAGTCCCCGGCCGTCGGCGCGCCGCGCGGCCTGCAACAAACCGGTGTCGACCGCAGCAGGAGATCACTGGGATCTCGCTGCGGTCGGCCCCCAAGTGCTCTGGCATGCGGTGTGCGCCAGCGTACAGACCCGACGGACCCTTGCACGCAAGCTTCATCGTCCGGACCCCTCAGTCCTTGCCGGCAGCGCACCCCCGTCGCGGCGCAAAGGCTCGATCCCCTTCTGAGTGAGAGGCCGTCAGCACAGGAATCGATAGGTTGATGCCATGCCTTCCTCTTTGATCACCACAACCCCCGTCGGCGGTTCCGCCAAACCTGCACCGACCGCTGTCGTTGTTGCCGAGAAGGGCAAGCTTGGCCTGGGCCTGCTGGTCGCGCTGGTGATCGGCTCGATCGTCGGCAGCGGCATCTTTGGCTTGCCGCAGAACATGGCGGTGGGTGCTGGCGCCGGGGCCATCGTCATCGGCTGGGCCATTACGGGCGTCGGCATGCTGATGCTGGCCTTCACCTACCAGATGCTGGCGGTGCGCAGACCCGAACTGGACAACGGCGTGTATGCGTATGCGCGCGCACTGTCAGGCGAATACGTGGGCTTCAACGCGGCCTGGGGCTACTGGGTCAGCGCCTGGATCGGCAACGTCGGCTACCTGGTCGCCGCCTTCGGCGCGCTGGGCTATTTCTACCCGGCGTTCGGCGAGGGCAACACGCTGGCGGCTGTCATCGGTGCATCGGTGGTGGTGTGGGCCGTGCACTTCCTGGTGCTGCGCGGCATCCAGGGGGCGGCGGTGCTCAACGCCGTGGTCACGGCAGCCAAGCTCATTCCGCTGCTGTTGTTCATTGTGCTGGTGGCCATGGCCTTCCAGGTCAGCACCTTCGAGTTGAACTACTGGGGCGACCCCAAGCTCGGCTCGGTGCTCGACCAGGTGCGCAGCACCATGCTGGTCACGGTGTGGGTGTTCATCGGCATCGAGGGGGCCCGCGTCTATGCGGCGCGCGCCGCAAGGCGCGCCGACGTCGGCCGCGCCACGGTCATCGGCTTCGTCGTCTGCCTGGCCATGCTGATGGGCGTGTCGCTGCTGTCGCTGGGCATCTTCTCGCAGCCCGAGTTGGCCGCGCTGAAGAACCCGTCGATGGCACCGGTGCTCGAAAAGGTGGTGGGCACCTGGGGCGCGGTGGCGATCTACGCGGGCCTGATCGTTTCCGTGGGCGGCGGCTTCCTGGCCTGGACGCTGTTGGCCGCCGAATCGCTGTTCACGCCAGCGGGTGGCGGCGTCATGCCGAAATGGCTGGCCAGTCAGAACGGCAAGGGCGTGCCTGCCAACGCGCTGTGGCTCACCAATGGCATGGTGCAACTCTTTCTGATCCTGACCTTGGTCTCCAAGGCCTCGTATCTCGCGCTGATCTCGCTGTCCACGGCGATGATCCTCATCCCCTACCTCTTCAGCGCCATCTACGGCCTGAAGCTGGCGTGGACGGGACGGACAGGCGCCGGCGCGGCCGCAGCGCAACCCCACGCCTCCCGCGACATCTCCATCGCCGCGCTGGCGGCCATCTATTGCGCCTGGCTGCTGTATGCCGCCGGCTTGAAGTACCTGCTGCTCAGCGCCTTGCTCTACGCGCCCGGTGCAGCCATCTACCTGCTGGCCAAGAAGCAGCGCGCCGAGCGGGCCTTCACCGGCCGCGAACAGGTGATCCTGGCGCTGCTGTTGCTGGTGGCCGCGGCGTCGGCCAGCATGTTGTGGACCGGCCGCCTGACCTTGTGACCCGACCCGAAGCCGACGCCGACGCCGCTTGACCGCCGGCCCAACCCGAACCTCCACCGCGATACACAACGAGAGTAAAGCCATGACCCAGGGACTGCACTCCGAAGTCGGCCGCCTGCGCAAGGTGATGGTCTGCCGCCCCGGCCTGGCGCAGAAGCGCCTGACCCCTGCAAACTGCCATGAGTTGCTGTTCGATGACGTGCTGTGGGTCAGTCAGGCGCGCAACGACCATGACGCCTTCACCACGGCGCTGAAGGAGCGTGACGTGGACGTGCTGGAGATGCACGACATGCTCGCCGACACGGTGGCTGTCGCCGCCGCGCGGAAGTGGCTGCTCGACCGCAAGCTGGGCCCAGACTTCGTCGATGCCGAGACTGCGGCCGAATTGCGGCCGTGGCTCGAAGACTTGTCCCCGGCCAAGCTCGCCGCGCACCTGATAGGCGGTGTGGCGCGGGCGGAACTGCCCTTCGAGCCCACCGGGTTGCTCGGTCGCTACGCCGCACCCGCCGATCTGCTGCTGCCGCCCCTACCCAACACGCTGTTCCCCCGCGACAACAGCTGCTGGATCGGCGACGGCGTGGTGCTGTGCCCGATGTTCTGGCCCGCGCGCCGGCAGGAGACGCTGCTGATGACGGCCATCTACCGCTTCCATCCGCAGTTCGGCACCAAGACCAAGGTCTGGTGGGGCGACCCCGACAAGGACCACGGCGTGGCGTCGCTCGAAGGCGGCGACCTGATGCCGCTGGGCCAGGGCGTGGTGCTGATCGGCATGGGCGAACGTACGTCGCCCCAGGGCGTGAGTCAACTGGCGCGCAGCCTGTTTGCTGCGGGCGGGGCCACCCATGTGCTGGCCGCGCAAATCCCGAAGTCACGCGGCGCGATGCACCTGGACACCGTGTTCAGCTTCTGCGACCGCGACCTGGCCACGATCTTCCCCGAGATGGTCGATGCGATCCGAGTGCACAGCCTGCGCCCCGGCAAGAAAGCCGGGACCCTGGACGTTCGCACCGAGACGAAGCCCTTCGTCGAGGTGGTCGCCGCGGCGCTGGGCCTGCCGAAGATCCGCACCGTGGCCACCGGTGGCGATGCCTATGAATCGGAACGCGAGCAGTGGGACGACGGCAACAACCTGCTGTGCATCGCGCCCGGGGTGGTAATGGCCTACGACCGCAATGTCTACACCAACACCCTGTTGCGCAAGGCCGGCATCGAGGTCATCACCATGCCCAGCAGCGAACTTGGGCGCGGCCGCGGGGGCAGCCATTGCATGAGCTGCCCGATCGAGCGTGACGCAATCTGAGCCGGGGTCGAGATGAGCTTCAACCTTCGCAACCGCAGCCTGCTCGACCTGGTCGACTTCAGCCCGCGTGAGATCCGATTCCTGATTGACCTGGCAGCCGAACTCAAGCGTTCCAAGGCCGCCGGCAACGAACACCAGCGCCTCAAGGGCAAGAACGTGGCGCTGATCTTCGAGAAGAGCTCGACGCGCACGCGCTGCGCCTTCGAGGTGGCGGTGCACGACCAGGGCGGCCACGTCACCTACCTGGACTCTGCTGGCTCGCAGCTGGGCCACAAGGAGTCGCTGAAGGACACCGCGCGCGTGCTCGGTCGCATGTTCGACGGCATCGAGTACCGCGGCTTTCACCAGACCGTGGTGCAGGACATTGCGAAGTTCTCGCATGTGCCGGTGTGGAACGGCCTCACCGACGAGGCCCACCCGACGCAGGTGCTGGCGGATCTGCTGACGATGCAGGAGTTCGGCGAGAAGCCGCTGCACGAACTGTCCTTCTGCTACCTGGGCGATGCGCGCTTCAACATGGGTTGCTCCCTGTTGGTGGGCGGCACGCAGATGGGCATGGACGTGCGCATCTGCAGCCCGGCCGCGCTGGCACCCCCTGCGGCGCTGGTGGCGCAGATGCGTGAGCTGGCAAGGACGACAGGGGCGCGCATCACGCTCGAAACCGACCCACGCAAGGCCGTGTTGGGTGCCGACTTCCTGTACACCGACGTGTGGGTGTCGATGGGTGAAGCCGACGAGGTCTGGAAACAGCGTATCGACCAGTTGATGCCCTACCAGGTGAACACCGCGTTGATGCTGGCCACGGGCAAACCCCGTAGCTGCTTCATGCACTGCCTGCCGGCCTTCCACAACCTCGACACCGAGGTCGGCCGCCAGGTGCACGAGAAGTACGGCTTGAGCGAGATCGAGGTCACCGACGCGGTGTTCGAGTCAGAAGCCTCGGTGGTCTTCACGCAGGCCGAGAACCGCCTGCACACCATCAAGGCCGTGCTCGTGGCCACGCTGTCGTGAGCCGGCCCCGAGGCTTGCGATGAGGCTGGTCGTGGCGCTCGGCGGCAACGCCTTGCTGCGCCGCACGCAGTTGCCGAGCGCCGCCAACCAGCTGGCCAACGTTCGCATCGCCTGTGCCCAGGTGGCACGCGTGGCCGCAGTACACGACATGGTGCTCACGCACGGCAATGGCCCGCAGGTGGGCCTGCTGGCGCTGCAGTCGGCCGCCTACACCGCCGTCGACAGCTACCCGCTGGACGTGCTGGACGCCGAGTCGGAAGGCATGCTGGGTTACCTGCTGGAGCAGGAACTGGCCAACCTGCTGCCAGCCTCGCGCGCCGTGGCCTCGCTGCTCACCCGCGTCGAAGTCGATCCGCTGGACCCGGCCTTTCTGAAGCCGACCAAGCCGATCGGGCCCGTCTACAACAAGGCGCAGGCCGACGAACTGGCAGAGCGGCGCCATTGGGCCATGGCGGCAGACGGCGCCGGCTGGCGGCGGGTGGTGCCGTCCCCGAGGCCCTTGCGGGTGATTGGGCTCGACGTGATCCGCGGTTTGCTGGACAAAGGGGTGCTGGTCATCGCGGCCGGGGGGGGTGGCATCCCTGTCGTGCCCAGACCCGGTGGCAACGGCCTGCAAGGCGTTGAAGCCGTCATCGACAAGGATCTGTGCAGCGCCCTTGTTGCCACCGAACTGCAGGCCGACTGCCTGATCATCGCCACCGACGTCGACGCGGTGTACCTGGATTGGGGACTGCCCACACAACGGGCTGTCGGCCACACCACGCCGCAGGCGCTGGCGGCCCACCTCTTTGCGGCCGGCTCGATGGCGCCCAAGGTCGAGGCCGCCTGCAGCTTCGTGCGGGCCAGCGGCAGGCGCGCCGCGATCGGCGCACTCGGCGACATCGAGGCCTTGCTGGCGGGGCAATGCGGCACGCAGATCGAGCCCGCCGCGCTGGAACCGCGTGACGCCTGATTTCTTGTCGACCGGCATTGCCGGCCTGTCGCGCTCCCTGGCCGAGGTCTGCATTGCAACGACGCACACCTCGCACATCGATGTCCCGTTGATCAGCCCATGATGACCTGGCAAGAGAGGCGACGATGAACAAGCTTCTGACCCAGGGCTTCAGCACCTTCCTTCGCCGCCGCCGCGCGAAGAAGCACTTCGAGCGCCGCCCCTTGTTGGGCTCGTTGACGGCTTCGCCCGCTGCCGCAGCACCCGCGGGCGGCGCAGCGCCGGCGGCGCTCGGCCAGGACCTGCTGGCCGCCGCCCGAGACGAACCCGCCCAGGCGCTGGCGCGTCTGCAGTCGCAGGCCGACGGGCTGGACGTTGCCGAGTCCGCTCGGCGCCTGGCCCGGGACGGCCCGAACGAGGTGCAGCACGAAGCGCCGCTGCCCGGCTGGCTGCGGCTGTGGCGCTGCTATCTCAATCCTTTCAATCTGCTGCTGACGGCGCTCGCGCTGCTGTCGTTCCTCAGCGGCGACAGCAAGGCCACGGTGGTGATCGGCGTCATGGTCGCGCTGAGTACCGGCATCCGCTTCGTGCAGGAAGGTCGCTCGCACCGTGCGGCAGAGGGCCTGCGCGCCATGGTCACGAACACGGCCAGCGTGATACGTCGGACCGCTGGCGGTGTCTCGGCGACGGGGCTGCCGCCCCCACCGAAGGAGATTCCGGTTCGCGAACTGGTGGCCGGCGACGTGGTGGCCTTGTCGGCCGGCGACATGATCCCCGCCGACTGCCGCCTGCTGAGCGCACGCGACCTGTTCGTCGCCCAGTCCGCGATGACCGGGGAATCGCTGCCGGTGGAAAAGTTCGTCGCGTGCATGGCGCCGGGCACAGCATCCACGCCGGGCGCCAGTGCACTCGAACAGCGCAACCTGGTGTTCATGGGCACCAACGTGGTCTCCGGCACGGCCACCGCCCTGGTCGTGGCCACCGGTGGCCGCAGCTACTTCGGCACGTTGGCGGCGCACGCCACGGCTGTCGAGACCGCGCCGAACGCGTTTCAGGCGGGGGTCAACAGCGTCAGCTGGCTGCTGATCCGTTTCGCCGCGGTGATGGTGCCGATCGTCTTCTTCGTCAACGGCTACACCAAGGGCGACTGGCTCGAAGCTTTTCTCTTCGCGCTGTCGGTGGCGGTGGGCCTGACGCCCGAGATGCTGCCGATGATCGTCACCAGCACGCTGGCCAAGGGCGCGGTGCGGCTGTCGCGCAGGAAGGTGGTGGTCAAGCGGCTGGATGCGATCCAGAACTTCGGTGCGATGGACATCCTGTGCACCGACAAGACCGGCACGCTGACGCAGGACAAGATCGCCCTGGCGCGCCACGCCGACGCCTACGGCCGGGACACCGACGAGGTGCTGAACTTCGCATTCCTCAACAGCCACTACCAGACCGGGCTGAAGAACCTGCTCGACCATGCCGTGCTGGACCATGTCGAGCTGGCGGCCGAACTGAAGCTGAACGACGCCTACCGCAAGGTGGACGAGATCCCGTTCGACTTCGAGCGCCGACGCATGTCGGTGGTGGTGGCCGCGATGGCGGGCGGGCAGGAGCAGCACCACGAACTCATCTGCAAGGGTGCCGTGGAAGAGGTGCTCGCCGCCTGCACGCACGTGCGAACGCCCGATCCGGTCGATGCCAGCCTGGACGGCGAGCGCACGATGCCGACGCTGCCGCTGGACGCCGCGCTGCTGGCGCGCACGCAGGCGGTCACGGGGGCGCTGAACGCCGAGGGTCTTCGCGTGGTGGCGGTGGCCGTGAAGACGCTGCCGCCAGGGCAGACCACCTACACGGTGGCAGATGAGGCCGGCCTGACGCTGATCGGCTACATCGCCTTCCTGGACCCGCCCAAGGAATCTGCGGCGCCCGCGCTGAAGCAGCTGGCTGCGCACGGCATCGCCGTCAAGGTGCTGACCGGCGACAACGACCTGGTGACCCGCCAGGTCTGCCGCCAGGTGGGCCTGCCCGCCGATGCCGTCTTGCTGGGCTCACAAGTCGAAGCCTTGAGCGACGACGCGCTGAAGGCTGCAGCCGAGTCGCACAGCATCTTCGCCAAGCTGACGCCGCTGCACAAGGAACGCATCGTGCGCGCGCTGCGGGCCAGCGGACACGTGGTGGGCTTCATGGGCGACGGCATCAACGACGCGCCCGCACTGCGCGCGGCCGACATCGGCATTTCGGTGGACAGCGCGGTGGACATCGCCAAGGAAGCCGCCGACATCATCCTGCTCGAGAAGAACCTGCTGGTACTGGATGAGGGCGTGGTGGAGGGCCGCACCACCTTCTGCAACATGCTCAAGTACATCCGCATGACGGCGAGTTCCAACTTTGGCAACGTGCTCAGCGTGCTGGTGGCCAGCGCCTTTCTGCCCTTCCTGCCGATGCTGCCATTGCAGCTGCTGGTGCAGAACCTGCTGTACGACATCGGCCAGACCGGCATTCCCTTCGACAACGTCGACGCGGAATTGGTGACCAAGCCGCTGAAGTGGAACCCGGCCGACATCGGCCGCTTCATGCTGTTCTTCGGGCCGATCAGCTCGCTGTTCGACATCGTTACCTTCGCCGTGATGTGGTGGGTGTTCGCTGCCAACAGCGTGGCGCAGCAAGCGCTGTTCCAGTCCGGCTGGTTCGTCGTCGGCCTGCTGACCCAGACCCTGGTGGTGCACATGGTGCGCACGCCCAAGTTGCCCTTCGTGCAGAGCCGCGCCGCGTGGCCGTTGATGGGCATGACGCTGGCCATCATGGCGGTCGGGCTGTGGCTTCCCCTGGGGCCGCTGGCCAGCTACTTCAAGCTGCAGGCCCTGCCGACGGCCTACTACGGTTGGCTGGTGGCCATCCTGCTCGGCTACTGCCTGCTCACCACGCTGATGAAGCGCGTGTACATCCGACGCTACGGCTGGCAATGACTCCTGAAGAACCTCGCCAGACCGGTGCCGTGAAGCCCAAGCTGAACCCCGAAGTCCTGAAGCTCGGTCTGGTCAGCTTCCTGACCGACCTAAGCTCTGAAGCCATCTTTTCGGTGTTCGCGGTGTTCTTCACCACGGTCGCGGGGGCTTCGAGCGCTTTGCTCGGCCTGATCGAAGGCCTTGCGGACTTCTCGGCGTCGTCGCTGAACTACCTGGCCGGCTGGCTGTCCGATCGCAGCGGCAAGCGCAAGGTGTTCGCGCTGGCGGGCTACGGCTTTTCGACGCTCGCCAAGACCATCCTGCTGGTGTCGACCTCGGTCGCCGGCCTGGGCGCGTTCCGCGTCATCGAGCGGCTGGGCAAGGGCTTCCGCGGGCCGCCGCGCGACGCCTGGTTGTCGTCGCTGGCCGACCCTGCCACCCGCGGTTATTCGTTCGGCGTGCACAAGGCGCTGGACAAGGCCGGCGCCGTGTTCGGCCCGTTGATGGCCTATGGGCTGCTGCGGTGGTTGGGCGAGTCGGCCGGTGCCTACCAGACCTTGTTCTGGGCCGCGATCGTTCCCGCGGTGCTCAGCATCGTGTTGCTGGCACTGATGAAGGACCAACCGGGCACACCCCACGCGAGAGAAAGCGTCAGCGCCAACTGGCACGCGCTCAGCCCCGGCTTCAAGCGCTTCCTGGTGCCGGCGGGCGTGTTCGCGCTGGCCTATTACAGCCTGGGCTTTCTGCTGCTGAAGGCCCACGCAGTCGGGTTCAGCCTGACCGACACGGTGCTGCTCTATGCGCTGTTCAACGCGGTGTGTGTCGTCGCAGCACCGCTGGTGGGCCGATTGGGCGATGCGATCGGCCGCAGCAGCATCGTGCTGCTCGGGTATGGTCTGTTTGCCGCCATCAATCTCGCGCTTGTGTGGGCCAGCCAGGGCTGGCAGGTGATCGTGCTGTTCGCGCTGTATGGCGTTTTCTATGCCATCGAAGAGTCGCAGAGCAAGGCCTTCATTGCCGACCTGGAACCCGATCGCCGCGCGACGGCGGTGGGTGCCTACAACTTCGTCACCGGCGTGCTCTACCTGCCGGCGTCCCTGGTGGCCGGCGCCCTGTGGACCCTGGATCCACGCTGGGCCTTCGGCCTGGCGACGCTGCTGGCGGTGGCAGCCATCGCCCTCTTCAGCTGGATGCACCCCGCCACCAACGGCCGCGGGAGTTGACCTACATCGAGATGACCTTCACCTGAAAGCCACGCATGGAATTCAAGGACTATTACGCCACGCTCGGTGTCGAGCACACCGCGACGCAGGACGAGGTCAAGCGCGCCTACCGCAAGCTGGCCCGCAAGTACCACCCCGACGTCAGCAAGGAGCCGGACGCCGAGGCGCGCTTCAAGGAAGTGGCAGAGGCGCACGAAGCCCTGATCGACACCGAGCGCCGCGCGGCCTACGACGACATCGCGCAGCGCCACGCCAGCGGACAGCCCTTCGAGCCGCCACCGGGTTGGGACAGTGGCTTCGAGTACAGCGGCCGCGGGCCTGGCGATGGGTCGGGCGGTCGGCCGGGCCGGACATCGCGCGGGCAGGCCGGGACTGCCGGCGGTGACGCAGACTTCAGCGACTTTTTCGAATCGCTGTTCGGCCGCGGCGGGCCGCAAGGCATGCCGCCCCGCAGGTCGGGCAGTGGGCCGGTGCAAGGGCGGGACCACCATGCCAAGGTGGCCATCGGGCTGCTGGACGCCTGCCAGGGCGCCCAGCGCATGATCTCGCTGCACATGCCCGTGGTCGACGCGGCAGGGCACACCACGCTGCAGGAGCGACAACTCGAAGTCCACATTCCCAAGGGCGTTCGTGAGGGCCAGCACCTGAGGCTGGCGGGCCAGGGCGCCGCGGGCCACGGCGGTGCGCCGGCCGGCGATCTGTACCTGGAGATTCAGTTTCTGCCGCACCCGGTGTTCCGGGTGGACGGCGGCGACCTCAGCTTCGACCTGCCCGTGGCGCCCTGGGAGGCCGCGCTCGGCGCCACGGTCACCGCGCCGACGCCCGATGGCCACGTGCAACTGGGCGTGCCGCCAGGTTCGTCCCAGGGGCGCAAGCTGCGTCTGAAGGGCAAGGGTCTGCCCGGCAAGGTGCCCGGCGACCTGTATGCGGTGCTGACCCTCGCACTGCCCCCTTCGGTGTCGGAGTCCGAAAAGAAGGCCTACAGCGCCTTCGCCGGTGCCTTCGCCGACTACAACCCCCGCGCCGCACTGGAGGCTTGAAGACCATGGCTGAGCACTACGTCCTGGCCACGGAAACCGTGGTCGTTGAAGAGCATCTGTCGTTCAGCCTGTCGGCGCTGTGCCAGGCCAGTGGCGCCGACCTGGAACAGGTCCAGGCGCTGGTGGGCGAAGGCCTGCTGCAGCCGACCGGCCCCAGCCCGGAGGATTGGCAATTCCGAGGTGACGCCTTGCCGCAGACGCGCAGGGCGCTTCGCCTGGCCCGCGATCTCGATCTGGACCTGGCCGCCGTGGCCCTGGTGATGGACTTGCTGGCCGAGATTGATCGCTTGCGGTCGAGACTGCGGCGCCAGTGAACGCTTCCTTGCCCGGTGGAGTCGAGCCCTGCGTACGGCAACGAACAAAGCGCAGGTTCCGAGGGTGCCAGACTGCAGCATGAGTTCGCCAAACGCCTCGTCGAGATCAAGCCGCCCTGTTCAGCCTGCCTTCGGGAGTCTCAGCCCGTCGATGCTCGGCACGCTCAGGCGACTCCTGCGGCAGGCGCTGCCCCGGCCTGCGCAGGATCGGCGAGCTGGCTTGTCGAGTTCAGCCGTTGACGAGACGACGATGCATTCGCCATGCCTCTGAGACCGCCGCAGTGCCAGCGGTGCGTCTGCTGTGCTTGCCCTCATCAAGGGGAATCGATGCCATGAGCTACCACGGTGAACGTGTCCGACCGATGGCCCCCGAGAACGGGCGATCCTTCGAAGGTACGAAGGTCCGCATCGGCCTCGATGGTTGCTCGATGACCGATCTCCCATGATCGCCTTCCAGGTCAGCGACATGACATGCGCACGCTGCGCTGGTGCGGTGACGAAAGCCCTCAGGGCCGTCGACCATGCCGCTTTGGTGCGGGTTGACCTGGCCACCTTCACCGTCGAGATCGAGCCGAGCAGCGCGACGGCACGACAACTCAGCGACGCGATCAAGCAAGCCGGCTACTCGCCGGTGGCGGCATGACGACACTGCGGCTCTCGGCTTCGGGCTTGACCACGGATGGGGCATGGTCTGGCGCTGCCGCCCATGCCTCGCCATGGGCAAGCAGCAGGTTCCATCCACATGCTCAGGTGTGCGGTGTCTGATCGGACTGTCGATCGCCGGGATCTCATTCGCATCGCTGGCGAAGTGATGGTCGAGCGAGGACTCGAGCCGGAGTTTCCGGCCGCTGTGCAGACCCAACTCGACAAGATCACGGGGCCTGGCCGTGACGAAGATCCGCGCATCCGCGATCTCACAGCGATGCCCTGGTGTTCGATCGACAACGACGACTCGCTCGATCTCGATCAACTCACCGCCTGCGAGCCGCTGGCGGCCGGTGCGGTGAAGGTCTTCGTGGCGGTGGCTGATGTCGATGCCCTGGTCAGCAAAGGTTCGGCCATCGACACCCACGCCTGGACCAACACCACCTCGGTCTACACGTCGGCGCGGGTGTTTGCAATGCTGCCTGAGCGCCTGTCGACCGATCTGAGCTCGCTCAATGCCGACCAGGACCGGCTCGCGATCGTGACCGAAATGGTCGTCGCGCCCGACGCATCGATCACGCAGGCCACCTTGTACCGGGCGACCGTGCGCAACCATGCAAAGCTGGCTTATGACGCGCTGTCGGCATGGATCGACGGCGACGGCGCACTGCCCGAGGCAGCGCGCGCCGTCGCCGGGCTTGAGGTGCAGCTGCGGACGCAGGACGGGGTGGCCCAGCGGCTGCGTGCGCGGCGGCAGGCCGAGGGCTCGCTCGAACTCGAAACCTTCCAGCCCCGCGCCGTGTTCGACGGCGAGCGCGTGGTCGAGATCCGGCAGCAGGTCCAGAACCGCGCCCGTCAGCTGATCGAAGAGTTCATGATCGCGACCAACGAGTGCAGCGCGCGCTTCCTGGCCGCCGCCGGCGGCGCGTCACTGCGCCGTGTGGTGCGCTCACCCGAGCGCTGGCTGCGCATCGTGGACGTGGCCGGCAAGTACGGCGAGCGTCTGCCGCATGCGCCTGACTCGGCCGCGTTGGCCGCCTTTCTGGCCAAGCGCCACCGGGCGGATCCGTTGCGGTTCCCCGATCTGTCGCTGACCATCGTCAAGCTGATGGGCCGCGGCGAATATGCCGTGGAGCGTCCGGGTGTTGCACCGGTCGGCCACTTCGGCCTGGCGGTGCGCGACTACACCCACTCCACGGCGCCAAACCGCCGATTCCCCGACCTGATCACGCTGCGCATGGTCAAGGCCGTTCTCGCCGGGCGCCAGCCGCCTTACAGCGTGGCCGAACTGGGGGCACTGGCGGCGCACTGCAGTGTGCAGGAAGACGCCGCCCAGAAGGTCGAGCGGCACATGCGCAAGTCCGAAGCCGCGCTGCTGCTCGGATCGCATGTCGGCCAGCAATACGACGCCATCGTCACCGGAAGTTCAGAGTCCGGCATGTGGGTGCGCATCTTCGCGCCGCCGGCCGAGGGCCGGCTCGATTCGGGCCCGCGTGGGCTCGAGGTGGGCCAGCAGGTCCGCGTCAAACTGGTGTCGACGGACGTGCGGCGCGGCTTCATCGACTTCGTGCTGGTCGGTTGACGGGTCGGCTTGCAGCGTCTCGACAGTGAGGGCCAGCAAAATGTTGTTGCGCAGAGCACGCCACGTGGCAAGCCGCAGTGCAGGGCAGCGTGATGGAACCTGATGTGCACCCGACGGGTCTGATCGGCCGTTTGATACGGCCCGAGCAGCCGTTCGCGACCACGTCGCGCGACGCGCCCGTTCCATGAACGAAGCTCCCCTCTGCGTCCCCGCCCTGGCGATCGGCATCGTTCTGATGGCTGGCTGCGCAGGACTTGAACGCGCCCCGCATCAGGAGCCCCCAGCGGCGGCCCCGGCAGAGGCCATCATGTCTGTCGAGCCGCGGGCCGCACCGGCAGCGCAGCTACCCGGACCGTCGCCATCGTTGACGGCAGACGGTGCCGCCGTGGCTTCCGCGCCCGTCGCACGGCCTGCAGATCCTGCTCGCCCGGGGTCCACGGGCGGGGCCCTGGCCAAGCCGGCGGTGTCGCCGCCGCCGGCCCCGCCAAAGCTTGCTGCGTCACCGCCGCTCACCGCGCCGCCAATGAAGACGCAGCCGCCTGCGCCGCCCGTGGTGAGGCCTGCGCTACCGCCGCCGCTGGATCTCAAGTCACTCGAGAGCCGACTCAAGGAAACGAAGGCGATCGGTGTCTTCAGCAAGCTCGCGCTCAAGAACCAGATCGACGACCTGCTCGAGCGCTTTCGGGCCCACTACCAAGGGCGGATCAAGACCTCGCTGGTCGAACTGCGGCGGTCGTTCGACATGCTGGTGATGAAGACGCTTGCGCTGCTGCAGGATGCCGATCCGCCGCTGGCCGGCGCGCTCGCGTCGTCGCGAGAATCCATTTGGAGCCTCCTGTCGGATCCCGCGAAATTCGCGACGATCTAGCGGGTCAACGGAGGATGCGTGTGAACACATTTGCTGATGGCTGGATCTGCGCCGCCACGTGGGCCGTGCTGGTTGCGGCGCCAGCCGCAGCAGCGGATGACGCTGCACTCCTCAAGGACCTAACGTCCGTGATTGCGCTGCTGGGCTTGCCGTGTGGTCAGGTGGTCAGCGCGACACCCCTGAAAGATGCCGATCACATCGCGACCTGCCAGGATGGCAACCGCTACCGCGTGTTCGTCAACGCCGAGGGACGCGTCGTGGCGCAGAGGCTGAAGTCATAGTTGGTGATCGGTGGCGTTTGCTCGCTGGAGCGCCGCTTCAGGAAGGTCGAGGCAGCGCCAACCGCAAGGCCGGGCCTTGCCGGCATTTGTTTTGAACGCGGTCGGGTGGCAGATTTCACCTTGATCGACTCATAGCACGGGCCCAGATGTCCTACCTCGATGACCCAGACCGCGGACGAAAAGTCTCGGGTGCCGGCGACGGCGAGTCCGACTCGTGTGCGCTGACGGGGCAGGGTGGTGGCGGATGCGGGTCTGCCGTCAATTGCTGGTGACGAAGTGGACGGCAAGCGTCAGTGCCACGCCTGCGGGCAGGAAGTTCAGCCAAACACCCAAGCTGGTCCAGCAGCCCCGGGGGATCTCTTTCTCGCCCAGGTTGCGCAACACGGTGCGGAACTGCAAGGCAGAAACAACGGACACCCCCGCGGCGATCACAAGCAGGCTGACACCGAGCCAGAGCGAGAAGCCGCGCTGCGAAGGCGACAGTGGCGGGTTGCTCACCATGCGCAGAAAGCGTCCGAAGCGCTCGACGACGAAGCCGAGCCCATCAATGCGATGGCTGTGCGTTGCCACGCCAGGAGAGTACGTTCAGCGCCTACTTCAGTTCGTTGGCGGTGCCGATGTAGTCGACCACCAGCCCGCCCCGCTTGTCCTTGAACACGCGGTTCACGCGGGCGATGGCCTGCATCAGGTTGTGGCCCTTCATGGGCTTGTCCACGTACAGGGTGTGCACGCAGGGGGCATCGAAGCCCGTCAGCCACATGTCACGGACGATCACGATGCGCAGCGGGTCGCCCGGCTTCTTGAAGCGCACTTCCAGCCGCTTCTTCACCTGGGCGCTGTGGATGTGCGGCCGCAGCAGCGCACGGTCACTGGCAGAACCGGTCATCACGATCTTGATGGCGCCCAGCTCAGAGTCTTCACTGTGCCAGTCGGGCCGCAGCTTGATGATCTCGTCGTGCAGGTGCACGCAGATGTCGCGGCTCATGGCCACGACCATCGCTTTGCCGGGCTGCGCCTGGCCTGTCTGACCATGACAGCGTTCCTCGAAGTGTTCGACGATGTCGGCGGCCACGCGGGCCACGCGCGGCCGCGCGCCCACGACCTTCTCCAGCGCTGCCCAGCGACTCTTCAACTTTTCGCGCTGGCTTTCCTCCTCATCCTCGGCCAGTTCTTCCACCTCTTCGTCGGCCGCCGCCAGTTCTTCGGCCTTCAGCCCCAGCTGGGCCAGCCGGCTCTCGTAGCAGATGGCCACAGTGGCGCCATCTTCCTTGGCCTGCTGCATGTCGTAGACGCTGATGTAGTCGCCGAACACGGCCCGCGTGTCGCGTTCCTGGCTGGACACCGGCGTGCCGGTGAAGGCCACGAAGGTGGCGTTCGGCAGCGCGTCGCGCGGGTGCTGGGCACAACCCACTTGATAGCGCGCGACTTGATACCGATCCACGGTGGGCGCGAACTCGACCCGCGTGGCGGGCAGCTCACCGCTGCCGGTGCTGAGCACGGTCACGGCCGGCCGCTGCTTCACCGTCTTCAGCTTCGCTTCGAAGCCGTATTGGGTGCGGTGCGCTTCATCGGCGATAACGACGATATTCCGGCGGTCGGACAGCACCGGGAAGGCGTCTTCGTCTTCGCCGGGCATAAATTTCTGGATGGTGGTGAACACGATGCCGCCCGAAGGCCGGGTCGATAGCAGCTTGCGCAGTTCCTGGCACGTCGCGGCCTGCACCGGTTGTTCGCGCAGCAGGTCTTGCGACAGAGAGAACACACCGAGCAACTGACCATCCAGGTCATTGCGGTCGGTGATGACGACGATGGTGGGGTTCTCCATCAGCGGCTCCTGCATCACGCGCGCCGCGAAGCAGGTCATGGAGATGCTCTTGCCGCTGCCCTGGGTGTGCCACACCACCCCGCCTTTGCCTCTGGCGCTGGCCAGCCATTCATTGCGGCCGGGCTGCGCCCAGTCCACCAGGCGCACGAAGTCGCCGCGGGTCTCCTCGCCCTTCTGGTGCTGCACCGGCACGCCGCCCACCAGCAGGCGGTGGAAGCGGCGGTTGGCCTGCAGCAGTTGGGGTTCGCCCAGGTTCAGCAACTGCGTGATGGCGTCTTCGCGCGCGGCTTGCGGGATGTCGGGATTCAGGCTGCGGATGGCGCGGCGCAGCCGGTCGACCAGCAGCACCTGGCGGTAGCTGGCGCGTTCAGGGGCCTTGCCGTCGGGCGCCAGTTCGGGGCCATGGGCCACCGTGTAGCCCACATCGGCCAGCCAGCCCAGCGCTTCCTGCTCCAGCTGGTCTTCGGTCAAGGCGCCTCCCTGGCGGCGATATTGGCGGCGGTACTAGCGGCTCAGCAGTTGCACATAAGCCTGGTAGCCGAAGCTGCGGTTCTTCTTCTGTCCCGTCAGCTCGGACACGATACCCAAATCCACCATCGGCATCACGGCCAACGTGGCCGTGGCGAAGGTGGTGGCTAGCCGCTGCCTTGGGGGGTGACAGGTCGCCCCACTCAGCCATCGCTGACGCCGCCAGGGGTCCTTCCGACTCTGGCGGCTCCCCTCGTCCGGCCGTGGGCAACTGCGAGGCCAGACTCTGCAGATACGCCCTGAGGCGCGAGGCTCTAGAGGTTTCGTCGGTCATCGGATGTCCTGTCTAGCAGACCGCGCCATCTGTCGTAATCGCGAATCGTGGCACACCCATCCGGGCTCGCCAAGGGGGATGTGCCCACAACTAACCACGGTCCTTCTGGATGGCACGGACGCTGCGCGACCGCAAG
>JANNWL010000049.1:0-3506 GCA_031414735.1 Burkholderiales bacterium | reverse complement strand
GCGATCACGATGCACACCGGCTGCTGCACGGCCTGGAACAGGCGCGTGGCGGCTTCGGGCTGGTGGCCTTCGGGTGTGCAGTCGATGACCCAGATTTCGTGGCAGCGCTGCCGCAGGTCCTGCCGCATGCGCTCGAAGCCCGGGCCGCTCAAGAAGCCCGCCACGGTGATGTAGGCCACGATGCCGCTGCCGCCGCCCGGCGCCTGCCCCGGCAGGTCTTCGAACACCTTGCGTGCCGCCCAGCGCCAGAAATAGATGTACAGATTGCGCAGATGCTTGGCATGCGCGCCCAGGCCCCAGTCTGGCAAGGGTTGCCAGTCGTCCAGCGGTGCATGGCCGCCCTTGGGTCGGTCCGCGCCTTCGATCCATCCCCCCCAGGCCCTTGGCCTTGTCCTTGTAAGGCGGGTTGCCGATGACCACGGTGATGGGCTGTTCGCGCTTCACCACATTCGCAGCCTTGCGCTGTTTGCCAATGGCCGCAGTGAAGCCCGGGAAGCTGCCGCCGTCGTCGTGCGGGTTGCTCAACGTGTCGGTCACGTACATGCGCGGCGCCACCTTGGGCAGCTCGCCCGTCAGCGCCAGTGCTTCGGCCAACAGCCGAAGCTGGGCCACGGCAAAGGGACCCAGCTGCAGCTCGAACGCCACCAGACGCTTCAAGGCCGATTCCACCGCTGCCGGCACGGCGCCGTCGCCTTCGTCGTCACGCACCCGAGCGGCCAGGTGTCGCAGCACACCGAGCACGAAGGTGCCCGTGCCGGTTGCCGGGTCGGCCACCGTCACACCCTCAGCGGCCAGCCCCAGCGGCAACGCGAAGCCCGGCCGCTTCAGCGCCTGGTCGACCAGCGACACCATCGCACCCACCACTTCAGGCGGCGTGTAGTACGAACCCGTTTGCTTGCGCAGCGTGTTGTCGTAGGTCTCCAGAAAGTCTTCGTAGAAGTAAAGCCAGGCGTCGGCCTTGCCCTTGCTGAGGGTCGGCCAGTCCACCGCGTCCAGCACACGCCCCAGGGTCGTCAGTGATGTCTTCAGCGCTTGTCGGGTCTCTGAGTTATCAGTCAGCAGTTGCAGCGCCGCACCGATGAGCGAAGCCGAGTCCTTCAGGCCGACCGCCACGTTGTGCAGATCATTGCCGATGGCGATGCCGCGCGCCCGCGCCATCAACAGGCCAAAGGTGACTGCCTGCGCGTAGCCGTCGGCGAACTGTTCGTCGCTGGCCTGCGGAAAGAGCAGGCCTCGCCAGTCATGGGCCAGGGTCGTCAACGCATCGGTCTTGCGTTCCAGCGCCTCGACCACTTCATCGCGCAGCAAACGACAAAGCTTGGCGGCCACGTCGGCCAGCTCCTTGACCGACCGAGGCGCGATGGGCTTCCAGGTCAGGAAGAAGTCGAACAACGCAACCAGCCCTGGGCCCGCCCGAAGCGCCGCGCCCGAAGTCTCGATGTCGCCCTCCAAGCGCACCACGGCGGTGGCCAGCTCGCCGCTGCGCCACAGGCTGAACTCGTTGCCGTCGGTGTAGATGAGGTTGGGCAAGGCCTGCAAACGCTGCCACTGCGCCTTGTCGTGACCCGACTTGAAACGGCGCGGGTCGCCGCCTTTGCCCGGCGCCTTGAGTTCGATGAAACCAACCAGCGCGCCACCCACCGTGACCGCATAGTCAGGCCGGGTCTTTAGGTCCGCGACCGAAGACTCGCCGATGGTGACGACCGCGGTCGACTTCAGTCCACAAAGCGGTGCCAGTTGCTGCACCAGGTTCTCGAAGGGCCCACGCAACTGGTCCTCGGGTTCGCCGCTGGCGGCGGCACTGGAAAGTCGAGCAGTTGCCGCTTTGCCAAAGGCGGATACCGCGTCGGCAAGTGCCTTGTCGCTCATTCAATCCCCCAATTCAATGTCGGCAAGGATAACGAGCCAACAGGCGGGCGCACGCCTGCACAACGCCGCCGCTGCGGATCGGCGGCCAGAACTCGGCGGCATGCCGCCCTCGCGGAGCTACCCGGACCGGACCCCGTTGGAGGTCACCGCTGGACAAGCTTGGCTGCCCAAAGTAATAATGACGTAATACCAGGAGCCCCCCATGACGATGACTGTCAAGCTCGACCCGGCGCTCGAGCAGCGTCTGCGTCAGCGCAGTGCCGCGCTGGGCCTGCCGGCCAGCGAGATCATCCGCGAGGCGCTGCAGGCCTGGCTGCGGAGTTCGCCCGAGCCCGAGACCTCGGCCTATGCGCTGGGCACCGACCTGTTCGGCCGCCACCGCGGGCCGGCCGACCTGGCCAGCCGGCGCAAGCAGGTGGCCACTGATATCTGGGCTGGCAAGCACGCCGCACGCAGCCGCTGAAGCCATGGCCACCCGCCTGGTTGCACGCGAGCCCACGCCGCGCTTCCTGGCCATCGGCCGCGTGCTGGTGGACAGCGGGCCGCTCATTGCCCTTTTCAACGCCGCCGACCGCTGGCACGCGCCGGTGCGGGCTTGGCTGCAAGCGCACCCGCAGGCCCAGCTCATCGCTACCTGGCCGGTGGCCACCGAGGTCTGTGCGCTGCTGGCCCGGCGCATCAGCAACGACGCTGCGCTGGACTTCCTGCGCTGGGCACAGCGGGGAGGCATTGCCTTCGACCGGCCCGAGGAAGGCTCGCTGGCCGAGGTGTTGGTCATCAGCGAGCGCTTCCAGGATCTGCCCTTCGACCTGGCCGACGCGTCCATTGCCGAAACGGCGGCGCGCCTGAAGCTGCGCCATGTGCTCAGCATCGATGCCGACTTCGACGTCTATCGCGACCGCGCTGGCAAGCCGTTGGTGAACCTGCTCAGGGCCTGACGCCCATCCGAGCCTGTCGATAATCAGCCGATGCAAGCCCCCGTTGCGTCGCCCTCACCTCTGGCCCTGGGCTTGGACCTCATCCGCTGGGACCGCCCCGCCGGCTGGCTGCTGCTGCTGTGGCCCACGCTCAGCGCCTTGTGGATCGCCGCCGACGGCTGGCCGGGCGCGCACCTGGTGGCGGTATTCGTGCTCGGCACCATCCTCATGCGCAGCGCCGGCTGCTGCGTCAACGACGTGGCCGACCGCGACTTCGACCGCTTCGTGAAGCGCACGGCACAGCGCCCGGTGACGCGCGGTGGGATGTCGGTGCGCGCTGCACTCGCCGTGGGTGCCGTGCTGGCCCTGGTGGCCTTCGGGCTGGTGCTGACGACCAACCCGCCGACCGTCATGCTGTCGGTCGTAGCATTAATCGTGACGCTGTTCTACCCCTACGCCAAGCGCTTTTTCGCCATGCCGCAGGCGGTCCTGGGGGTGGCCTTCAGCTTTGGCATTCCCATGGCCTTTGCTGCCGCGCAGGGCGGCACGGAATGGAGCCTGGCGGCCGTGAACGCCGCCGTGCCGCCGCACGCCTGGTGGCTGCTGCTGGGCAACCTCTTCTGGGTGCTGGCCTACGACACCGAGTACGCCATGGTCGACCGCGACGACGACCTGCGGCTGGGCGTGAAGACATCGGCCATCACCCTGGGCCGCTTCGAC
>JANNWL010000048.1:0-7043 GCA_031414735.1 Burkholderiales bacterium | reverse complement strand
ATCCGCATCTGCAGCAGCAGATCCTCCAGCGCCCGCAGGTCCTTGTCGAGGATGGCGGCGATCCCTTGCACCGCAGGGTCGGCCCGCTCGACCGCCTCCGAGAATGCGCTGGCCGCCCGCACCTGTGCGACGTAGCCGTAGGCCATGGCCACCAGCGACACGGCTTCGCCCGACAAAGGCGCCACCTTGATGGCCCCGAGCAGGCCGTTGAGCGAGTCGGCCACCTTGCCCGCGGCCTGCGTGCCCGTCTGGCCCGCAGCGGTGATGTGGGCCAGCGACTCGGCGTACTTCAAGACACCGTTCATCGCCTGCACGCGCAGCGCCAGGTGCCGATCCATCTCGGCGGCCGCGTCGGCCTTGTTTGCCTCGCGCAGCAAGACCGGCACGTCGGTGTCGGTCTTCAGCACCGCGGCGTGGATCTGCGCCGTTGATTCCGCAAAGGGCTGCAGGCTCGGCAGCGTGCAGGCCGACATCAGGCCGGCCAGGCAGGCCAGGCCGGCCGCAGCAAGGCGTTGGGGGGCGGTGCAGGTCCATCGCATGCGGGCTCTCCTGTTCAGCGTGTCCGGGGCTCTTCAGCGCCGTGGCGGGCCGCGTCCGGCGTGGCGGCCCGGGCCGGGGCCCGGGCGTGGGCCGCGCGGGCCGCGCGGGCCTCGCGGGTCGTCGAAGTGCGGTTCCTGCCGGGGCTCTTGCGCGCGCTGCAAGGCTTCGGCGCGGGCCTGCACCAACTGCGCCTCCAGGTCGGCCTCGGTCAGCCCCTTCAAGGCGCAGAAGTTGGCCCGCGTGAGCGTGCTCGTCTCGACGGCGCGCAGCAGCGCCGCGCGGTCGCGCCGCGCCTGGTCCTGTGCGGCATGCGCTTGCCGGGCCTCGGCCTCGGCCGTGCGTCGGGCGGCGTTCTCGGCGGCCCGGCGCTCTTCATGCAGGCCCCGGCGGCGTGCCAGTTCCTGCACGGCGGCCGCGCGGTGTTCTTCACTGATCTCGCCCGCGGGCGCGCCGTCCAGGTCGACGCGCTGCGGCGCCTGGGTCAGCGACATCAGGTAGGCGTTGGTGGTGGTGTGGCGGTGCAAGAAGGCGGACAGGGTCTTGCGCGTGAAGATGCCCGGCGCGCGCTGCTGGATGTCGGCCTGGATGCGCAGCTTCAGCGGCTGGGCACGCTGGGCGAACAGGGCCGGGAACAGCGCCGCCAGCCGCGCACCGCACGCGGCGGGCGACAGCTCGGCGATCGCCGCAGCGGCGGGTTCGGCCTGCGCGTCGGGCTGCGCGTCGGGCTGCGCATCTGGCAGCAACGCCGAATCCGGCGCAGTGGGCTCCCCGTCCAACGGGGCGGTGATGACGGGGTCGGCGGCGGTTGGCAGGGTTTCGGGCATGGCGGCAGAAGCGACGGCAAGGATGGCGATTGTCGCTGCTGCCGCGCCCGCACAATGCCGTTCCATGCAACCCAAGTCGAGCCCTGAACGCTGGCACCTGCTGGCCGATGACGCACCCGGCGCGACGCTGCTCATCCCTGCGGACGCTAAGCGCGAGCGGCGCTTCGAGATCGGCTGCGCCATCACCGTGCAGCGGCCCGCCGCGGCGTTGACCGATGCCGCCCCCGCCTGGCACCAGATGACGGTGCTGGCCAACGGCGTGCAGCAATGGAGCCGGCGCGTGCCGACACAAAACCCCGGCAGCTACGACGGCCTGGACTACCGCTTCGCCCACACCTTGCCGGTGGGGCAGGCGCTGCGCGTGAGTGTGGCGGTGGCTGGCTTGGGCGTGCGCCGGCGCAGCCTGGTCATCGAGGCCGACGAGATCTGATCACCCCCCCCACCGAGTCAGGCCACACCATGTCCCCCTCCCACGCCTGCATCTGCGATGCCCAGCGCACGCCCTTCGGTCGTTATGGCGGCGCCTTGTCGACGCTGCGCACCGACGACCTCGCTGCCTGGCCGCTGCAGGCCTTGATGGCACGCCACCCGCAGGTTGACTGGGCGGCGCTGGACGACGTGCTGCTGGGCTGCGCCAACCAGGCCGGCGAAGACAACCGCAACGTCGCCCGCATGGCTGCGTTGCTCGCGGGGTTGCCGACGTCGGTGCCCGGCGCCACGCTGAACCGGCTGTGCGGCTCGGGCCTGGACGCCGTGGCCAGCGCCGCGCGCGCGATCCGCTGCGGCGAGGCCGACTTCATGATCGCCGGTGGCGCGGAGAGCATGAGCCGCGCACCCTTCGTCATGCCCAAGGCGCACACCGCCTTCAGCCGCGACAACGCGGTCTACGACACGACCATCGGTTGGCGCTTCGTCAACCCGCGCATGAAGGCGCTTTACGGTGTCGATTCCATGCCCGAGACGGCCGAAAGCGTGGCGCGTGAATTCGGCATCGAACGCGACGCGCAAGACCGTATGGCCCTGCGCTCGCAACAGCGCGCCGTGCGAGCGCAGGAGGCCGGCTTCTTCGACGCCGAGATCTGCCCCGTGACGCTGCCGCAGAAGAAGGGTGTGCCGATCACCGTGGACCGCGACGAACACCCGCGCGCGACCTCGCTGGAGGCACTCGCCAAGCTGCGGGGCATCGTCAGCGAAGGCGGCAGCGTGACCGCCGGCAACGCCAGTGGCGTCAACGACGGGGCCTGCGCGTTGCTGCTGGCCAGCGAGTCGGCAGCCCGGCGCCACGGGTTGACACCGCGCGCCCGCGTGCTCGGCATGGCGACGGCCGGCGTGGAGCCGCGCCTGATGGGCATGGGCCCGGCGCCGGCCACGCGCAAGGTGCTGGCGCAGGTCGGCCTGCAGCTGGCGCAGATGGACGTGATCGAGCTCAACGAGGCCTTTGCGGCCCAGGGCCTGGCCGTGCTGCGCGACCTCGGCCTGGCCGACGACGACGAGCGCGTCAACCCCCACGGCGGCGCCATCGCGCTGGGCCACCCGTTGGGTGCCTCGGGTGCACGACTGATGACGACACTGCTCTGTGAGCTGGAACGCACGGGCGGCCGCTATGGCCTCCAGACCATGTGTGAGGGTGGCGGCATGGCAAACGCCACCATCATCGAACGCTTAGGGTAAATCCATGCGCCGCGCCACAGCCCTCGTCGTCGCGCTCACCGTCGTCGCGCTGACCATCGTCGCGTGCGGCAGTAAGGGAAACAACAAGGGCACGGCCGAAACGGCACGCACCGAGGTCACAGAAGTGGCCGCAACTGAGCCGGCCGGCGATGGCTTGGTTGGTCTACCGGAGCAATGCTCACCCGCGCCATACACCGTGGTCGCTCAGCGCGATGGCGAGCTGCCGGCCGGCTCGGCTACCTTCGGCGTCGTGGGCACCGCCGCCCTACCAATTCCCCTCGTGCCCGACAAGGCAGGAGCGCTCACACCGGCGCAAGCCACAGAGCAGGGTGCCAACACCGATCTGCTCGGCTACGTGCTGTTCTTTGGTGACGAGCAGTTCGGACCGTCCGACGTCAGTATGTTCGGCGGCTACGCCCCCACCGGCGTTGGTGCCAACCGCGGCACGATCTCGATCTTCCCGAAGACCGCCACACCAATTGGAGTGGGTGACACGCTCACACCCGGCACGCTTGACGGCCTGGAGATGGTGACCACGCTGCAGAGCGTCCTGATTGACTTCAAGGCCACTCCTGATGAGCTGACCTCGTACCTCAACGACATCGCGGGCAGTGTCACCGTGGTCGGTCTCACGCCTTTGGCGTTGTGCCTGGACGTCGACCTCAGCTGGGAATACAGCAAGGGTTCGTCCGCGCTGGGAACCCTCACCGTCAAGGGCATCTTCACCGCCCCGCTCGCCCCACGCACGATCCCATTCACCTGAACTCGCCAGCACAATAGGTCCGATAGCGTGACCCAATGCCGGCGCTGTCGACCATCATTTGGGTGCTTGTGGGGCTGGGCGGGGGCTTCGTCCTGTGGAAAAGTGGCATTGGCATGCTGCGCAGTTTCACCACCCCAATGCCAGCACCGCCCCCGGCGGGCGAGATGCGCCGAATCAACGTCAGGTATCGCTGCACCGTATGTGGGTTGGAGCTGAAGATGATGTTGGCCCCGGACGAGGACCCGCCGCCGCCGCGTCACTGCCTCGATGACATGGTCATCGTCGCACCAGTCTTCGAATAGGGTTACCCACAGTCTGTGGATAACCCTGTGATGTAATTACATCACTGTCGTGCGCAGCACTATTTCCACTTGGTGGCGGTGAACAGACCGGCCAGCATGAAACAAAGGCCCACCAGCACCGGGGTGTTGGTGTTGTTGAACGACGGGATCAGGTAGCGAGAGAGGATGGAGACCACGCCGAGGCCAATGAACACGGCCATCATGATGGGAACCCACTTCGGGCTCTCGTAGAACTCCTTGGGCGTCGGCGGCGTGTACCGCGACGACTGGCTAATGGAGCTGTCGTGATGCGGTGCCTCTTTGGCCATCGACGTCACCTGACCAGGCTTGGTGCCCTTGGGTGTCACACGGCCAGTTGATTTGCGTTTCGGAGGAGCCACGGCGGGGAAGTCTAGGCGAACACATTCGACAACGGCCGGTCTCAGCGGGCAGGCTGTAGCCGTGCCCCGCGTTCTCGTGATCGACAGCTACGACAGCTTCGTCTACAACCTCGTCCAGTACCTCGGCGAGCTTGGCGCGGAACCGATTGTGGTTCGTAACGACCAGCTCACCGTCGCCGAGGCGATCGCCATGGAGCCCGATGGTGTGTTGCTGTCCCCCGGCCCCGGGCGCCCGGAAGACGCTGGCATCATCTGCGAGGCCATCCCCGCGTTCGGCGAAGCAGCTGTTCCGGTACTGGGTGTTTGTCTGGGGCACCAGGCCATCGGCCACGTGTACGGCGGCTCCGTGGTTCGTGCCCCCAACCTGATGCACGGCAAGACCTCGCCAATCACGCACGAGGGCCACGGAGTGTTCGAAGGGTTGCCGTCGCCGCTCACCGCCACCCGCTATCACAGCCTGGTGATCGATCCGGCCACCATGCCGGCATGCCTCGAGGTGACAGCCATGTGCGACGACATCGTGATGGGTGTACGCCACCGCGAGCTGCCAATCGAGGGCGTGCAGTTCCACCCGGAGAGCATTCTCACCGGCGCCGGCCACGACCTACTGCGCAACTTCTTACGACGTTTGTAGTGCTTACGTGGACGGCGGCGCGACCGATGTCGTCGTCGTCGGAGCGGTGGTCGTCGTAGTCGTCGCAGCGGTGGTGGTTGTCGTGGGAGCGATCGTGGTGGTTGTTGTCGCCACAACTACCGCCTTGCCGACCTTCAACTTGACGACGGTTCCTGGCGGCACATCGCTGCCGGAGGAAATGCTCTGGGTGATGACCTTGCCGTCCTTAGGATCGCCGGTCGGCACGTTTTGGTACGTGACCTCCACGCCGAGACCAAGGCCGGTCAGTTGCGTTCGCGCCTGCGCCTCGGTGCGGCCCTCAACCGGCGGCACCTTCACCAGCGCCGCACCACTGGAGACGAAGAGCGTGATCGGGCTGCCGTTGGTCACCAGCGCCGCGACCGGCGGGTCGGTACGAATGGCTGTGCCCGCGGCCACCGTGGCGCTCGCTTCGCGAATCACCGTGACAACAAGTCCCTCGGATTCCAGCGTTGTCCGCGCGTCTGCTTCAGAGAGACCACTGATCGGCGGCACCGCAACCTGATTCGCACCGGCGGAGATGACCAGCGTGATCACATCACCCTGACGAACCTGCGTGGCAGCCGGCGGATCGGTGCGAATGACTTTCCCCGCTTCGACATCAGGATTGTCCTCGGTGACAATCGTGGTGTTGAGCACCAGACCGTTGGTGTTCAGATAGTCAACGGCTTCCTGCTGCGTCTTTCCGGCAAGATTCTCCAGAGCAAACGGCGTGCGCACCGGCACATAGAACACCGTGACAGCCTGACCGCGCTGCACGACGGTGCCGAACACGGGATCCGTCCGGGTAATGGTGCCTTCGGGCCAATCGGCAGGCGGTAACGGATCGATCTGCGCTGGGTTGAGCTGCAGACCTGCATCAGTCAGGACCTTGCTGCCGTCTTCCAAGACAGCAGCCGTGACGTCGGGCATGGGGAACTTGCTGGGTGCCTTGTCCTTCGACAACGCGTTGAACAGCACCAAACCGCCGACGACGAGAGCAATGAGCGCAAGGAACCCAATGACTGCGTACATGCCGCCGCGACCTTCCGGCTGCTGCGGCTGCTGCACCATCGCGGTGCGCGGCGCCGCGCCGGTACCGGGCATCGCGGTAGTGCGCGGCAAGCCAACCGTGGCCCCCGCCACTGCCGCGGTTCTCGCCATGGCGGTGGTACCGGGGGCAGCACCCATTGCGTTCGCCAGCGCATGCACCGGTTCGCCGTTGCGGAAACGACGCAAATCGTCGCGCACAGCCTCGGCGGTGGGGTAACGGATCTCGGGCTTCTTGGCCAGCAACTTGGCAACGATTGCCTCGAACGACTTGGGCACATCGGCCACCAGCTGATTGAGCGGCTGTGGCTGCTCGTGCACTTGCTTGTACGCAATGCTGACCGGGTTCTCGCCGCTGAACGGAGGGCGGCCGGCGACCATTTCGTAGAGCACGATGCCCAGCGAGTAGAGGTCGCTGCGCGGGTCGGGGTTAGCGCCCTGCGCCTGCTCGGGCGAGAAGTAGGTGGCGGTACCCATCACCGAGCCTGCCTGCGTGAGGTTGCTCTCGGTGGGCGCGTTCATTGCCCGCGCAATTCCAAAGTCGGCCACCTTCACCTGACCGTTGGCACCAATCAGAATGTTGGCCGGCTTGATGTCGCGATGCACGACGCCGCCGCGATGCGCGAAGCCCAGCGCCGCCGCGATCTCGCTGCCAATCTCCGCCGCCTGCTGACTGTTGACGTGGCCATTGGCGCGCAGGATGTCGGCGAGCGTGCGGCCCTGCACGTACTCCATTGCCATGAAGTAGGTATTGGCGTACTGACCCCAGTCGTACACGCCGACGATGTTGGGATGGTTCAGGTTGGCGGCGCTTTGTGCTTCGCGGCGGAAACGCTCGACGAAGTTGGGGTCGACTGCGAACTCGGGGAACAGCACCTTGAT
>JANNWL010000047.1:0-3089 GCA_031414735.1 Burkholderiales bacterium | reverse complement strand
GCCGGGATGCCGGCGCCGCTGTCTGACAAGCTGACCTCCACTTGGCCGCCCGTTGCGGCCGCAGTGAGCACGATGCGGCCGCCGGCCGGGGTGAACTTCAGCGCGTTGTCCAGCAGGTTGGCCACGGCGCGCTCGAAGAGTTCGACGTCGACATCGGCGATCAATGGGGCCGGGTTGGCCTGCTCGAAGGTCAGCGCCACACCCAGGGCCGTGGCGCGGTCGGCAAAGCGCAGGGCGATGTCGTCCAGCACCTCGCCCAGTTCCAGCCGCATGGGGCGCAGCTTGAATTCGGGCTCGTCCAGCAGGGCCAGGTCGCCCAGTGAACGCACCATGCCGGCGGCGTTGGCGGTGTTGCGCAGGGCCACCGCCACCAGCCGGCGGTCCTCTTCCCGGCCGGGGTCGCCAGCCCAGCGGCGTTCCAGTGTTTCCAGGCAGGCCACGGTGGCGGTGAGCGGGCTGCGCAGGTCGTGCGACAGGTTGCTGACACTCTCGCGGCGGAAGTGGTCGAGCCGACGCAGTTCGTCCCACTGTGCGCGAAGGGTCGCCAGCAACATGTGGAAGCCGCCTCGCAGCCGGCCGAACTCGTCGCCGGCAGGGCCGGGAGCGGCGTTCTCTGCAGGTGAGACGACCGCAGCGCTGAAGCCCTCGCGCGCTGCCGCGGCGACCTCGTCGCTGAGCACGCGCAAGGGCCGTGTCACGGCCGCGATGATCCAGGCCGCCAACGCCGTGCCCAGCACGATGACGGCCAGCACCGAGCCCAGCGCGGGCGAGGCCAGGCTGCTGACCAGCAGCGTCCCGCGTGACGCCGACAGGCGCGGGTTGCGGCTGACCAGGTAAAGGTAGCCGGCGTCCGCCGCCGTCTGCCCGATCACGGCTCGGCGGAGCACGCGGGCGGCCACCACGGTGTCGGCTTCCATGCGCTCGGGGTCTTCGCCCATGACGTAGGCGGCCTCCTGGCGCCGGCCGTCGGCCGCGGCGGCTGCGGCCTGGCGAACCGGGGCCAGCGCCAGCGCAAAGCCCGGTGCCAGCCGGGCCTGTCCGGTGCTGGCCAGCACGCGCCCGCCGGCGTCGAGAAGGTAGAGCTGGCTGTCGGGTTCGAACAGCAACAGGTTGCGCAGGAAGGCGACGAATTCGTCGGGTTGGCGCTGCTGCTGGTCGAGCAGGTCATCGTGCTGCATCGTCACGCGGGCCAGAAAGGCGTCACCGCGCTGCCAGGAGCTTTCGCGCTCGAAGCGTTGGAAGGCGATGGCCACCATGGCCAGCACGCCCACGGCGGTGGCCAGGCCGGTGAGAAACACAGTCAGCGCCAGTCGAAATCGAACTGTCATGCCCAGGTCTATGGCGGCGCATCGCGCATCTTGTAGCCGGCCCCACGCACGGTGAGGATGAAGCGCGGCTGCATCGGGTCTTGCTCGACCTTGGCGCGCAGGCGGTTGATGTGGGTGGTGACGGTGTGCTCGTAGCCTTCGTGCGAGTAGCCCCACACGCTGTCCAGCAACTGCGTGCGCGAGAACACGCGCCCCGGGTGGCTGGCAAAGTGCAGCAGCAGGTCGAATTCGAGCGCGGTGAATTCCACCACGCGGCCGGCAATGCGCACCTCGCGCCGCACGGGCAGGATCTCGATCTCGCCGTTGCGCACCGCCTGCGACGTGGCGGGTGCGGCCTGCGCGGCGCGCAGCAGTTCGGCGCGGCGCAAGAGCGCCTTCACACGGGCCAGCAATTCGGCCATGGAAAAGGGCTTGGTCAGGTAGTCGTCGGCGCCCAGCTCCAGGCCCAGCACGCGGTCGAGCTCGGTGCTCTTGGCGGTGAGCATGAGGATGGGCGTGGCCCGGCCGCGGGCGCGCAGCGCCTTGCAGACCTCCAGCCCGTCCATGCCCGGCATCATCAAATCCAGGATCAGCAGGTCACTGGCCTGCTCGGCCTGGCTGACCAGTGCGGCGCGCCCGTCGGCCACGGCCTGAACCTGGTGGCCGGCGTGCTGCAGGTTCAGCACGATGAGGTCACGGATGTCGGTCTGGTCTTCGGCAACGAGGATGTGGGGCGGCATGCGAGGGTGGTCGGCGCGCTGTCTGGCGTCCTTACACCGATGTGATCTGGTTGTGATCTTCGGTGAGATCGGCGCGAGGTGGGGCGGCCAAAGTGTAGTCACCGATCACTGCTGACCACCCCACCCCATGCAAAACGCCGCCCACACCGTCACGCTGCAAGCCGCCTTCCACCCCGCCCTGCTCGCCCACACACCCGTGGCTGTGGGCTGGAGCGACCTGCTCCCGCACCGCGCCCACCTGGTGCAGTTCGCGCGGCGCAAGCTGATGGACCCGTCGCTGGCCGAAGACCTGGTGCACGACGTGTTCGAGGCCGTGGTCAGCGGGCGCGCCGCGTTCGCGGGGCGGTCGGCACTGCGCAGTTGGCTGGTGGGCATCTTGAAGCACAAGATCGTTGACCTGGTGCGCCAGCGCAGCGGGCACGACAGCCTGGACAGCGCCGGCGCTGCCGATGGCGATGACGACGACGCCGGCATCGAACTCGAGAGCCCGCTGCCCGGCCCACAGGACGTGGCCGAACACCGCCAGCGGCTGCGCCAGACCTTGGCGCGCATCCAGGCCCTGCCGGCTTCGCTGCGCCGCGTGGTCGAGATGCGCCTGCTGCACGAGCGCAGCAGCAGCGACATCTGCCAGGCCCTGCAGATCAGCGAGCAGAACCTGTTCGTGCGCCTGCACCGTGCGCGGCGGGCGCTGGCGTCCTGACGCAGCGCACCCCTCGCACCCCTAGATCGACGGGCCTGCGGGCCCCCGGGCGGGTGGTTTTTCGGCGGAACTGGGGATGTGGGCCAGGGCGGTGCGGCGCTATCTTTGCCGCCCCAGTCCCAACCCTCTTCAGGAGACTCTCATGGCCAGGAAACCCCTTCCCACCCGCCCCGCCCAAGCGCCCGCCGCCACCAACGGCATCGAAGCCATGCTGCTCGCCGCGCAAGCCCACGGCGGCGACAGCATGCAGACCGGCCGCTACCTCGTCACCTACAAGGAAGGCGCCCAGGAAGCCGGCATGAAGGCGATGAAGTCACAAGGCATGCGCTCGGCCGACGCGCG
>JANNWL010000046.1:0-12958 GCA_031414735.1 Burkholderiales bacterium | reverse complement strand
CGCACTTCGTGGCGGTACGTTTGGTTCTGATTGACCCACCAGAAGCGCACCGTCTTCAGCCCTTCTTGCCGCCGCAGATTCCATGGACAAAAGCCGCGCAGATCTTGCTCAAGATGCCTTCGCCTCGTCGTTGTAACGCGGCGCAACGGTGCGGCATCGCTGCTCCATCTGATGTGCGATTTGCTGCACTTGCTCTGCCGATAGACTCTGCGCACCGCGCGCGTCGAGCAGTCCTGCGAGCTCTTTGCCGTTGAACACCCTGATAGCCCCCCGACCGGTTCGATCGACAAACCATCCGGGCAGCGCCAAAACGGGAAGCGCAGCGACAGAAGCTCCAATCGCGCTGCTGAGCAATTTGCCCAGCCATGCCGCCTGACGTTCCGCCTGTTCCAGCGGTTCCTTCGTCGCCCATGTCGAGAATTTCAGCACTTGACCATCGAAGACAACCGTTGCATCGGCCTTGCCGCCACCGCGCTTTGGCTTTGTGAAGCCCTTGATCTCGACTGAGAAAAGCCCTTGGCCGGCGACCACGGCGTGATCGATGTTGAATTTGTCGGCCGGCACATCGTGGAACACGAACGCGCCTCGGCGCATCAGTTGGTCAAGTTCCTGTCCGACCGCAAGCTCCGCGTCGTATCCAGCTCTCAGATTGTCGAGCTGGGTGCCAGTTTTCCAAAGTTTTCGAACCGCCCAGCCGATGAACGCCAACGCAAAGGCTGCGTAGATCGGGGAAAGATGCATGACCCTCGGCAGGCCCAGGACATGGGCTTGTGCCAAGAACACGGACAACATGAGCAGCGGCACAACCATCAGTAGCGCCAGGTCGAAACTGAGATCGACTCCGGCAAGTTCGAGCTGCTCTCGCAATGAATGGCCTGGGCCCCGAAGCAGATCCTTGCCGATAGGTGAGCGGCGTCGCCTACGCGCCTGTCGTTTGCGCCGAAGCATGAAGTACAACGCCAGTGCCGGCCCAAGAAAACAAACGGCGAGCACACCAACAACAACGCTGATCTGCGCAGCGAGCGCATCCATCAGTCCGATCCGATCTGCTCGGGCTTCACCCATGCGCTGATGTGACCTGTCTCCGCTTGGGTCAGGACCCTTTGCTCACGCTCACACAGGAAGAGGATCTGATTGAAGAGTCTCGTGGCTAGGGTCGCCTCGTCGTCGGCGCCCTGGCCAAACACCTGGCCGTTCATCTGCATGCCGCGCACCAGGAAAGTGACGTCGCGCGGCCGAACTCTCAGGCCACCGGATTCGAAGCACTTGCGGCACACCAACTGCACGGTCGTGGCCAGCTTGAACTCCTGCTTTCTAATCGCCTCGACCAGAGCGCCGATAACTGCCTGCAAGTCTTTGGGCGCCAACATCGGAGCGCCGGTCAGTACGCAGACTTCACGGACCACTGGGAACAGCTCCTCAGCACCGGCCCACGGCGATTCCGGTTCCTGCTCTGGCAGCGTCCCTTCCAGTTCATGCCGGCTCGGGTCTAACACTCGACCGCTGGACCCGCTCAGCCAGAGCAGGCGCGAAAGCCTGAGAGAGCGGAAGAACGACTTGAAAGTGCCCAGCCCGTTCCAGTTTTCCAGGATCTCCGTATGCTCTTGTCGCAATCGCGATGAGAGCTGAGCCGCATTGACCGGCAACGCGGCCTCGTCGACAAGGGTCCAGAGGCGACCCGCAATCTCCGACAGTTCGTCGGGTGTCGCGAGCCGAGCGCTCACCTTGACGGTCGACTCGGATTTGGGCGGTGCGACGGTTGCACTCGTTGACTTCGGCTCTCCCACCACCGGATTGCCGTCGGCGATACCTGGTTCTTTAGCTTCAGCCGACTGTCCGTTGTGACCAGGCGAAGCTTCAGCAGTGGCCAGGCCAAGGCCGAGCGCATTACGAAGAAACAGCCGCTCGTCGATCAACATATCGGCCGAAGCCTGGTAGGCAGCCGATGGGAAGCCGATCGCCAACACCGTGGTGCGCCGGTCGTAGCGGCGCAGCTTGCGCAAGACGGGCGTGAAGTCGGCATCTGCCGAGAAGACGATGAACTCGTCGCAGCGCGTTTCGTGCTGGAGCAGATCGACGATGTCCAGCACCATGTGGATGTCGGTGCTGGTCTTGCCCTGGCTGGTCACGGGCGGGCAGTCGACGATCTCGAACCCGGCGCGCAGGAAGCCGTGACGATAGCTCTGGTACCAGTTGGGGTTGAGCTAGCAGCGGCGCACGAGCAAGCGGCGGCGTTCTCCGTCCTCGTGCGGTTCCGGCAGTGGCAACGAATTGGTGAGCCAACCGATCCATTCCGACGGATGACGAGCGAATCTCTCGGCGGCATCGGACTGCAACTGCCTCAGTTGCGAAAACACATTGTCGAAGTCGACGAAGAGTGCGCTCTTCACGTTTTGCATGCTCCCCGTAGTCGCGCAGGTTGCGTGGCTGGCTGCCCCGCTCTTGTAGCCCCCTCGTTGGGCGGCGCCTGTCAGGCAGGGTAACGCACAAACTAGGAGTGTCTGTCGGCAGGCGTCGGACTCTCCGACCCCAATTCGCCCCGCACCTGCGCGCCGAACCAGACCGCGACGGTGTCAGCCAAGGCCCTTCTGAAACTTCGCCACATGCCGCCGCATGCCATCGGCAACCCGCGACCAGACAGCTTCCGGGAACTCCGCGGGCAAGCGATGCGCCATGCCCTGCAGCACCTCTTCCACACGCGCCACCAGGGCCGTCATCCGGTCCCAGACAGCCGGGCCACACGACGCCGCCAGTCGCCGCCAATGCCGCACCTCGATCTCGCCCAAGCGGTAGTGCGCGTTCTGCCCACGCACCGCCATGGCGAGCTTGGCGCGCTGGTAGGCCAGCTGGTTCGGACCGCGCCCGATGATCGGCCAGGCCGACAGCACGTCATACAGCGGCGCCAGATGAAAGCGGCCGGCGCGTCGATGCTGGATAGAGAAATTCTTCGCGTGCCCGTCGGTCGCCGCCAGCAGCCAGAAAGCCAGCTGCGTCAGCGCAAAGCTCGTGCGATCCTCATCCGCGTTTTCGCTGTGCGCCAGCACCGCCAGGCAGTCGCGCACGCAAGGGCCGCCTTCGCTCTGGTACTTCTGGTCGCGTGCGATGCCCAGGGCCTGGCAGAAGTCTTCCTGGGGCAGGCGCGCGATCCACATGCCCTCGCCGGGCTTGAACCTGTGCTTGCGCTCGCCGCCCGCGGGCACGCCCTGCCAGCGGCGGTCGAAACGCGTGACGACCAGCGCCTTGGTGGCCCCGAAGCTGGCGATCGCGGTCTCGGCGGTGACGATGCCCAGCGCGTTCATCAGCTGCCCGCAGAGCCATTCGTTTTCGACCGAATCGGTCATGTCGGCGCGCAGGTTGCCCACCAGCCCGAGGGGCAGCTTCAGGATGTGCGTGGTCGGCGTGGCGCCGTGGGGCCGGTACCAGCGCCCGGCCATCTGCAGCAACGCGGTCTTCTCTTGCGCGCCGGCGATGGAGATGCGCAGATCGTCGGCCTCGCCCTGGCCGAGCGGCGCGTCGGATGTCACGGAGGCAAGGATGCGCTCGACGTCTGCCTCTTTCAGCGGCTCGGCGTCGACACGGTTCCAGCCGTCCGGCGCGACGCCGGGCGGCAGCAGCTGCACCGCACCGACACAGTCCCGCCCGATGGCGGCCAGCAGGTCGAAGGCTTCGCCGGACCGGGCGTGGAATCGGCGGCGCAAGCGGCGCCGGATCTCGGCGCTGTCGGGCAGCAGGTTGTCGAAGTAGTGGGTGACCGCGTCGCCGCGGTGCTCGAGCCCGGCGGTGAACGGCAGTGACAAGGACAGCGCACGGCCTTCGTCCGATTGAGCCCAGACCTCGTGGTAGCGCAGCACCGGCGTGCCCGTGCGCAGCGCGGTCCACACGGCCACGGGCTGCCCGTTCATCCAGACCTGAAGCTCTGCCATACCGGCGCAGTGCGAACGCTTACCAAGGCTCGTCGGCCGGGCCGGGGGTCTTCTGACGGGCCGGCGCCGACATGGCGGGGGTGCGCGGCCCGGTCGCACGCAGAACCATCTGCACCCCCAGGGCGCCCAGCAGTTCGAGAAACTGTTCGACGCTGACTGCCGCCGGGTCGCGCTCGATGCGGGCAATGCGCGCCTGCCCGACGCCAAGTGCAGCGCCGAGCTGGACCTGGTTGAGCCGCCGCGCCTTGCGCAGAGAGCGCAGGTGGGCGGAGAGCTGTCCGGAAGACTGGATGGGGTACTCCATCTGAACATTTTATGCTTTATCCGGCATTTTCGCAAAAAATGCTTTTTAAGTCATTTTTGACATTAATGTTCTTTAAAGAATGTCCCGAAAGCACCCCCCACCCTCGAGGCACGGTGTTTGTCGTGACCGGTCAAGGGCGGGCACCGCCCGGCGCAGCGAACCCTTGACGGGGCGCGGCAAACACGAACGCTCAGCGCGAGCAGGCTGGCTGCCGTCAGGTGCCAGCCTCCGGGCCCGTCCGGCGGCAAGGACTGCCCCGCCCCTGGGGGCGGGGTGAGGCATGGGGGCACGGTCAGCGTTCAATGTCCGGCCCAGGCCGGCTTCTGGACGCGGTCGGTGGCTGAACATGACGCTCGCGTTCTGGACCCATCTGAACCACTTCCCGTTGTCGACGCCGCACGACTTCCTTCGCGCAGGCCGACTCGAGCACGAACCTCTTGATGTTCTCTGCCAGGGCCTGGTCGTTCGGCCTTCCGGATGTCTTCGGCGGCTACGCTGCAGCTACGGACAAAGAAAAAGGACCTAGCGCGTAGTTCGCTAAGTCCTTGATGTGCTTGGTGGCCTGGGGCGGAATCGAACCACCGACACGCGGATTTTCAATCCGCTGCTCTACCAACTGAGCTACCAGGCCACGGCAACCCGTGATTATAGACAAGCCGGCTGCCTGCGCGGCCGGAAGCACGTGCCAGGGTTCATGACAGACCGCGCTTGTTGCGGGTCAGGTCCACGCCGAGTTGCTTGAGCTTGCGGTAGAGGTGGGTGCGCTCCAGCCCGGTCTTCTCGGCCACACGGGTCATCGAGCCGCCTTCTTTGCTCAGGTGGAACTCGAAATAGCTCTTTTCGAAAGCGTCGCGCGCTTCACGCAGCGGGCGGTCCAGGTCGAAGCTCTGGTGCGGCTGCGGGCCGTTGGCGAGCAGCGGGGCATGGGGGTGGGCGAGCGACGCGGCAAGTGGCGTCTCGCCAACGGAGGCGACGTCACCGCGCCAGGGCTGTGCCACGTTGCGCTGGCCCGGCGTGGGCTTCGCCAGCGCCTGTTCGACCGCCCGCAGCAGCTTCTGCAAGGTGATGGGCTTTTCCAGGAAGGCCGTGGCGCCGAACTTGGTGGCTTCGACCGCCGTGTCTATGGTGCCGTGGCCGCTCATCATGATGACGGGCATCGACAGCTGCCCGCCGGCAGACCATTCCTTGAGCAGGGTGACGCCATCGACGTCGGGCATCCAGATGTCGAGCAGCACCAGGTCGAGCCGCAGCGCGTCGCGCACGCTGCGCGCCTGGGCAGCGTTTTCCGCCAGTTCGACGGTGTGACCCTCGTCGGTGAGGATCTCCGAGAGCAGGGCACGGATGCCCAGCTCGTCGTCCACTACCAGGATGGTTGCCATTCGGGGGACTCAGTGCACCTGCGTTGTGTCACCGGAAGGGGCCGGTGCCGGGCCCGTGGCGGCCGCTTCTTCGGCGCCGCCCGGCATGGGGGCGAAAGTCGAAAATGATAACGAAACCCGCGCCCCGGATACCGGGCCTTCTTTCGCGTCGCCTTCGTGGAGGTTGGCCACGCGCAGCCGGGCACCGTGCTCGTCGGCGATCTTCTTCACCACGGCCAGGCCCAGGCCGGTGCCCTTGGTCTTGGTCGTGACGTAGGGCTCGAAGGCGCGCTTGAGCACCTTGTCGGCAAAACCCGGGCCGTTGTCGATGACGGCCAGGCGCACGGCGAGCAATTCGCCTTGTTCTCCGCGGGCGGCCGAGGTGCGCAGCTCGACGCTCGCGCCGGGCCGGTCCTGCACGGCATCCAGCGCGTTCTGCACCAGGTTGTGGATGACCTGGCGCAGCTGGGTGGCGTCGCCCATGATGCGTGGCAGGTCGGGTTCGGGGCGGGCCTGCAGCACGCCGCTGTCGGCGGCCTGGCCGTACAAGGCCAGCACCTCCAGCGCCAGCGCGTTCAGGTCCAGCGGCTTCATTTGCGCGGCGGGCAGGCGGGCGTAGTCGCGGAACTCGTTGACGAGCGTCTGCATCGCCTGCACCTGGTTGACGATGGTCGCTACCGAGCGCAGCAGCAGCGACTGGTCGGCGCCTTCCAGCCTTGACTCGAGCTTGTAGCGCAGCCTCTCGGCCGACAGCTGGATCGGCGTGAGCGGGTTCTTGATCTCGTGCGCCAGCCGCCGCGCCACTTCGGCCCAGGCGGCCGAGCGCTGCGCCGAGACGACCTCGCTGATGTCATCGAACACCAGCAGCCGCGCCTGCTGCAGCCCAGGCGGGCCGCCGGCTGCGGTGGCCACATCGTCTGACAAGGTGGCGCCACGCACCAGCAGGGTCAACTGGGCGCCATCGCCTCGGGCCAGTTCGTACGAGTCCTGCCACTGGTCGCGTTCGCCGGCCTCGGGGCTGGTGGCCAGCAGTTCGAAGTGCTGCTCGACGCTGCGTGACAGGCCCTCCAAATCGGGCAGTTCCGACAAGCGCCGCCCGCGCCAGGCCGACAGCGGGCGCTGCAGAATGCGCGTGGCGCCGGGGTTGACGGTGTCGATGCGGCCTTCGTGGTCGAACACGATGACGCCGGCGCTGAGCGTGTCCAGAATGGTCTGCAGCCGGGTGCGGGCCGTCTCCAGTTGCTGCACGCCGCGCTGCACCTGTTCACGTGCGTCGGCCACCTGGGCCGTCATGTCGGCAAACGACCGCGTCAGCCCGCCCAGTTCGTCGCCTGACGCGAACACCGGCTTGGCCGTGAGGTCGCCCGCCGCCACCTGGCGCACGCCGTCGGCCAGCAGCAGCAGCGGCCGCGCCAGCTGGTTGCCCAGCACCACCGCCAGCAGCACCGATGCGAAGACGGCCAGGATCAGCGCCAACGTCAGCGTGCCCACATACATGCGGCGCAGGCTGTCGCGGGCCAGCGCGCGCTGCTGGTATTCGCTGTACGCAGCCTGCACAGCCAGGGCATTCAGCGCCAGCGAGCGTGGCAGCGGCTGCACGACCATCAGGAAGCGGTCCTCGCCGCCGGTCAGCGTGAGCTGGCTGCGCGGCAGCCGGGCCAGTGCGCGCACGCTGGCACCGGCGCCGCCCAGGGCCAGGGACTCGTCGTCCAGCCCGTCCACCTGGCTGCCCAGCCCGCTCTGCCGCGCCTGCCGCAGCAGGGCCGCCGCTGGCCGTTCGGGCGGGCCCGTGTCCGCGGTGCCGCCCGCCATGGCCAGGACCTGGCCCAACGGGCCCAGCACGGTGACCTCGCTGGCGCCGAGCTGCTCACGCAGCCGCTCCAGCGCCAGCGGCAGCGGGCCGCTGTCGCGTTCGGCCAGGCGCTCCGCGGCCACCCGGGCCTTGCTGCCCAGTTCCAGCTTCAGCGTCTCCAGGGTGTTCTTGCCCAGCGCCAGCCCCGAGTCGAGCGCGCCGGCCACCCGCACGTCGAACCAGGCCTCGATGCTGCGCGACACGAACTGGTAGGACACGGTGTAGATCACCAGCCCCGGCAGCAGCCCGACCACGGTGAAGATGCCCACCAGCTTGATGAGCAGCCGGCTGCCGAACTTGCCACGGCGCGCGCGCACGGCCAGGCGCAGCGCGGCCAGGCCGATGACCAGCACCAGCACCCCGGCCACCGCCACGTTGACCCAGAACAGCCAGACGAAGTGGCGCTCATAGAAGCCGCCCCCCTTGGTGCTGAGCGACAGCACGAAGGCCAGCACCAGGGCCGCCCCGGTGGCCGCCACGGTCGAGACGATCCAGGTCCAGCGCGCCGCGGCGGAAGTGCTCATGCCCGCCCCTGCATCACATCAGTCCACGCGCAGCACGCGCTCCACGCTCAGCGCCCAGTCACTCTGCCCGACCAGGCCGAACTGCATCGGCCCGGGCAGCTGGGCGGTGTCCAGCCGGTAGCTGAAGTCGACGGTGTAGCGGCTGTCGGGGTCGATCTGGTTCAGGTCGGCCAGGCGCCAACCGGCGCTGCGCGAGGCCGTGTTCATGGCCTCGGCCAGCGTGCCAAAGGTCTGCTGCAGGCCGCCCAGGCCGACGCGCCAGGTGCCGGTCAGCGGCTGGTAGGCGACGCGCCAGGACCGTGACACGCGGGCCACACGCTCGTCGCGCCAGTACCAGCGGCTGCGTTTTAGGTCGGCCTGGGCGACGAAGTAGACGGGCACGCCGCGCTGCAGGGCGTCTTCCACCGATTTGGTCAGCGTGACGCGGGCCGCGAAGTCCAGCGTCAAGGCGCCGTCCTGGCGCTTGGTGTCCAGGCTGGCCAATTCCACGCCCTGGGCCTGCACCGGGCCCAGCCACGACACCGCCCACAGCAGCACCAGGCCCTGCAGGAAGCGTCGGCGGACCAGCGGCGGGTGCATGGCGTGGGGTCGTGGCGTCGTGAGGTGAGGGTCAGGTCTTCTGAATCAGGGCGTAGAAGAAGCCGTCGTGGACGGTCGCGGGGCGGCCCGTCGCGTCAGCCAGCAGATTGTCGGGGCTGGGCAGCAGGTGGCCCGGGGAGTGGGGCTGCAGCCAGGCCGAGCCCGGGGGCAGGCGTTGCAAAAATGCGTCGATCTGGCCCTGGCCCTCGGCCTTGAAGACCGAACAGGTGGCGTAAAGCAGCCGCCCGCCGGGCTTGAGCAGCGGCCACAGGGCGGCCAGCAGCTCGGCCTGGATGCGGGCCAGCGAGCCGGCGTCGTCGGCCCGGCGCAGCCAGCGCACGTCGGGGTGGCGGCGCACGATGCCCGAGGCCGTGCAAGGCGCGTCGAGCAGGATGGCGTCGAAGGGCCGGCCGTCCCACCAGGTGGCGGGCAGGCGGGCGTCGCCGGCGCGCAGTTCGACGCGCGAACCGCCCCGCGGATCGGCCTGCGCGCCCGACGGCAGGCGCAGACGGTTCAGCGTCTCCTGCACGCGGGCCAGGCGCAGCGGGTCGCTGTCCAGGGCCAGCAGCTCGAGCTCGGACAGCTCCAGCAGGTGGGCCGTCTTGCCACCCGGCGCGGCGCAGGCATCCAGCACCCGCGCACCAGCCGGCAGGCCGGCCGCGTCGCCTTGCAACCGGCCCAGCAGCAGCAGCGCGGCGCGTTGGGCCGACGCGTCCTGCACCGAGACCTCGCCCTCGGCAAAGCCGGGCAGCTGGGGCACCGGGCACGGGGCGTCGAGCACCACGGCCTGGCCGCCGAAGGCCGGGTCGGACAGGACCCAGGCCGTTCGGCCCTGCTCGGCCAGGCGCTGCACGTAGGCCGCCGCCGTGCCGCGGCGGGCGTTGACGCGCAAGGTCATGGGCGGGCGGCGGTTGGCGCCGGTGAGCAGCCGCTGCCAGTCGGCCGGCCAGTCGTGCTTCACGCGGTCCACCCACCAGGGCGGGTGGTTGTAGGCGCCCAGCGGGCTGTGGGCGACGGCGGCCACCAGTGCGTCGCGCTCGCGCAGGAAGCGCCGCAGCACGGCGTTGATGAAGGCCGCGGCGGCCGGTACACGCTGGCGCGCGGCGCTGACGGCCTGGTCGACCAGGGTGTGCTCGGCGTAGGGCGGCGGCTCGCCGGGCCACAACAGCGCCAGCGCGGTGACCAGCAGCGCGTCGACGTTCGGCGGCGGCGCCTTGGGCGCCAGCCGGGCGCGCACCTCGGTGGCGCTGCCCAGCCAGCGCAGGGCGTGGAAGCTCAAGGCCTGCACGCCCGGGCGCAATTCGGTGGGCAGCCGGGCCAGCACGGCAGTCAGGCTTTGCCCGCTGCGCACGGCCTGCACCGCGTCGGCCGTGTGTTCGAGCAGCCGCGCCAGCGGTACGGAGGGGTGGGCGGGCGACGGGGCGGCGCTGGCGGGGTAGGTCACCGGGACCAGTCTATCCCGCGGTCTGGCACCCCCGACCCAGCCGCCGCACAATGCGCTCACATCTATCCCGGACCAAAGACGCCCCATGGCCAGTCCCCCCACCCTGGTTGCCCCCCCGCAACGCCTGTTTCGCAGCGAGGAAGAGCTGGCCCAAATGCCGGCCTCCGAGCGCATCCGCTACCGCCTGGTGCAGTCCGGCCGGCGCCACCATGCCAACGACAACATCTCGGCCTTCGTGCGCGAGGGCGAGCTGGTCGAGCTGAAGGCCGAAGTGCAAGCCAAGATGGAAGAGGTGTTGCGAGCGCTCGTGATCGACACCGAGAACGACCACAACACCCACGGCACGGCCCAGCGCGTGGCCAAGATGTACCTGGAAGAGGTCTTCCGAGGCCGCTACGTACCGATGCCCGCGGTGACTGAATTCCCCAACGCCGAGCGCTTGAACGAGCTGATGATCGTGGGCCCGATCACCGTGCGCAGCGCCTGCAGCCACCACATGTGCCCGATCTTCGGCCGCGTGTGGATCGGCATCCTGCCCAACGAGCACAGCAACCTCATCGGCCTGAGCAAGTACGCACGCATCGCGGACTGGGTGATGAGCCGGCCGCAGATCCAGGAAGAAGCCGTCACCATGCTGGCGAATGAACTACAGGACCGCGTGCGCCCCGACGGCCTGGCGCTGGTGATGGAGGCCGACCACTTCTGCATGCACTGGCGCGGCATCAAGGACACCGACAGTGCCATGGTCAACAGCGTGATGCGCGGTGCGTTCCTCAAGGACGCCAACCTGCGCCGCGAGTTCCTGTCGCTGCTGCCCCGCAAGAACACCTGACCCCCCCCTGGACTGGACAACCCCGCCATGCTCGTTCGACTCATGTATGCCAGCCGCGCCGTCCCCGGCATCGACCAGGACGAGCTCATCGCCATCCTGCGCAAGTCCAAGGCCAACAACCCGGCCATCGGCGTCACCGGGGTGCTGTGCTACAGCGAAGGCATCTTCCTGCAAGCGCTGGAAGGCGGCCGCAGTGCCGTCAACCAGCTCTACAACCGCATCGTCAGCGACCCGCGCCACCAGCAAGTGGAACTGCTGTGCTACGAAGAAATCGGCGAGCGCCGCTTCGCCGGTTGGTCGATGGGCCAGGTGAACATGGGCCGGCTGAACCCGGGGCTACTGCTGAAGTACTCAGAGCGGCCGACGCTGGACCCGTACGCGGTGTCCGGCGCGGTGTCCATGGCGCTGTTTCATGAGCTCATGGCCACGGCGTCGATCGTCGGGCAGCCCTGAGGGCCTGCTCTGCGCGCAGGCCATGCCGCGCTCACGCCACGGCCTCAGACAATCCATTCCCCGTTGGCAAGCAGTTCGCCGAAAAACTCCTTCAGCGTGTGGCTGCTCATGCCGTAGGGGTCGAAACTCGCGGCGCGGGAGTACTTGAGAAAGATGTGGCGATTGGCCTCGATGGGTGCCAGCGAACCCATGGCCCAGGTCGAAAACCGGCGACTCGTGATCTCACTGAAGTCGAGCACGGCCGGATCGCGATGGCGAGGGTCGTTCAGGATGCGGTGGTAGAGGCGATTGACTTCGCTGCGATCGCCCTCGAGCTGCTGCAAGAAGATGCCGTTCGCCAGACAAAGCGTGCCGGTCACCCCCACGCGCGAGTTGTTTCGCTGCGACGCATTGAGGATGTCTTTCAGATCATCGCCAGTGATCGCCCGTGAAGTGCGGCTGGCGTAGGTGAGTTGGATCAGCATGGTGGGTTTGCTCCTGTCGTCCGAGTTTCCTACAGGCCACTGCCGAGCGCATGCCGGGGCGCCGGCTTGCCAACGGGGACCCTTCGCCATCGCCGCCCACCGGGCTTGGGCCGCTGGATTTCCCTGAGCATTTCCTGGTGGCACAACCAATACATTAGTGATTGCTTATATCTAGATGCACAGCCCGGAGTCCTGATCCATGCAACTGCACCCGCCCGCGGGCCGATTGCGCAAAGCGCCCGAGAACTTCCTCGGCCGCGAGGGCGTGGCTGCCGTGCAGCGCGAAGCCCAGGGCGGGCGGCGCGATTTCATCCGCAGCGCGTTTGCTGCCGCCGTCGCCGGGACGGCCGTGCCGGTGGCTGGTGCCCAGACCGCAGCTGGCGACCCGGCCATCCTGCAGTTGCCCGAGCACACCCGCGGGCTGGGCCAAGGCGTGGCTACCGAGGGCTACGGCAAGCCGTCGCAGTTTGAAGCCAACGTGCAGCGCCGGCCCAGCCCGGGGCTGACGCAGACGACGCAGTCCTCGGTTTCCTTTGCGCCGCTGCAAAGCCTGTTCGGCATCGTCACCCCCAGCGGGCTGCACTTCGAACGCCATCACCAGGGCTGGTGGGACATCGACCCGAGCAAGCACCGGCTCATGCTCAACGGCAGCGACGGCGGCCTCATGAAGCGGCCGATGGTGTTCACCATGGACGAGCTGATGCGGCTGCCCTCGGTAAGCCGCTTCCACTTCATCGAATGCGGCGCCAACACCGCGATGGAGTGGGCCAACGTGTCGGTGCCCTCGGTGCAGTACACCCACGGCATGGTGTCGTGCTGCGAGTTCACCGGCGTAAAGCTGTCGACCCTGCTCGACCTGTGCGGTGCCGACCTCAAGGCGGGCCGCTACGTGCTCGCCGAGGGCGCCGACGGCTCGTCGATGACGCGCACGATCTCGATGGCGAATGCGCTCGACGACGTGATCGTCGCCTGGGGCATGAACGGCGAGATGCTGCGCCCCGAGAACGGCTACCCGCTGCGCCTGGTGGTGCCGGGCGTGCAGGGCGTGAGCTGGGTCAAGTACCTGCGCCGCATCGAGGTGGGCGATCAGCCCTGGTACACCAAGGACGAAGAGATCCACTACATCGACCTGATGCCGGATGGCACGCACCGCCAGTTCACGTCGGTGCAAGAGTGCAAGTCCGTCATCACCTCGCCGTCGGGCTCGCAGACCTTGCTGGACAAG
>JANNWL010000045.1:0-4049 GCA_031414735.1 Burkholderiales bacterium | reverse complement strand
GCAGTTTGCCGGCGCCCTGGGCGAGCGGTTGCGCCCGCTCGACGCGGCCATGGCGGGGCTGGAGTTTGACCCTGCCTTGCGCTACTGTGCACAACTCCTGGAAGAGTTCGAACCATGACCGCGCCCCCCCTTGACTCCCCCACCGGGCGCCGCCCGCGCCTGTTGGTGGTCGACGACCAGCCCGTCAACATCCAGGCGCTGTACCAGGCCTTCGCCGCCGACCACCAGGTGTTGATGGCCACCAGCGGCGAGCAGGCTCTGGCGTTGTGCGCCAGCCAGCAGCCCGACCTGGTGCTGCTCGATGTCGTGATGCCCGGACTGGACGGTCACGAGGTGTGTCGTCGGCTGAAGGCCGACGTGGCGACGCGCGACATCCCGGTCATCTTCGTCACCGCACACAGCGACGAAGCGGCCGAGACGCTGGGGCTGGAACTCGGCGCAGTGGACTTCATTTCCAAGCCCATCAACCCGAAGATCGTGCGCGCCCGCGTGCGCACCCACCTCACACTCAAGGCGCAGTCCGACCTGTTGCGCCAGTGGGTCTACATCGACGGCCTGACCGGCGTGTACAACCGGCGCCACTTCGACGAGCGGCTGGCGGCCGAGTGGGCCCGCGCAGCGCGCAGCGGCAGCGCGCTGAGCGTGGTGCTGCTCGATGTCGACCTGTTCAAGCGCTACAACGACCGTCACGGTCACCAGGCTGGCGACGACTGCCTGCGCCAGGTGGCCGCGGCGCTCCAGGCCGGACTGCGTCGACCCGGCGACCTGATCGCGCGCTATGGCGGTGAAGAATTCGTCTGCCTGCTGCCCGACACCGTTCTCCCGGGCGCCGTGGCACTGGCCGAGCAATTGGGCGCGGCGGTGCAGGCCCTGCACATCGAGCATGGTGACTCGACGGTGGCCTCGGCGGTCACGGTGAGCCTGGGCGTTTGCACCCAGGCCGGCAACCTGCCGGGCAGCGCCGCCAACCTGCTGCGCGCAGCCGACGCCCAGCTCTACCGCGCCAAGTCCGAGGGCCGCAACCGGACCTGTGGCGCCGCACTCGACGCGGCCTGAGTGGCTTGAAGAATCCACCTGGCCGGGCCGACAAGCACGCCTTGCGCTGCCGTCACATGGCGTCGACCAGTACCCGCCCAAAGCCAGAGCAAGACACCTGCGTGGCGCCGTCCATCAAGCGCGCCAGGTCGTAGGTGACCTTCTTGCTGGCGATGGCACGCTCCATCGCCGCGATGACCCGGTCGGCGGCCTGCAGGCTCATGCCCGTGACGCAGCACTTGGATCACGACTGCGCTGCCCGTTCAGCTGGCGCCTGCAGGGTGCAGGCTTGGCTACCGCTGAGCCAACGATGCAGCACACGCCCGCGCCTCGCATGGCTACGGGTCAGCCCACCGGTCGAATGACGGCCAGTCGCGATCTGTCATCACGTTGACGGATGCGCGAGAACAGCGCCTGCCTACGATCCGCTCACAAGAAACGCGTTGCGCCGCAGACCGTGCGAAGCACCCGCTTTCACCGCCAGAAGCCCACAAAACAGCCGTACGGACATCATGCACTTCACACGCCACCTCCAATCCGCCCTGGCGATGCTGGCCTTGGTGCTGAGCCTGGGCGCTGCGGCCCAGGCCAACGCAACGTGCGACAAGGTTGCCGCCGCTGCCAGCGCGGCTGCATGTTGCGCGCAATTGACCGAGCGGCCCAGCGCCGCCATGGTCGATGCCAATACTGCTGTGCTTCTGCTTTGGTTGTGCGGTGGCTTGGTGGTAGTCGGTTGCGGCACGGTCCTGTGGGTCGTGATGAACGCCAAGGGCGATGCGCGCGCCCGCCGCTGGCGCTTGACCGACGCGCTGTCAGAGGACGTCATCTACGTGGACGCCGCCGGACACAGCGTCACCCTGCTGACGGCCAGTTCCAGCCGCCTGATCGCCATCCTGGGTCTGATCGTGATCCTGTCGCTTTACATCGCCATGGGGATGCTCACGCTGCGCGCTTTTGCCTTGGGTGGCGCCGTGCCCAGTGTGGTGGACACGATGCTGAAGTTCCTGGTGGGCGGTGCCGGGTTGTTCGTGCCCTACCTGGCCAACCAGGTCCGCGCGGGTCTCGAGAAGAAGGCATCGACGCTTGCCACCACCACGGGCGGCACGGCGCCCATTGCTGTCCCAGTGCTGCCTTCGGTGCCCAGTGGGCCGAAGGTTGACTGAAGTTCGAACAAACCATCCGCAGGGGCGACCGCAGCCCCGCCAACTCAGGAGGAAGCAAAGTGCCCATCACCACCGACGCCAGAATCAAGTTCAAGCAGACCATCCAATTGAGCGGGCCCAGCGCCGTCGTCAGCGTGGAGGTCTTCGGCGGCCCCATCGTGGCAATGCAGGTGGCCGTGTTCGATGCGCAGAACAAGCTCATCGATGGCGTGGGCTTCGACGGAAGCGAGCCCATCACGTCCGAGACCGACGGCACCGCCAACTGGCTGTTCACGCCCTCGCCCCAGGCGGCCTACATCAAATGGGGCGTGCTGGCTTTGCGCAGCGCCGCCAACCTGGGCAGCTACAGCGTGACCGGCAAGGTGCGCGACGAGAACGGCAACACGCTGGTGGCCGGCCGCTATGCCGGCACCATTCCTGACGGCCAGTTGAACGACACGGTGGTGTACGACGGCGTGATGCTGGCCGCACCCAAGCTGGGTGGCGTGCCCGGCGGAGCATCGCCATGAAAGCGCTCGCAAAGGCAGCAGGCTGCCTGCTCACCTGCGTGGCTCTGCACATGCAAGCGATGGCTGAAACCGCAGCGCCAGCAGCCGGCGCTGCAAGTGCGCCGTTGACGGTGTACGACGTGTTGACCACCAGGGCCGCAGCCGACCTGAGCGTGCCCGCCAGCCCGGCCTTCGCGATCCTGGGCCTCACGCCCACCAGCATCCAGCGACCAGGCAGCGTGCGTGAACTGATGGCCGCAGCCACCAAGGGCTTCGACAAGGACGGCAAGGTGAAGAACGGGCTGGCCATCGACATCGCGCCGATGTCCATGTTTGCCAGAGAGCGCATCGTGGGCGGCGACAGGTACAGGGACTCGCCGGTCACACAGGCTCTAGCGCGGACCACGGTCTCGCTGGGAACGGCAGAGTCGGGGGGCGGCACGCAGCTGGCCTGGGGTGTGCGCGTGGGCGTCTGGGACCAAGGCGACCCGGGGCTGTTCGCCGGCAAGCTGGCCAAGTGCGTCAGGGAATCGAATCCGTTTGGCGGGCCACCGCCCGCTGGGCCCAATGTCACCGGGCCAACCCAGGCCCAACAAGAGGCAACCCTGAACGCCATCGCCGACTGCAAAGTGCCCAAGCTCGTCGAAGACCTGTGGGCCAAGCCGGCCTTGTACGTCGGATTCGGCCAGTCCTGGTACTCGGGTTCCGGCTCGGTGAAAGACAAGCTGCCGGCGGCCAAGGCCCTGTGGGCCACGTACTCCGTCGGGCGGTCTGTGGCCAGCTACCGGGGGTTGCTGCAGTTGAATGCCGAACGAAAGACCGATGAACGCGTTGCCGACCCCGCTGACGCCACGAAGCTGCTGCGGCAGGACACGACCGCACTGGTCGCGCGCCTGAAGCTCGGCGCCGAGAAGTGGCATGCCTACGCCGACCTGGGGCGCAACCGGCTGGAACTGGCAGGCAAGGCAAAAGTCAACACTCGCTACAGCGGCCTTGGCGTGGACCTGCGGCTGCGCGACGACCTGTGGCTGCAGGTCGGCAGGTCCAACGAGCGTGGGTTCATCGACGGCAGCGCGCAGAACAAGGTGCTCGTGGGCTTCCGGTGGGGTACGAAACCATTGCTGGAAAACCTGGCCCCTGGCAAGTAGCCGGCAGCCGCGACGGGTGGGTCGCGGCATGTGCTCGAAGTGGCACTTCCATCCCCAGCGCAGTCGCGGTGCCTGTTTACGTGCCGCCCTGCAACCGAATCACATGGCGTCGACCAGTACCCGCCCAAAGCCAGAGCAAGACACCTGCGTGGCGCCGTCCATCAAGCGCGCCAGGTCGTAGGTGACCTTCTTGCTGGCGATGGCACGCTCCATCG
>JANNWL010000044.1:0-11150 GCA_031414735.1 Burkholderiales bacterium | reverse complement strand
GCGGCAGGCTGCCGCCTTGCGGCGCATAGACCAATTGCACGCCGCCGCGCTCCAGCCGTTGGCGCCCGTCGCTGGGCAGGCTGTCACCGCATCCCGCGTTCGCAGCGCCCAGCACCGCCGCATTCAGCAGCAGCGCCCAGCGCAAGCGCCTCATGCGCGCGGCTGGGTCGCCGCCCAGCCGTTCAGCAGCTTGTCAGCATTGCGCCAGGCCACACCTTCGGCCAGCGGCGCGGGCAGGCGCGCCAGCCAGGCGCGCGCGTCACTGGCGTGGGTGCCGATGTAGTGCCAGCGCTCGGGCGTGAAGGTGTCCGAGCCGAGCATGAAGCGCCCCGGGAACTCGTCGAAGGCCTCGCGCCAGGCGGGGTCCAGCTGGTCGCCCCGCGCGTGGTCGGTGCGGTAGGCCAGGTCGCACCACAGCCGGGGGTGGCGGCGCAGCACCGTGCGCACGGCCTCGGGCTGGTCGAAGCCGGAATGCGCCCACAGCACCCGCGCCTGCGGCCATTGCTTGAACAGGCGCTCGACCGCGTCGATATCCGAGTGCGCGTGCAGCAGCAGCCCGCGTTCGCGCGCCAGCGCCACCATGCGCTGGGGCACGGGCAGGTCGGTGTCTGCGCCGAAGAGATGGAACTCGCCGATGCCGGCGTAGCGAAAGCGGGCCAGACGCTCTTCAAGGTAGCGCGGCACGCTGTCGTCGCGCACCCAGCTGCCGATTTCGCTGCGGCTGCGGTAGGGGCGCAGCTCGGGCACGATGAGGTCGGGCGCCTCGGCCACCAGCCGCTGCTGGCCGTCGTCGCCCGACGACGACACCAGCGCGCCGCGCAGGCCGGCGGCCCGCAAGATGGCGATGGCCTGCTTGGGCGGCACCAGGTCCCACGCGTCGTGGCTGTAGTGCAGGTGGGCGTCGAAGATGGGCAGCGCGCCTGCCGCGCGCGCAGCTGGCAGCATGCCGGGCGCCAGGGCGGTGCCTGCGAGCAACGCAGCGAAGTCTCGGCGGCGAAGGGCGGGGCGAACGGGCATCGGCGTCTCCTGGTGTCCGTCTCATTTTCGCCCGCACTTCAGCTGCTTGCACCCTTCCAGCGACGCAATAACAAGGCGTTGCTGACGACGCAGAAGCTGCTCATCGCCATGGCCCCCCCGGCAATCACCGGGCTGAGCAGGCCGGCCGCCGCCAGCGGGATACCCACCGCATTGAAGACGAAAGCCCAGAACAGGTTCTGACGGATCTTGGCGTGGGTGCGGCGCGAGATGTCCAGCGCGTCGGCCACCAGGCCCACGTCGCCGCGCATCAGCGTGATGCCGGCGGCCTGCATGGCCACGTCGGTGCCCGTGCCCATGGCGATGCCCACGTCCGCCGCGGCCTGGGCTGCCGCGTCCAGCACGGCACGGGCCAGCGGGTGCTCGCTGCCGGCCTGCACGGCCGCCACCGCCGCCAGCAACGCGGCCGAATCGCCGTCCTGTGCCAGCACCTGCAGCAACTGCGGCCGGCCCTCGGTGAGCGTGCCGGTCTTGTCGAAGGCCACCACCTGCACCGCATGCGCCAGTTCCAGCGCCTCGGCGTCCTTGATGAGGATGCCGCGCCGCGCCGCCGCCCCCGTGCCCACCATGATGGCCGTCGGCGTGGCCAGCCCCAGCGCGCCGGGGCAGGCGATGACGAGCACGGCCCCGGCGTCCAGCACGGCGCGGGTCCAGTCGCCGGTGACGAAACCCCAGCCGAGCAAGGTGCACAGCGCCACGCCCAGCACCACCGGCACGAACACCGCGCTGACCTTGTCCACCAGGCGCTGAATGGGCGCTTTCTTGGCCTGGGCCGACTCGACCATGCGCACGATGCGCGACAGCGCCGACTCGGCACCGACGGCCGTGGTGCGTACCTGCAGCAGACCCTCGGCGTTGACCGCGCCGCCGATCACCCGGTCGCCGACGCCGCGCGCCACGGGCAGGCGTTCGCCGGTGATAAGGGACTCGTCGACATGGCTGGCACCTTCGGTCACGCTGCCGTCCACCGCCACGCGTTCGCCCCGGCGCACCACCACGAGATGGCCCACGCGCACCTGGGCCAGCGGCAGTTCCAGGTCCACCCCACCCCGGCGCACGCGCGCCGTCGCCGGACGCAACGCGGCCAGCGCGCGCAGCGACTCGGTGGTCTGGCGCTTGGCCCGCGCTTCCAGCCACTTGCCCAGCAGCACCAGAGTGATGACGACGGCCGAGGCATCGAAGTACAGCGGTGGCTCGCCCGGCCCCGGCCAGCGCCACCAGGTTGCCAGGCTCAGGCCGAATGCGGCCGAGGTGCCGATGGCGACCAGCAAGTCCATGTTGCCGGCCAGCGCCCGCGCCGCATGCCGGCCCGCGCGGTAGAAGCGCGCGCCCAGCCAGAACTGCACCGGCGTGGCGAGCGCCAGTTGCCACAGCGGCGGCAACATCGCGTGGTGGCCGAACAGCATGCCCAACATGGGCAGCGCCAGGGGCAGCGACAAGGCCGCCATCGCTCAAGCCCGCAACCGGCACCGCCAATGCGGGCACGGCGTCGTCGGGCAGCACGGGCTGCAGCGTGTAGCCGGCGACGTGCACGGCCGCGGCCAGCACATCAAAATCGGGCGCTGCGTTGGCGGTGGTCACGGCCACCGACTCAGTCGCCAGGTTGACCACCGCGCCCAGCACGCCAGGCACCTTCAGCAGGGCCTTCTCGACACGGCCAGCGCAGTTGGCGCAGGTCATGCCCTCCACCGGCCAGGCCGATGTCAGCGCGGGCGGGGGGACGAGCAACGGGGACGGCATGGGCGGTTCATGCCGGGTAGTCTGCACTGGAGCCTTGACAATGAGCGCGAAGGCCCCACCTCGAACGTCCTCGTTCTACCCCCTCACGGCACCAAGGAGCCCCCCATGTTGACCCTGGACATCCCGAACATGACCTGCGGCCACTGCGTGCGCGCCATCACGCAGGCGGTGACGGCCGCCGACCCCGCTGCCCAGGTGCAGGCCGACCTGCCCGCGCACCAGGTCCATGTCGACACCGCCTTGACGCGGGAAGCCGTGGCGGCCGTGCTGGCCGAGGCCGGCTACCAGCCTGCCTGACGAGCCCGCCTGGGCCCCCGCCGGCGGCTGCCGCAGCGACTGCGCACAACAGCCCAGGGGGCTGGGTACACTCGCGGCCCCTCCCTTGCGCACCCCATGCCCGGCATCCACATCACCGACATCGAATCCGCCATCAACTGGTGGCGCGACAAGTCGCCCTCGCCCGACGGCATCACCGCCTGCGCCGAGGTGCGTGCGCTGGCCGAGGTGTATGCCCTGATGGTCTACTACCACGAGGCCGATTGCGACGACGCCAGCATGCCGGCCCGCGCCCGCCAGGCCTGGCTGGACTGGTACGCGTCGACCCCTGACGCGCCGTGCATTGCCATCTGCTCGACCAGCCAGGGCGACGAGGTGTGCAAGGGCTGCGGCCGCAGCTTCGAGGAGGTGCAGCACTGGCCGGGCTACACGCCGGTTGAAAAGCGCCAGGTCTGGCGCCGCATCACGCAGCAAGGCACGGCGTGGCGCTTCAACCGCTACGCCGAACGCGCCCGCGAAACGCGCGGCGTGGACCACCCGGCCCCGGAAACCTTCGCGCCACGCAACCCAGCAACGCCGTTTTGACGGCAGGCCCCTGCCCGACTGGCGCGGCGGCGCAGTTCGCGGCCAACGTGCGCCGCATCGCGCCACTGGCCTGGCCGGTGTTCGTCGGCCAGCTGGCCGTGCTGGCCTTTGCCACCGTGGACACGGTGCTGGTGGCGCGGCTGTCGCCCATCGATCTGGCCGCGCTGGCAGTGGGCTCGGCCGTGTTCGTCACCGTGTTCCTGGGCTTCATGGGCGTGGTGCTGGGCGTCGGGCCCATCGTGGGCCAGCTCTTCGGCGCGGGGCGGCTTGAAGACGCCGGACGGCAAGCCCACCAGGCGGTTTGGATTGCGCTGGCCCTGTCCTGCCTGGGCAGCACCGCGCTGGCTTTTCCCGGGCCGTTCCTGGCGCTGGCCCGGGCCTCGCCCGAGGTCGCCGAGAAGGTGCGTGCCTACCTGCTGGCGCTGGCGTTCTCGCTGCCGGCATCGCTGCTGTTCACGGTGCTGCGCGGCTTCAGTGGCGCCGTCTCGCGGCCCAAGGCCATCATGGCGCTGCAACTGGGCGGGCTGGCGCTGAAGGTGCCGCTGTCGGCGGCGCTGGTGCTGGGCGTGCCGGGCTTGAGCATCCCGGCCCTGGGCACGGCGGGTTGCGGCCTGTCGACCTGCGTGGCGATGTGGGCGCAACTGCTGGCTGGCATCTGGCTGATGCGGCGCGACCCGTTCTACGCCCGCTTCAGGCTCACCGGCCGGCCCGGACTGGGCCTGGACGCGCCACAGCGCCGCGCCATCACGGCATTGCTGCGGCTGGGCCTGCCGATCGGCGGATCGATCCTCGTCGAGGCGACCAGCTTTGCCTTCATGGCGCTGTTCATCTCGCGCCTGGGCACGACGGCAGTCGCCGGGCACCAGATTGCTGCGAACCTGGTGTCCATCATGTTCATGGTGCCGCTGGCCCTGGGCAATGCCACCGGCACCCTGGTGGCCCAGCGCATCGGCGCGACAGACGGGGCAGACGCCCGCCGGCTCGCGTGGCACGGCCTGCTGCTGGCCTGCGCCGTGGCCCTGCTGATCTCCAGCACCGTGTACCTGTTGCGCGAAAGACTGGTCGGCGCCTACACGCATGACGGCGCGGTGGTCGCCGCTGCGCTGCCGTTGATGGCCTGGCTGGTGTGGTTCCACCTGGGCGACGCTGCGCAGACCGTGGTGGCCTTCGTGCTGCGGGCCCACCGTATCGCCAGCGTGCCGCTGCTGGTGTATCTGGTGGCGCTGTGGGGCGTCGGCCTGGGCGGGGGCTACGTGCTGGCCTTCGACCTCACGGGCAACGTGCCCGGAGAACTGCAAGGTGCCCGCGGCTTCTGGGCCGCGTCCAGCGTGGGCCTGGCGCTCGCGGCGGCGGCGCTGGGCGCGTTCCTGGTGTGGATGTTCAGGCAGCAGCGGCTGGACGGGGCGCGCCCGGGCTGAGGACCGGGCCGCGCAGGCGCCACGCCCAACGCCGCGCGGGCTTGAACCGCGTCAGCCGCGCGGCAGGCTCAGCACGAAACAACTGCCGCCGCCGTCACGCGGCTCGCAGCGCACGCTGCCGCTGTGGGCTTGCGCGATCTGCCGCACCAGCGCCAGGCCCAGACCGACACCGCCTTCGCGCTCGGCGTGGCCGGGCAGGCGGAAGAAGGCCTCGAAGATGCGCTCGCGGTGCGTTTCGGGCACCCCGGGGCCGCGGTCGCAGACCCGCAACTCGGCGCCCGCTGGCGTGGCCCGTACCGTGGCGTCCACATCGTCACCCCCGTAGCGTCGGGCGTTCTCCAGCAGGTTGCGCACGGCGCGGCGCAGCAGCTTCTCGTCGCCACGCACCTGCGCGTCGTCGCCCTGCACCAAGGCGCCCACCCGGGCGGCTTCCTCCGCGGCCAGGGCCAGCAGGTTCACGCCTTCGCTGGCCAGGGTCGCTGCGGCGCCCTCGAGCCGGCTGGCCAGCAGCACTTCTTCGACCAAGGCGTCGAGCTCGGCGATGTTGGTGTCGATCTCGCGCTTCAAGCCCGTGCGTTGTGGTCCGCTGCTGTCCTCCAGCATCTGCACGGCCAGCTTCAGACGCGCCAGGGGCGAGCGCAGTTCGTGGCTGGCGTTGGCCAGCAGGCTCTGGTGCGCGCGCAACAAGGCTTCGATGCGCGTCGCAGCGCGGTTGAAGCTGGAGCCCAGAGCGGCCACCTCATCCCGGCCTTCTTCGGAGACGCGCTGGTGCAAGGCACCGGCCCCGAAGGCTTCCACGCCCTGCTTCAGCGCCTCCAGGCGCCGCGTCAGGCGTCGCACCACCGGCCAGGACCCGGCGGCCACCGCCAGGAAGATGACGATGAGCAGCAGCGCCAGGCCCATGCCGTCGGGCAGCCAGGGCGGGCGCAGCAGCGCGGGCAGCATGGGGGGGTCACCTGCCACCCTGCCTGCCCCACCGGGCCCGCCCGCCCGCCCGCCGGGCAGGGCGCGCCCGGCGGCGGGCCGGGTCACGCGCAGGATGCGGCCGTCGTCGAGCATGATCGTCTGCACGCGCGCGGCCAGCGCCGGGTTGTCCAGATCACGGCGAAGAAATGAGTCCGACGCGCCGATGCGCACGCCCTGGGCGTCGTCCAAGGCCATCGGCACGCGCAGGCGGGTCGACCAGTCGCGCAGCGCCGCCGCCTGGTCGGCCGCGGGTGCGTCGGCGCCGGGCAGGGCGCGCTGGATCAGTTCGCCCCAGGCCTCGCCGCGCTCTCGCAAGGCGGTCTCGACACGGCCGCGCTGTTCTTCGAAATGCCGCTGTACCAGCCAGCCCGAACCCAGCGCAAACAGCGCCAGCGCCGCCACCACGGTGACGTAGATGCGCAGGGTCAGCGAGCGCATCTGCCAGGCGCTACTCGGCCGTGTCCTGCCGACGCGCAAACACGTAGCCGGCGCCGCGCACGGTGAGCACGCGGCGCGGCGTCTTGGGATCGTCCTCGATGAGCGCACGGATGCGCGAAATATGCACGTCGATGCTGCGGTCGAAGGCCTCCAGCGGGTGGCCTTTCAACGCGTCCATGATCTGGTCGCGCGACAGCACCCGCCCCGGGCTTTGGGCCAGCACGCCGAGCAACTCGAACTGGTGGCTGGTGAGGTCGCAGGGCACGCCGTCCAGCCGCGCTTGGCGCGCGCCAAGGTCGATCTCCAGGCGGCCGAAGACCAGCACCTCGTCGGGCAGCAAATCGAGCGCAGTGCGCCGCAGCAGCGCCTTCACCCGGGCCAGCAATTCACGCGGCTCGAAGGGCTTGCCCAGGTAGTCGTCGGCGCCAATCTCCAGGCCGACGATGCGATCCATCGGCTCACCGCGTGCGGTCAACATCAACAGCGGCATGCGGCGGGTTCTTGCCTGGGCGCGCAGCTCGCGCGTGAGGTCCAGGCCATCGCCGTCGGGCAGCATCAGGTCCAGCAGCAGCGCGTCGTAGTGCGCATGCTTCAGCCGCTCGCGCCCGGCTGCCAGCGAACCGGCGGTGTCGACTTCGAAGCCGCTGCGACGCAGGTAATCGCCCACCATCTCGGTCAAGCGCAGGTCGTCGTCGATCAACAGCAGGCGGCTGGTCACGGCGCGAGTTTCACACAAGGCCGACGAGCCCGGTGGCCACGCCGTCTGACCGCCGCCGGCGTGGGCCGGGGCCTGCCGGCCGGTCAGCTGCATGTCTACTTCGACCCGGCAGGAGGGCCCATCAGCGACGCAGCTTCGGCGCGGTGGCGCTCGCTCATGGCACGGCGTTTGTTCATCATGTCAGCCATCTTGGCGCGCTGGTCGGGCGTGAGCACCCGGCTCGACTCGACCATGGCCTGCGCCATGCGCTTGCTGACCTGGTTGTGCAGCGTCTGCATCTGGGCGCGCACGGCCTCGACGGCGTTGGCATCGACGTTGGCTTGGGTGAACAGCGTGGCGCTCTGCGCGTGCAGGGACTTCATCTGCGCCTGCACGGGCTTGAGATCGTTGCGGGCGGCTTCCATGACGGTCTTGATCTGGGCCTTCTGCTCGGCACTGGCGCCGACCTGGTCCAGCAGGCGACCCATGTGGCCCATGTGGCCCATGTGACCCGGGCCGCCCATGCCCCCCATCTCACCGTGTCCGCCCATGCCGCCAGGTGCGGCGTGAGCCGTTTGTACGGCGGCACCGGCCAGGCCGATGAGGGCCGTGGCGGCCAGCAGTCGAAGGGCGCGGAAGGGGCTGTGGGATGCAGTGGTGTTCATGGGGCAGGCTCCTGGGATGGGGATGGGGAGACTGGATGCTGGCCGCCGGCCGTATCGGGCCTGTGGGTGGGCGGTAAAGATCTGTAAGCGCTGGCGCCCTGCGCAGGCGCCAAAAAACTAACGCGTGGCCGGCAGCACCTGTGTCAAGCGGCGCTGGACGTTGAACGCCGGCTTGGCGCAGCGCAGGTCCAGACGCAGCAGCACCCCGCTTTGTCGGTCCACCGCGATGGCCCCGTCGACGCGCGTGAAGCTTTCACCCAAGGTGGCGTCACCGAAGAGTTCGATCACCGCGACGTCGAAGCGCCGCCCCGCCAGCGTCTGCGGGCCCAGGGCCACCACCTGCCCGCGCATGCGGGCGCGCGCCAGCGGATCGCCCACGATGACGATGTCGCCCGACACGACCTGTCCCAACACCAGCTCTGAACGCAGCAGGTGGGCCCATTGCAGCCACCCCCGAGGTGCCAGGGTGACATTGCCGGCCAGGTCCTGCTGCCAGACACCGTCGCCGTCTGCGCCGTCGAGCGCGAACTCCAATTCGTTGCGGCGCAGACCTGCCAGGCGCAAGGACCATTCCGTGGCGGCCAGACGTGGGCTGCGACGGTCCTCGTAGACAAGGCGGTCACCCAGCCCCACAGGCAGGCCCGCAGCGCGCGCGGCCGCCAGATGGATCCCCACGGGCGAACAAGCCTGTGCGCCTGCCGCCGCACGCAAGGCCTCGTCGCGGCCCTTCAGCCGGGCCAGGTCGGCAGCCTCCAGCCCGTCGGGGCGCATGGCCAGCATGGCGGGCCAGAACACCGTGACACCCAGCCCGAGGGCCAGGATGTTGTTGCCGGCGCGCTCGTCGACCGAATACGCCACGTCTGCGGCGCGTTGCTGCACGCGGTCTAGCTCGTCGTCGATGCGGGTACACGACCACCCGGCAAAGTCTGCCGGACTGGCCGGCATCGGCTTCACGTCGACAGAACGCGTGGCGCAGCCGACCAGCAGGCTGGTGGCCAGGCAGGCGGCAAGGGCGGACTCGCGGCGAAGCTTCACGGTTGGATTGTGCCGCTGCCCGGCGCTGCGCAGGCACCACAATACCCGGCCGTGAAAGCCGCCACAGCACTGATCAACGCCTGCCTCGGCGCCTCGTTCGCCGGGCTGCTGCTTGCCGCGCCGGTACGGGCCGCCGAGCAGGGAAGCGTGCGGGCACAGGCGCTGCAGCCGGGCGAGGCCATCGTGCTGGACGGCACGCTTGCACACCCGGCCTGGCAACGCGCCGCAGCCCACGAGCGCTTCATCGAAAAAGATCCGGTCAACGGCGGCCCGCCGCCGCAGCAGACACGCTTCCAGGTGCTGTTCGACGAGCGCGCGTTGTATGTGGGCGTGACCGTGCTCGACACCGACCCTTCGCGCATCCGCGACCCCATCGTGCGCGTCGACCAGGTCAACCGCACGCAGGACTTCGTGGTCGTGTACGTCGACGCCATCGGCAGCAAGCGCTCGGCGCAGTTCTTTCGCGTCAACGCCGCCGGCAGCACCGCCGACGGCCTGCACACCGCGGCCGACGACAACGAGGACTTCTCGCCCGACTTCGACTGGGACGCCGCCGTGGCGCGCAACCCGCAGGGCTGGACGGCCGTGCTGCGCCTGCCGTTCGCGTCGCTGCGCTTCGCGCCGGGCGCGCACGACTGGCGCATCATGGTGGCCCGCCGCATCCCGCGCGAACAGTTCCACTTGATCGCCTCGGTGCCCATCCCACGCGACCTGCCCAGCTTCATCGGCAACATGCAGGCCTTGCAGGGCGTGACACTGCCCCAGGACAGCCAGTTCCTCACACTGCGCCCCAGCCTCACGCTGCGCCGCGACGACCCCGCCGAAGGCCAGCCGCGCACCAGCAGCAGCGCCAGCCTGGACGTGAAGTGGCGCCCGCGCGCAGAAGCCGTCATCGACGCCACGCTGCAGCCCGACTTTTCGCAGGTGGCGCTGGACGTGCCGCAGCTGGCGGGCAACTCACGCTTTGCCCTGTATTTCCCAGAAAAGCGGCCGTTCTTCTTCGAGTCTGCCGACCTGCTGCGCACCCCCACCGACGCCTTCTACACCCGCAGCTTCACCGAGCCCCGCTGGGGCCTGCGCGGCACCTGGCGCAGCACCGACTGGGCCGGCACCGCCCTGGCCCTGGACGACCGCGGCGGCGGACTGGTGCTGCTGCCCGGCCCCTACGGCACGGACGCCACCGAGCAACCCGCATCGCGCGTGCTGGCTGCGCGCGCGCGCAGCGACGGCGGCCGCCTGCAGTGGGGCGGTGTGGCCGCGTCGCGCCAGTACCTGGACGGGCGCGGTGACAACACCGTGCTGGGGCCGGACCTGGCCTGGCAGATCAACGACCGCTGGCGTCTGCGCGGCCAGTGGCTGCACGCCACCACGACCGCACGCAAGACCGCGCAGGCCAGCACCCGTGGGCTGCAACGCGGCGCGGCGGTCGACGGTGACCGCGTGTTCGTGCGCGGCCACTACCAGACCGAAGACGTCGAGGCCGACCTCAGCATCGACGACACCAGCGCAGACTTTCGCCACGACAGCGGCTTCGTCAACCAGGCCGGCGTGCGCAAGTGGCACGCCTTTGCCGCGCGCGGGTGGTCCCGGGTGGGGCCTTTCAACCGCTTTCACGTCAACGCGGAATGGGAGCGCACGACAGACCACGCCACGGGCCGCATCGTCAGCGAGTACCTGCGCCCGGGCCTCTGGGCCACGGGGGCCAGCAACCTCGAGTGGTGGGCGGAGTACTACGGGCACTCGGTGCTGCGCACGGCAGCGAATGAGCCCCTGCTGCGCGAGAACTACATCGCCACTGGCGCAGTCATCACACCGGCGCGCTGGTTTCCTTTCCTCGACGGCAAGCTCACACTCGGCCGCAAGGCCGATACCGTGGCCGGCGAGGTGCGTCCGGGCGGCACCTTCAGCCTGACGGCGAAACTGCGGCCGCTGCGCCAGATGGAGTTGGAAACCAGCGCCAACACGGCATGGTTGGATGCCTCCGGTCAGCGCGCCTACACCGAAACCGCGCTGCGCCTGCTGGCCGTGTGGCACTTCAACGCCAGGCACAACCTGCGCGCCATCGTCGACCGCACTTCGCTGACGCGCCGCGCCGAAGCTTCGGTCGGCGGCCGCCCCGCCGTCATGGCCGAACGCGGCACCGGCCTGACCAGTTCACTCACCTACGCCTGGCGCGAGTCGGCCGGCACCCTGCTGTACGTCGGCGCAAGTTCCGCCGCCCGCGGGCCGGGCGCCGGCTCACGCAGCGCGGAGATTTTCGTGAAGCTGCAGGTGGATGTGGACGAAGCGCGGGGG
>JANNWL010000043.1:0-14462 GCA_031414735.1 Burkholderiales bacterium | reverse complement strand
CCACACACGCTGAGCTTCGCCAACGCGTTGCGCAGCGCGCTGCGTGAAGACCCCGACGCCATCCTGGTCGGCGAGATGCGCGACCTGGAAACCATCCGCCTGGCGCTGACTGCCGCCGAAACCGGCCACCTGGTGTTCGGCACGCTGCACACCAGCAGCGCAGCCAAGACCGTGGACCGGGTGGTCGATGTCTTCCCCGCGGCCGAGAAGGACATGGTGCGCGCGATGCTGTCCGAATCGCTGGTGGCGGTGGTCTCGCAGAGCCTGTGCAAGCTGAAGGACGGGTCGGGCCGCGTGGCTGCGCACGAAATCATGCTGGGCACCAGTGCCATCAGAAACCTGATCCGCGAAAACAAGATCGCGCAGATGTATTCCAGCATCCAGACCGGCCAGAGCCTGGGCATGCAGACGCTGGACCAGAACCTGGCCGACCTGGTGCGCCGCAACCTGATCACGCCGGCCGAGGCCAGGTCCAAGGCCAAGATTCCTGAAAATTTCCCGGGGTAGTCCACATGGAACGCGACCAGGCATCGAAATTCATCAACGACTTGCTGCGGCTGATGATCAGCCGCAACGGGTCGGACCTGTTCCTGACCAGTGACTTCCCGCCTGCCATCAAGGTCGACGGCAAGGTCACCAAGGTGTCGCCGCAGCCGCTCAACGGCATGCACACCATGGCCCTGGCGCGCGCCGTGATGAACGACAAGCAGGCGGCCGAGTTCGAGCGCACCAAGGAATGCAACTTCGCCATCTCGCCGCAAGGCATCGGCCGCTTCCGCGTGAATGCCTTCATCCAGCAGGGCCAGGTGGGCATGGTCTGCCGCACCATCGCGCAGGTGCTGCCCACGCTGGACGGCCTGGGCATGCCCAAGATCCTGAAGGACGTGGCGCTGTCCAAGCGCGGGTTGGTGATCTTCGTCGGCGCCACCGGCTCGGGCAAGAGCACCTCGCTGGCGGCCATGGTCGACCACCGCAATGAGCACACCTTCGGCCACATCATCACCATCGAAGACCCGGTGGAGTTCGTGCACGCGCACAAGAACTGCATCGTCACCCAGCGCGAAGTCGGCATCGACACCGACGGCTGGGAAGCCGCGCTGAAGAACACGCTGCGCCAGGCGCCCGATGTCATCCTGATGGGCGAGCTGCGCGACCGCGAGACCATGGAACACGCCGTGGCCTTCGCCGAAACCGGCCACCTGTGCATGGCCACATTGCACGCCAACAGCGCCAACCAGGCGCTCGACCGCATCATCAACTTCTTCCCCGAAGAACGGCGCCAGCAGCTGCTGATGGACCTGTCGCTGAACCTCAAGGCGCTCGTCAGCCAGCGCCTGATGCCACGCCAGGAAGGCCGCGGCCGGGTGGCTGCGGTGGAAGTCCTGCTCAACACGCCACTGGTCAGCGACCTGATCTTCAAGGGCGAGGTCAGCGAGATCAAGGAACTGATGAAACGCTCTCGCGAGCAAGGCATGCAGACCTTCGACCAGGCGCTGTTCGACCTGTATGAAGACAACGTGATCACCTTCGAGGACGCCATGCGCAACGCCGATTCGCTGAACGACCTGCGGCTGCAGATCAAGCTGCGCAGCCAGCGCGCCCGCAATGTCGACCTGGCCGCCGGCACCGAGAACATGCGCGTGGTCTAGTGTTCCGTTCATGGCAGCATTGGCGCCATGAACCCCAGAACCTACAAATCAACACCACCGCGCCGCTGCGCATTTCTCGGCCTGGGTGTCATGGGTCACCCCATGGCCGGGCACCTGGTACGCGCCGGGCACGATGTCACCGTCTACAACCGCACGGCTGCCAAGGCGCAGGCCTGGGCGGTGGAGTACGGCGGCGGCGCGGCCGCCACGCCGGCGTTGGCAGCGGCCGGTGCGGATGTCGTCTTTGCCTGCGTGGGCAACGACGACGACCTGCGCGCGGTGACCCTGGGCAGCGACGGTGCCTTTGCCGGCATGGCCCCGGGCGCGGTGTTCGTCGACCACACCACGGCATCGGCCGAAGTGGCGCGCGAACTGCACCGCGAAGCGCAGGCGCGTGGCCTGCATTTCATCGACGCGCCGGTCTCGGGCGGCCAGGCCGGTGCCGTCAACGGAACATTGACCGTGATGTGCGGCGGCGACGCCACGCCCTTCGCCGCCATGCAGCCGGTGGCTGGCGCTTACGCCCGCGCCGTCACGCTGCTGGGGCCCAGCGGCGCGGGCCAGCTGGCCAAGATGGTCAACCAGGTGGCCATCGCCGGGCTGGTGCAGGGCCTGGCCGAAGCCCTGGCCTTTGGCCGACGCGCCGGGCTGGACATGGCGCAGGTGCTCGATGTCATCGGCAAGGGCGCAGCGCAGAGCTGGCAGATGGACCACCGCGGCAAGACCATGCTCGAAGACCGCTTCGACTTCGGCTTTGCCGTGGACTGGATGCGCAAGGACCTGGGCCTGGTGCTGGCCGAGGCGCGGCGCAACGGCGCGCAACTGCCCGCCACGGCGCTGGTGGACCAGTTCTACGCCGAACTGCAGGCCGCCGGCGGCGGGCGCTGGGACACGTCCAGCCTGATCCGGCGCCTGAAGTAGCGACTCAGCGTGCCGCGCTCAGCGCCGCCAGTTCGGCGTCGGTGAGGATCTCGAACACCCGCACCACCTTTTGCACGCCCGACACCGATCGCGCAATGTCTGTGCCGCGCTGCGCTTCACGTTCGGTGACCCGACCCATGAGGTAGATGACGCCACTTTCAGCAACCACCTTGTAGGCGTTGGCTTGCACGTCCTTGGTGTCGACCAGGGTCGCCTTGACCTTGGTGGCCAGCACCGCATCGCTGGAACGTGCCACCAGCGAGGGCTTGTCGCCCACCGTCAGCTCGTTGACCACCGAGCGAACGTTCTCGACCGCCGCCACCGCCTTCTCGACTGCAGCGCGGTCGGCGGCGGCCGGCACCTCGCCGGTCAACAGCACGATGCGGTTGTAGCTGACGGCGTCCACCCGCCCCAGCGTGGCGAGTTCGCGCACGCGGACTGCGGACTTCAACTCGATGGACTGGTCCTCGACCTGGATGCCCGTGGTGCGGCGGTCGGTGATGACGAGCCCGCTGCCGACCATGGCGCCGCCGATCAGCAGCGGGGCGCAGCCCGACAAGGTGGCGGCGAGCACGGTCAGTGCCAGCGTGTGTGTGAACGCGCGCGAAAAAGGCAGTCTGGTCACAGTTCTTGTTCCCCCATCAGTTGAAAGTCGACGGCGTCACACAAGCAATGCAACACCAGCAGCTGCAGCTCGGTGATGCGCGCGCTGCGCTCGGCCGGCACCTTGATGAGCACGTCGGTCTCGGCCAGCACTTCCTGCAGCGCACTGGCGCCGCGGCCGGCCAGCACCACCAGCGTCATGTCCTTGTCCTGCGCCGCGGTGATCGCCGGCGTGCTTTCGCCCTCGCCGTCGTCGATGACCACCAGCAAATCGCCCGGCAGGCCCAGCGCGCGCACCTGCTGCGCGGCGTTCGCGCCCAGCGCCAGCGCTGCCAGCGGCGGACGTTCGCGCTCGAAACGGGTCACGAAGAGTTGCGCGAGATGCGATGCCAGCAAAGCCCCTGGGCCGCTGCCACAGACCATCACCTTGCCGCCGCCGGTGAGGGCGCCATGCAGTGCCATGGCGGCTTCTGCGATCGGCCTGGCGAGGGTTTCGGCCGACTGGTACTGGAGGTCAGCGCTCTCGAAGAATTGCTGCTGGATGCGCTGCTCGGACATGGACATGCATCATATGACACGCCTTGCCCGGCTCAGGTTCCCGCAGCCCTGGGGGGCGCGGGCGCCAAGGCCTGCCGCAGGTCAGGCCGCGATCGACCCCAGCTTGAACGCAGCGACGACATCGGCCAGCCGGGCGGCTTGCTGCTTCAAGCTCTGCGCGGCCGCCGCCGACTGTTCGACCAGTGCCGCGTTCTGTTGCGTGGACTGGTCCAGCTGCGCCACCGCCCCGTTGACTTCGCCGATGCCGGCGCTTTGCTGGCCTGTGGCCAGGCTGATCTCGCCCACGATCTGCGCCACGCGCTGCACCTGGTCGACGAGTTCGCCCATGGTGGCGCCCGCGCCCTGCACCAGGCGCGATCCGGCTTCGACGCGATCGACGCTGGCGCCGATCAACGCCTTGATCTCGCGCGCTGCATCGGCGCTGCGCCCGGCCAGGCTGCGCACCTCGGAGGCGACGACCGCAAAGCCGCGTCCTTGTTCACCGGCGCGCGCCGCCTCCACGGCGGCATTCAGCGCCAGGATGTTGGTCTGGAAGGCGATGCCGTCGATGGTGCCGATGATGTCGGCGATCTTGCGGCTGGAGGCCTGGATCTCGCCCATGGTCGTGACCACCTGGCCGACCTCGGCGCCGCCCTTTTGTGCGGCCTGGGCGGCCGATGCCGCCAGCGCGCTCGCCTGACCGGCGGCCTCGGCCGAATGCCGCACGGTGGCGGTGATCTGCTCCATCGAGCTGGCGGTCTGCTGCAGGTTGGCCGCCGTGTGTTCGGTGCGGGTGCTGAGGTCGGCGTTGCCGCTGGCGATCTCGTCGCTGGCCGTGCCCACCGATTCGACGCCCTGGCGCACCTCGCTGACCACGCGCGCCAACGAGCCGCGGGCCAATTCCAATGACCGCATCAACGCGCCGATCTCGTCGGGCCGACCCACCGCCACCGGCTGGTCGAGCTGACCGCTGCCAATGCGTTGGGCCGCGGCGGCTGCGGCCGCCAGCGCACGGGCCAGACCGCTTCCGAAATGCCATGACACCCCGGCGGCACAGGCAATGGCTGCAAAGACCAAGCCCGCCATCAACACGTACAGCGTGTGAAAGCTGTCGACCACGGCCTGCTCCAGTCGGTGCACTTCGACGGTCTGGCCGTCGACCAGCAGCGTGCCCACGGCCAGGTACTTTTCGGTGACCGGCACAAACGTCGACAACACGAGTTGACGCGCGCCTGCGTCGTCGCCTGCGTCCTTTAGCTTGTTGATGTCGTCGCGCACTGCCAGCCAGGCCTTGCGGGCTTCACCCACCTCTTCGGCGCGTTCGCGCGACTGCGCAACCACCACCTGTTCCAGAAAAGCCTTCTGGGTTGCCGACGTGTCGCGCGATGTCTGCGCCATCGCGTCCTTGAAGAATCCGAACAGCTCCTTGCCCGGCGTGTGCGCCACCGCCAGCGAGCGTGCCGAGTTCTGCCGCACATCGGCCCGCCACTGGCTGGCCAGGGCCAGCAGGCCGGCCTCCCGTTTCATGGCGGCGGTGGTGTCGCGCACGGTCTCGACCTGCCACACCGTGGCGGCGATGGCGACCATGAACAACATGACCACGGCGGCAAAGCCAAGGACCAGACGGGTGCGCAACAGCAGATTCATGAAAGGGGCTCGGGTAGGCGGGGTGAACTGTGGTTATCGGCCTGCCCACCAAGACATTGAACCAGCCCGCCGTGTCCTGAACTCGGCTCGCCGCGCCGGGGTGCCGCCACCGGTCGGCGGCGCGGCCGGTGGCGCCAGGTCAGGCGTCGAAAGCGCCTTGCAACCACTCGCCGTTCGTGCCGTCGATGGCCACGACATCGAAGCGGCAGGGCGGCAGGCGGGTCAGGGTCAGCAGGAAGTGCTGCGCCGCGAAGACCAGGGCGCGCTGCTTGGCCGCACCCACCGTGGCCGCTGCGCCGCCGTGGCGGTCGCTGGCGCGGGCACGCACTTCGCAGAACACCAAGGTGCCGTCGGCTTCACGCAGGATCAGATCGATCTCGCCGCCGCGGGCACCCGGGCCGCGGGCGACCCGATAATTGCGCCGAACCAGGGTCAGGCCTCGCTGCTGCAGCCAAGCCAATGCCAGGTCTTCGGCGGCCGCCCCCGTGGCGCCAGCGGCTGATGGGCCGGCGGCGCAGCCCGACGCCACTGGCTTTGCTTTGCCCTCGACCTTGCGCATGACCTTGAGCGTGACCACCACCGACCCCTCCCTGATCCGACGCGCCGCCCTGGAAGCCACCGGCCACCAGCGGCACGCGCCCGGCACACTCTACGTGGTGGCCACGCCCATTGGCAATCTGGCCGATATCAGCCTGCGCGCCGTGCACGTGCTGGGCCTCGTGCAGGCGGTGGCCTGCGAGGACACGCGCGTGGCCGCCTCGCTGTTGCGCCACCTGGGCTTGCACAGCCCGCTGCTGGCGCTGCACGCGCACAACGAACAGGAAGCGGCCGCACGCGTGCTGGCACGGCTGGCAGCGGGTGAATCGGTGGCCTACATCAGCGACGCCGGCACACCCGCGGTGTCCGACCCCGGCGCCGTCCTCGTGGCCCAGGCTGCGGCGGCCGGCCACACCGTGGTGCCCGTGCCCGGCGCCAGCAGCGCTTTGGCGGCGCTCAGCGTGGCGGGTGATGCAGGTGGCCACGGCGGCGCCAAAAGCGGCGGCAGCGGCTTCCACTTCGTCGGCTTCCTGCCAGCCAAGGGCAATGACCGGCAGACCGCGCTAACCGCCTGCGTGGCCTCACCCGTCACCCAGGTGCTGTTCGAGGCGCCGCACCGCATCGCCACACTCGCCGCTGAATTGGCTGCGGCCACGCCCGCGCGGCGCGTCACGCTGTGCCGCGAACTGACCAAGCAGTTCGAGACCGTGGTCACCCAGGCGGCCGCCGCGCTGCCAGACTGGCTGGCCGCCGACGACAACCGCCTGCGCGGCGAGTTCGTGCTGGTCCTGCATGCCCAGGCGGCGGTCGAAGAAGCCGGTCTGCCGGCGGCGACATTGCGCACGCTGAAGTTGCTGCTGCGCGACCTGCCCTTGAAACAGGCCGTGGCCCTGGCCGCCGAGATCACCGGTGCGCCGCGCAACGCGCTGTACCAACGCGCACTGGCCGATCGCGGGGCGGCCGAAATCTAATTGCCCGACTTGGGCGCCACGCCCTGGCCGTCGTGCTTTTGCCGCTTGATGTCGCGGCTGGCGGCGTCCTGCGCCTTGTGCAGGCGGTGGCGCTCCTGGGCGGTCACGTCGCCGTCGGCCTTGGCACGTACTTCAGCCTTGGCGATGCGGGTCTGCTCACGTTCGAGCCGGCGCGTCTCACGCGGCGTCAAGCTGCCCTGGGCGACGCCCTGTTCGATGCGCTGCTCCTGGCGGTCCTGTCGGGCGTCCACCCCCGGGGTTGGGGTCGAAGGCGTCTGGGCGAGGGCCAGCGCGGCGGCAAATGCCAGTGCCGTGGCGGTCAGGGTCTGGTGAACTTTCATGGGTGGTCCTTGGGTGGGGGTTGAAAGGCGCGGTGCAGTCCCGCCCCTTGACAACGCGCGCCGGTGCGGCTGCGAGCACAGCGCTGCGTGAAGCCGCCGTAAAGATGTGCGAAGCCGCAGGCCTGGCGTCGCCTCGCACCGCGCAAGACACCCCGGCTCCTACAATGGATTCATGATTACCCGCGAACCCACCCTGGAGCGCCTGGCCATTGCACAGGGCCTGATGCTCGATCCGTTTGGCATTGCCGAAGCCGACTTGGCGCGCGCACTGGCCACCATCCGCGAGCACCGTGTCGACGACGCCGACCTGTACTTCCAGACCACCCGCCACGAAGGCTGGAGCCTGGAAGAAGGCATCGTCAAGAGCGGCAGCTTCAGCATCGACCAAGGGGTGGGCGTGCGCGCCGTGGCTGGCGAGAAAACGGCCTTCGCCTACAGCGACGATCTCAGCGTGGCCTCGCTGATGGACGCGGCGCGCACCGTGCGCACCATCGCCGCCGCCGGGCAGCACAAACGCGTCAAGGTGACGCCCAAAGTGCGCCTGGCCGGCATGCGCGTGCTCTACGCGCCCACCGATCCCATCGCCACCCTGGACAGCACGCAGAAGGTGGCGCTGCTCGAGAAGGCCGAGAAATTGGCGCGCTCGAAGGACCCGCGAGTGGTGCAGGTCATGGCCAGCCTGGGCGCTGAGTACGACGTGGTTCTGGTGGCCCGCGCCGACGGCACGCGCGCGGCCGACGTGCGCCCGCTGGTGCGCCTGAACGTGACCGTCATCGCCGAGCAGACGGTCGCCGGCGTGGTGCGCCGCGAGGTCGGCAGCGGCGGCGGCGGCGGCCGCTTCGGCCTGGGCTACTTCGACGACGCCGTCATCGAAGGCTATGTGTCGGATGCCGTGCGCGCCGCACTCACCAACCTGGAAAGCCGCGCCGTGGCCGCCGGCGACATGACGGTCGTGCTCGGCCCGGGCTGGCCCGGCGTGCTGCTGCACGAGGCCGTGGGCCACGGGCTGGAAGGCGACTTCAACCGCAAGGGCAGCAGCACCTTCGCCGGCCGCATCGGTCAGCGCGTGGCCGCCAAGGGCGTGACGGTGCTGGACGACGGCACCTTGCCCGACCGCCGCGGCAGCCTGAACGTCGACGACGAGGGCCATGCCACGCAGCGCAACGTGCTCATCGAGGACGGCATCCTCAAGGGCTACATCCAGGACAGCCAGAACGCGCGGCTGATGGGCGTGAAACCCACCGGCAACGGCCGCCGCGAAAGCTACGCCCACCTGCCCATGCCGCGCATGACCAACACCTACATGCTGGCCGGCACGCGCACGAAGGAAGAGATCGTCGCCAGCATCAAGCGCGGTCTGTACGCCACCAACTTCGGCGGCGGCCAGGTCGACATCACCAGCGGCAAGTTCGTGTTCTCCGCCAGCGAGGCCTTCTGGGTCGAGAACGGCCGGGTCATGTACCCGGTAAAGGGCGCCACCCTCATAGGCAACGGCCCCGACGCCATGAACCGCGTCAGCATGATCGGCAACGACCTGGCCCTGGACCCCGGCGTGGGCGTGTGCGGCAAGGAAGGCCAGAGCGTGCCGGTGGGCGTGGGCCAGCCGACGCTGCGCATCGACCGGCTGACGGTGGGCGGCACGGCTTGACGGCCACGAGCTGCGCCAAAGCTGGAGCGCTGCGCCCCGCTTCAACGGTAGGTGGCCCCCGGCAGGGGATCCGGCAGGCGCGGCAGGCGCTTGCAAATCACGCCGATGAGTTGGAACGTCTCCGTCGGCACCGCTTGCGCCTGCAGCAGCAGGTCCAAAGTGGTGTCTGACTGCAAGCTCAAGGGCCTGTCCTGGGTGGTGAACCCGGCCTTGCGCACCTTCAGCTGATAAGCGCCACGGTCCAGCAGCGGCAGGCGGTAGCTGCCGTCATCCAGCGAAAGCACCGACTGGGTGGCCGCGCTGGTCAGGCTCATGACTTGCACCTCGGCCACCGCGACAGCCTGGTTGTTGGTGTCGACGACCCTGCCTTGCAACTGCACCGCCGGGCTGGGGGCTGGCGCCGGCGGCGGCGGCGGCACGGGAGCCGGGGTGGGCGCTGGGCCAGGGGCCGGCACAGGGGCCGCGACGACAGGCGTGAAGGGGAACAGGCCGACCGGCCTGAAAGCGGTTGGGCGAAAGGCGACCAGCGTCTGCGGTGCGGGGGCAGCCATGGCGAAGGGCATGCCGCGCGACACAGGCTGCGGACCGATGGCCGCAGCCCCCAGGCGGGGTCGCAAAGACGCGAGCTCCACCGCGCGGCGCATGTCGAGCTGCGGCCGGCGGTTGAGCCAGCTCAGCGTCTGCATCCGCCGCGCCGGGTCGAATGCCGGCGTGGCCGCCGGACCCTGCACCGCCACCTTGGCGATCACCGCCAACTCCGGGGCGCTGAGTTGTTGCACGCGAAGGCCCTTGATCTGGGCGTCCGGGAGGTTGCCCGGGATGGTCTTGAGCAGCAGCGGGCCGAAGAACAGTCGCGTGCCGTTCTTGAGCTGGCTCTTGATGCCATCGTTCACCGCCGATTGCGGCGTGAACTGGAATTCGATGCCCTTGGCCAGAATCAGCTTGACCGGGTAGGCGGGGATTTGGCCCAACATGGTGGCATCGCCCGAGGACACTGCCGGGCTGCCGGCGGGCAGTGTCCAGAGCCGGCTGGTCAGCAGCCGCTCGTCGAACCAGGGTCGCAAGATGTCGAGCAGACAGTATTCGAAGCTGATGGCGTCGAGTTCGGGCTGCAGGTCACCGAATTCCTGCAGCACCGCAGCCGGCACCTCCAGGGTGAAGGCCTGGGCCAGGGACGCGATCTCGGCCTTGGCCAACGTCAGCTTCTTCCAGATGGGCGCCTGGTAGTCGCAGATGGCGTTGGGCACGCAACTGGTCGACAGGAACTCCACCCCGTACTCGTCAGTCAGCAGGTTGGGTGCGGCCATCTTCAGATTGCGGGCATCTTGCCAGCGCTCAATGAAGTCGGCCTTGCCAAAGACGATGGCATCGAAGCTGGCCTTGGCGGACTCGATCTTGGTCTTGCTGCCCTTGACTTCCCACGCGATCTTCAGGTCCTGCCTGCGCTGGCTCAGGGCCTGGAAATCCAAAGCCCACTTTGCAAGCCCAGCCGTGTCGGACTCGGCCAGGGTGGCCTTGAGCGCGTTCTGATCGATCAGGGCCCTGTCGACCTCCGCGACGCGGGCTGCACAGTCCTTGTAGGCCTTGTACTTGGCCGACTCGGCACCGCTGGCGGTGTAGAGAACGGCCTTGGCAGTCTTGAGCCGGGCCGCCTCATCGGTGCTGAGAACCTCGGGGTCCACCGTCAGCGCATGGTCCAGCAGATCTCGGTAAGCGCCATAAAGCAAGCTGTCGCCATCGATCTTCCAGAGATGGGGGTGCCTGAGGATTGCATTCGCCAAGAAGGCGAATTCGGACTGCTCCTTCAGGTACTTGCGCGCCTCGGCCCCGGTGCTGGCGTTGTTGCGCAAGAAGTAGAAGTCGTCGTTCGACAACGTAAAGGCAAAGGGCGCGAAAGCGACCTGGAAATCTGCCGTGTTGGGCGAGCTTTGCAGGAACTGGTTCTTCACCTTCTGCAAGATCGAGAACGATGCGTTCATGGCGGTTTCTCCCGGCCAGGGGCGACAGGACCCGCAAGCCCTGGCGGCGCTGGCAAAGCACCGCCAGGCGGGCGCTCAACTCAGACCCACTTCTTGATCGCGGCGTCCGGGTTGGGCGACTTGGGCAGCAGGTGGCACTTGAAGCCTATGCACTGCATGCCGTCCACGAAAATGCCTTGGCTGTCGTGGTGGTGGCTGCGCGAACGCTCGCTCTTGCCCGAGTCGTAGCTGCCGCCGATGAAGAATGGACCGTAGCCGACCATGCCGCCACCGCCGACTTTGGAATCCAGCGCACTGGCCACCGAGCTGGCGTTGCTGAAGTTCAGCCGCAGGTTGCGGATCATGATCATCGACGTCGGGTAGGCCGGCAACATCGAATCGCGGTGCGGCGGCTGCTTGCCGTCCGACAGGAACTTGCTCTTGAAACCCTCATTGCCTTGGGCGAAACGCCAAGTCTTGGCGGTCAGGAAGTTGGACTTGAACCAGGGCCGGATGATCGGTACCTGGCAGATTTCGAATGAAAACTCGAAGCTGCTGAAGTCCGACTTGGCGTCGAACTGGCTGCGGCTACCACCGGCCGAGCCGCCAATGGTGAAGAAGCCCAGGCTCAGCCCGCCCGAGGCGCCCCACTTCTGCGTGGTCTTCTTCGAGTAGTAACTGTTGTCGCTGTTGGTGAAGGTGAAGCGGGTCCAGCCCTTCGAGGTGGCGAAGCCCGAGGGCGCCACGCTGGAGTAGAAGAAGTCCGAGCCGCTCGCCAGGCCGGTCAGGCGGGCCTTTTCCAGCGCGTCCTTGTACTGGGCCTTGAGCAGACTCAAATCGCGTGCCGACATCTGGTCGATCTTCGCTGCGATGCCCTCGAACTCGTTTTTGTAGCCGTTGCTGATCCAGTCGGACAGCGTGAACTTCACCTTGGCGCGCAGCACGTTGGCGTTGATGGCCCAGTTGTGCACCGCCCGTGGGGTCGACGCCGTCAGTGCGTCGATGCGGGCGGCGTTGTACTCCAGCGCGGCGTCGGTCCAGGCGGCCATCTTGTCGCTGTAGGCCTTGACCAGCGGGCTGGGCTCCATCACCTTGATCATTTCGCCAGTGATCAGGTCTTCCTTCTGGCGCTCGACCTGCAACAACTGGCGGAACTTCTCGATCCGGGCCTGGTCGGCGGCTGACAACTCGGTGTTGGCCACCTGGCTGAAGCGCAGCACTTCCTCGTAGACGTCGGACAGGGTGCCTTCGTCGTTCTTGACGTTCATGCGCACGTGCGTGTCGTCGATGCCGGACGCATCGGGCACCACGTCGACAAAGCGCGCCAGCTGTTCGGCCTGCTGGTACATGCGGCTGGTGTCCTTGGCCAACTCCGCGTCACGCTGCTCCGGCGTCAGTTGCTCGGTGCTCTGTGTGCCGTCGGCGTTGGTGACCATGCGCGACTTGTAGACGCCGGTCAGACCCTGCGACAGGAACTCGAAATCGCTGGTCTCGAAAGGCACGCCGGGCGTCGTCCAGGCGAAAAAGTTGTCCTCTGACTTAGGCACGGTCTTGCCGTCGCCGTTGGTAATGATGTCGAAGATCTTCCCCATCACGTTGTTCATCAGGTCCTGGGGCAGGACATTGGCAGCAGTGGGCATGGTGATCACCTCGGGAGTGGATTGAAGACCCGGCCCGGCCCGGCACCGATTCAGTTCAGCGCCCGGCCGACAGTGCCGGTCCACCCTTGAATTGCTGGCGTTGCAGGCCGTGCAATTTGCAGGGATGTGTCATTCAATCCGCAATCCCGCGCGGCGCCATCCCTAACTCGCGACCCCTAAGTCAAGGTGCCAAACAGCTCTGGCAGCGCGCACTTGCGGGCGCAGAGGCGCGTATAAAACTGCCGGCCCGAAGACTTCAGGCGGGCGCCGGCACATGCCAGCGCCGCGTCACGTCGCCCTGCGTGTTGACGCTTTCCATGTGCACGCCAAAGCCCCACAGCTGCGCCGCGTGCTTGAGCACTTCGGTGGCGCCCTCATGCAGCGGCCGGCCGTTGTGCTGTTGATGGCGCAGGGTGAGTGCGCGGTCGCCGCGCAGGTTGACGTTCCAGACCTGGATGTTGGGCTCGCGCGCGCTCAGGTCGTACTGGCGCGACAACAGTTCGCGCACCCTGCGGTAGCCGGCGTCGTCGTGGATGGCAGCGACTTCGAGTTCGCTCTGCCCCTCGACATCGGCGATGGCAAACAGGCGCAGGTCGCGCATCAGCTTGGGGCTGAGGTACTGGCCGATGAAGCTCTCGTCCTTGAAGTTGCGCATGGCGTGGTCCAGCGCCGGCAGCCAGGGCGTGCCGGCCAGGCCGGGGAACCATTCGCGGTCCTCGGTCGTGGGCGATTCGCAGATGCGCTTGATGTCGGTGTACATCGCAAAGCCCAGGGCATACGGGTTGATGCCGCTGTAGGCGCGATGCCCCACGGCCGGCTGGTAGATGACGTTGGTGTGCGACTTCAGCCACTCGATCATCACGCCGTCGCTCAGGAAGCCGTCGTCGTACATGGTGTTGAGCAGGTGGTGGTGCCAGAACGTGGCCCAACCTTCGTTCATGACCTGGGTCTGCCGCTGCGGGTAGAAGTACTGCGCCACCTTGCGCACGATGCGCACGACCTCGCGCTGCCAGGGTTCGAGCAGCGGGGCGTTCTTCTCGATGAAGTACAGCAGGTTCTCCTGCGGCTCTTCGGGGAAGCGCTTGCTCTCTGCGGCCGCACCCGCCTTCTCGGCCGCCTTGGGCAGGGTGCGCCAGAGTTCGTTGACCTGAAGTTGCGCGTGGGCTTCGCGGTCCTTGCGGTCGGCAAGTTCCTGCGCCAGCGACTTGCGGCTGGGGCGGCGGTAGCGGTCGACCCCATGGTTGGCCAGCGCGTGGCATGAATCGAGGAAGGACTCGACGGCCTCCAGGCCATGTTTTTCTTCGCAGGCCGCGACGTAGTTCTTGGCGTAGACCAGGTAGTCGATGATGGACGCCGCGTCGGTCCACATGCGGAACAGGTAGTTGCCCTTGAAGAAGCTGTTGTGCCCGTAGGCCGCGTGCGCAATCACCAGGGCCTGCATGGCCAGGGTGTTTTCCTCCATCAGGTAGCTGATGCAGGGGTTGCTGTTGATGACGATCTCGTAGGCCAGGCCCATGTGGCCGCGCTTGTAGTTCTTCTCGGTGCTGATGAATTCCTTCCCGTAGCTCCAGTGGCGGTAGTTCACCGGCATGCCCACGCTGGCGTAGGCGTCCATCATCTGCTCGGCGGTGATGACTTCGAGCTGGTTGGGGTAGGTGTCCAGCCCGAAGCGCTGCGCCGTGGCGCGGATGACGCCGTGATACGTCTCGACGAGTTCGAACGACCAGTCGCTGGGGCTGGGCAGGTGTTCGGGCGGGCGCTCTTGCAGGGGCAGGGGCTGCACCAGGGCCATCGGGGGGGCGAGTTTCATGCGGCCTTCGCTTCCTTCTTGAACAGGTCACGGAAGACCGGGTAGATCTGCGCGGCTTCGGTGGCCTTGCGCATCGCGAAGTGGCGGTGCGATTCCAGCAACTGCGCGTACTCGTCCCACAGGTTCTGCTCTTCCTCGGCCACCTGCACGTAGGCGAAGTAACGCACCAGCGGCAGCAGCTTGTCGCCCAGCAGTTCGCG
>JANNWL010000042.1:0-28449 GCA_031414735.1 Burkholderiales bacterium | reverse complement strand
TTGACGTAGGTGCGGGCCAAGGTTTGCGAATACAGGGTGTCGAGCATGGCCTGCAGGCCCGGGTCAGGCACGACGGGGCGGATGTTGGTGTCCAGCTTCCATTCACCAAAGGACTCGGGCACCTGCTTGTCCAGCAGGATGGGGGCCTTGCGTTCGGACAGGCGGTCGGTGGGCCGCAGCAGTTCGCCCGCCGCGGCCGCCAGGGCCATCAACCCGACGAGCAGCATCACGCGGAGTTTGGTGACGGGCGTGCCCGTGCCCGACGCGCCAGGCTGTGTGGCGGCTGTGGTGGTGTTCATTTCTTGCGCCCCCCGTGGTCTTGCCCCAGTGCCCGACCCAACAGCCCGTCGGTGGCCAGCATCATCACCAGCCCCACACCGAACAGCACCATGCCGGCGAAGGTGTGGACGAAACCCTGGCCGGCTTCGTCACCCAGGTAGTAGGTGACGAGGATGAGGATGAGCACGCGGATGATGTTGGCGATGAAGGCAATCGGCAGCACCAGGATCGCCAGCAGCACGTTGCGCAGTTTGCTGGTGTAGCCCATGAGGTTGGCGTACAGCAGGCCCAGCGCTTCGAGCGTGAAGATGGAATTCAGGCCGGCACAGGCATCGGCCACGAGCAGCTGGTACTGGCCGACGGTGAGGATCACGCCCGTGCGCCCGACCGGGTAGCCCAGGTGGTACATGATGACCTCGGCCACGTAGGACACGGCTGTCTTGAGCGGAATCGTCAGCGCCTGCACCAGCACGCCAGGCAGCGGCACCAGGAAGATCAGGAAGAAGAACGGGAAGGCCCACACCCGCAGGGCCTGTGTGCCGCGCAGCAGCAGCACCATGGCGATGGCGGCGGCCCAGATGCCCAATACCTCGCCCTGGATGATCTGCTGCGAACGGCCCAGCGCATACATCAGGATGCCGGCCAGGAACAGCAAGCCGCCGGCCAGGTTGGCGGGTCGGTAGGGCGCGTCGAGCACTTGCTGCCGGCTGCGCCACATCAGCCACAGCGTGACGGCGGCAATGATCGGGCCGTGGCCTTGTTCGTCGGTCTGCCAGACCTGGTGGAACAGGTCCATGACGGTGGGGCCCACCATCAGCATGAAGCCCACGAACAGCGCACCGCGCGCCAGCTTGGTGTTCAGGCTGGTGGCGGCGAGGTCGGTGTGGGGCAGGACACTGGACATGGTGATCGTGTGGAGTTTGGCGTCAATTGATGACAGCCAAGTCAGGCAGCCAGCGGCGGGTGACGATTGAACTTACGACACACCTGAAGAAACTCTGCCTCGAAGTCGGCCGTGGCTGGGTGGGCATCGAGGCTTTGGGCACAAAGCGCCAAGAAACGTTCCGCAGCGGCAATCAAGACTGTCCGCAAGGCATGCAATTCATTGAAGTGCTGGGCTATCAAGTCGTAGCTGGTTTCGTAGTCATGAGCTGCCAGGTTGCGGGCCGCCCGGCACAGTTGCCAGCTCTCGACGGACTCCAGGACATGCAGTTTCTCGAACAGCGCCAGTACCCGAAGGAAGGGCGTGGTCGTCTCGCCCATCAGCAACGCGCTGTGGCGCATCGCCGCAGCCATGGTGTCCTGCATCTTTGCGAAGCGTTCATTGAACGCTGCGAGCGCCTGAAACAGCGGTTCGTCCTTTTGCCTCAGCTTCAGGCTGGGCCCGGCCACAGGCCATTCAACAGCGGAGGCGGCTGAATCCAGAAAAAATGTGCAGCGTTGCAGCGCCTCCAGCAGGTTGGCCAGGTGCTCGCGCTCGGCCAGGAGCGACCCCATATTCAAGGGACGGCCTCTAGCAGTCGAGCCTGGGTACGAACACTGCGCGCGAAGGCGCTGCCCGGCGTGCCGCGCTGCTGCACGACGATGTCCACCGGCAGGTTCAGGGCCTGCTCGAGTGCCAGGGTGGCCAGGGCGCGTTGACGTACGGTGGCTGCAACTGCGGTTTCAACCAGCAAGTCCACGTCGCCACCGCGCGCTGTGTCGTCCAGTCGCGAGCCGAACAGCCGCACCGCAGCATCATCACCAAATTGCGCATGCACGCAGTTCAGGATCAGCCGTGTCTGGGCGGCGCTGAGGCGCATCACAGGATGCTCAGAACTCGTTGAACACCACACCCGCCATCTTCACGGGCGCGCCAGCCAGTGAGGCGACCAGTTCGCGCAGGTCGTCGGTGCGGGATGCGTCCTTGCGGGCGACCACCAGCGCCGCGCCGCAGCGGGCGGCGATGACGGCGGCGTCAGAGCCGTGCACGGCACCGGGCGTGTCGACCACGACGTGGTCAAACTTGCTCACCAGTTCGCGCATCAGCAGGCCGAAGGCGGGGCGCTCGACCAGTTCGAGCGGGTTCGGTGGTGTGGTGCCCACGGGCAACACGAACAGGCTGGGCAGGACGGACACCTGCTGGATGACCTGCTTGTCAGCCCGACCCGACAGGATGCCGGACAAACCGGCCTGGGTTTTCAGGTTGAAGACTTCGTGAATGCGCGGGCTGCGCATGTCGGCGTCCACCAGCAGCGTGCGCCCGCCCAACTGGGCCAGGGTGACGGCCAGGTTGGCGGCGCAGTAGGTCTTGCCGTCACGCACGCCGGGGCTGATGACTGCCAGGGCGTGACCGGGTCGGGCCTCGGTGAACAGGCGCATCATCAACTGGCTGCGCAGGGCGCGGAAGCCTTCTGCACGCGGGGAGAAGGGCTCGTTCAGCGCGACCAGTTCGGCATTGAGCTTGCGCTTTTCTTCGGGGGCATAAGGGTAGTTGAACTGCTGCGACAGCGCGTACAGCACATCGTCCTTGCTCGCCAGGCCCAAGGCCACCGCCGCTTCGCCAAAGCGAACGCCGTTCGAGCGCTGGTACTGGAGAACCTTCTCGACCTGCTCGACGGTGAGGTTGCGCAGCTCGGCGAGGATGTCGCCCATGCTGCGTTCGGGTTGGACCGCATCCGCCTCGGCGCCAGCCCAGGATGTGTCGGCAGCCACGCCGACAGGACCAGCCGCGTCGAGCACGCTGGCTTCGTTGGTGGAATCTCTGAACTTGGCCATTACGCCCCCTTGCCAGGCTGGGCCAGTGGGGCCAGCAGGCGTTGTTGCATCAAGGATGGGCCCCTGCCGCCAATCGCCAGCTTGGAGCCGGGCTTGGGCAGCGCGCCGATGACCGGCAGACCGAGCGCGGCGACAACGTCGTCCATGTTGCGCACACGGCGGTCACGCAGCTCGAGAGCGAGCGCTGTGCCCACGGCAAGCAGCCCGCCGCCGATCACAGCCAGCAGGGTATTGAGCATGACCCGTGGCGACGCCGGCTCGATCGGCGCCACCGCCTGCGTCAGCACGTTGACGTTGCTCTGCGTGGCCTGGCTCTCCAGGCTGGTCTGCGTCAGGCGCTGCAGGATCGCGTCATAGGTGCGCTGGGCGTTCTCCATGTCGCGCACCAGCACGCTGCCTTCGTCGCGCACGGCCTTCAGGCGCAGCACCTTGGCGCGCTGGGCTTCCAGCGAGCCGCGGATTTCGCCCTCGCGTTGCCGGTTGATGGTGTTGGACATGGTGACGCCGCCGGTGACCTTGACCGTCTCCGCATCCAGCCGGCTGCGCAGTTCGGCCAGGTTGGCCTTGGTCTCGACGACCTGCGGGTGGGCGTCGCCAAAGCGGGTGCTGAGTTCCTTCAGCCGTGCTTCGCCGCGGTTGATGTCGGCCTTGAGCTGACCGACGATCTGGTTGTTCAGCACTTCCTGCAGACGGTCGCCCTGCTGGCCCTGGGCCTGGGTCTGGCGGCTGCCCGATTCGGCGGAGATGGCCTGCAGCTGCGTGAGCTGGGATGACAGCTCGTTGAGCCGTGCGTTTTCGACGTCCAGACGCTCGTCGGTGGCGATGATGCTGTTGTCTTTCTGGAAGCTGCTGAGCTTGCTCTGGGCACGCTCCAGGCCTTCACGCGCTTCCTTGGCGCGGGTGTCGAAGAAGCTGGAGTACTGGCGGGCGGGGTCGACGCGCAATTCCAGCGCGGTGTCGATGTAGGCCTGCGCGAATGCGTTGGCCAGACCAGCCGCGAAGCGCGGATCGGTGGCTTTGTACGAGATCGTGATGACGCTGCTTTCGCGCGAAGGCACCACGTCCATCTGCTTCTGGAACACAGAACCCAACCAGCCCTCGATGGTGCCCTGGCCCTTGGCTTCGTCCAGCCACTGCTGGCGCACCTGTGGGTTTTCGTTGAGCTTGAGGTTGCGCACCACGCGCTGCGCGACGCGCTCGCTCTGGATGATGTCGACCTGGGTGGCCATCAACACCGGCGAAGGCGCGCCACCGTACAGCGCTGCGCCCAGCGGATCGGGCTTGAAATCGATGACCACCGAGGCCAGCGCCCGGTACTGCTTGGGCAGCAGCAAACTGACCACCAGCGTAGTCACCACGGTGACAGCCAGCACGATCAAGGCAACCAGCCAGCGCGCGCGCAGGATGGAGAGGAATTGGCCGAAGGTCATGAAACGCTTTCTCCAGGATTCAATTCAAGCGGCAGCCGCGGCGGCGGCGCCGGTTCGCTGAGGCAGGCAGCGAAGGGGGACGGGTCAGAACAAACTCTCGCGCACGTAGACGACATCGCCGTCTTCCATGCGCGCGTCCAGCACCGTCTGCATGACCGTGATCGAGCCGTCTGCCGCCTTGCGGTGCACGCGGATGCCCTTTTCGGTGCCGCGCTGGGTCAGTCCGCCGCCGGTGGCCAGGGCCTGCATCAGCGTCATGCCGCGCTCCAGGCGCATGGGGCCCGGACGCTGGACTTCGCCGTAGATGTAGACCAGCGGCTGGCGGTCGACCCAGACCACGTCGCCATTCAACACGAGCAGGTCCTTGGACGCGCCGCCCGCGGCAAACAGCGAGGGCAGATCGACTTCTTCGCGGAATGGCTGGCCCTTGCGGGTGCCCGTGACGATGACCAGATCGGCACCCGCGCTGGCCGTGCCACCGGCCAGGGCCAGCAGGTCGGTCAGGCGCATGTCGGCCACTTCAAGTGGGTAGCGGCCCGGCCGGTTGACCTGGCCCAGCACGCTGGCCTGGTTGCCGCGCACCTGCAGCACCACGATGGTGACCTGCGGGCTCTTGACGAAATTGCCGTTGCGCAGGCCGTCGGCGATGGCCTTCTCGGCGGCCGTGACGCTCAAGCCGCCCAGGCGCACATTGCCCAGCAGCGGGTAGGACACCAGACCGGTCTCGGTGACCCGGGTTTCCAACGTCAGGTCGGGGTTCTGGAACACCAGCACGCGCAGCACATCGCCCGATCCGAGCATGTACTCGGCCGGCGCCGCCACGGCGGGCTTGGCGGCTGGCGCCACCTGGGCGCTGGCATTCGTGACCAGCACCAGGGCCGTGAACGCAGAAACGAAGAATGCAAGCAAAGCAGCCATCACTTGATACCCATGCCTTTGTTGATGTCGGTGGTGGACAGCCCGCCGCTGGCGGCAGGCGCCGCGGCCGGCGCTGGAGCCGCCTTGGTGGCAGCCGCTGCAGACGCAGCGCCCTCGGCGAACTTGCCGACGTACTCGATCTTTGCGGTGCCACGCAGGGCCTTGACGTCGTCTTCGATCAGCTTGCGCTTGCGTTCGTTCAGGATGAACTGTTCGATCGCCGGGCGGGCCTGCTCTTCGGTGACGGGTTGGCTGCGCGAGCCCGCCAGCACGATGACCTGCACGCCGTTGGCGGCGGGGACGATGGCGGCTTGGCCGTCCTTCATGCGGGCAAAGGATTCAAGGCTGTTCAACGGCAGTTGCTCGGCCGCACGCACGGCCTGGTTGCCCGAGAAACGGTAGTCGTTGGCCTTGAGCCAGTCGACGAATTCGGCGATGTTCTTGGCCGCAGCCAGCTTTTCGCGCAGCACCACCACCTGCTCCGGCTTGGCTTCGATGGCGATTTCCTGGATGCTGTAGACGCGCCGCTCGCTGAACAGTGCGGGCTTCTCGTCGTAATACTTTTTGATGTCTTCGGCGGTGGGTTTGGCGGCCGCTTCACCGACCTTCTCGAGGTAAGCCCGGGAGACGATCTCGCGGCGCGCGGCTTCCAGCGCCTGCACCACGCGCGGGTCGCGGTCGACCTTCAGCTCTTCGGCCTTGCCGAGTGCCAGTTGCTGGTCGATCAGACGCTCGAGGATCTGCTTGCTGGCGGCATCGGTCTGCTCAGGGCGAAGGCCACGTTGCTGCTGCAGCAGGAAGTTGATCTGGTGGACCGTGATTTCGTCCTTGTTGACCTTGACCGCGGTCTGGCTGGCAGCCTTCTCTTTCTTCTCGCCGCAGCCGACCAACAACACCGCCGCCGCTGACAGCGCCAACAGCGGCACCCATTGGCGAACAGGAACAGACAGGTGGGGAAGCTTCATCGGCGGAGTCCTCGGCTATGGGGTGGGTGCTGGCAAACGGGCCTGTGCCATGGAGTGGCGGGGGCCTTCGGGCCAGCCGGCTGTCGTGGCCTGTGGCCTCGATGTCTAGCGCCCTCCAGTGTAACCGCTGGCCCCTGGGCACCTGCCTGCGCTGCACCCCCGCTTTGAGGGACGGCTGGCGGCCATACTTCACGCCAGCGATCGCCACACCGACACACAACTCATGCAAGCGACTGCACACGCGCCAGCTTCCAGCCGTGGCCAGCTGCCGTGACGTTGGCCAGCAGCCAGAGCTCGCGAAAGGGTGCGGCACCACGGGCCGGGTCTTCCTGGATGAGGCCCGAGAACTCGACGCTGGCCACCTGGGCCCCACGCAGGTCGTCCATCGACAGCAGCCGCGCTTGCAGCGAGACCACCTCGGTATGGTTGTGCGCGGGCCCGCGCTCTTCGAGCTGACTGCGCAACTCTTCGAGCAGCGGCGCGGTGGCCAACCGGCCCAGGGCTTGCAGGTCGGCGCGGTCCCAGGCCGCTTGCATCTGCACGAAACTGGCGCGTGCCAGGCTGAGCAGCTCGTCGACCTCGGGCCCGCCAACGGCCCCGCGCCGGCCTCGCGCCAGACCACGAAGGCGCCTCAGCACTTGACCCCCATGTGCAGGGCCACGATGCCGCCGGCCAGGTTGTGTACGTCCACGTGACCGAAGCCCGCGTCCTTCATCATGGCCTTCAACGTGGCCTGGTCGGGGTGCATACGGATGCTCTCGGCCAGGTAGCGGTAGCTGTCGGCGTCGCCAGCCACCACCTTGCCCAGCCATGGCATGAGGCGGAAGGAGTACAGGTCGTACACCTTGCGCAGCGGTGCGGCGGGCGATGAGAACTCCAGCACGAGCAGCCGACCACCCGGGCGCAGCACGCGGGCCATCTCGGCCAGCGCGGCCTCCTTGTGCGTCATGTTGCGCAAACCGAAAGCCACACTGACCAGGTCGAAACTGCCGGTGGCAAAGGGCAGGTGTTCTGCGTCACAGGCAGCGGTCGACATCGCAAGGCCACTGTCGAGAAGACGGTCGCGTCCTGCACGCAGCATGGCTTCGTTGATGTCGGTCAGCACCACCCGGCCGCTGTCACCCACCCGGGCAGCGAAGGCCATGGCCAGATCACCCGTGCCGCCGGCGACGTCGAGAACGCGGTCCCCGGGCTGCACATCGGCCAGGGCCACGGCATAGGACTTCCAGGCGCGGTGCAGGCCGAAGGACAGCACGTCGTTCATCAGGTCGTACTTCGGGGCGACCGAATCGAAGACGCCTCGCACGCGCTGTGCTTTCTCAGCGTCTTCCACCGTTTGGTAGCCGAAGTGGGTCTGGGCCATGGCGGGGTGCTCGGAGAGGTCAGTGCGAAGCGCAGGCGCCGGCCGCGGCAGCAGCCTTCAGCATGGGGGCGTCGCGGTCGACGCCAGCCGCTTGCAGGCGCGCCTCGTACTGCTGCCACATCTGCACCTGTTGCGAGCCCATCTTGTAGAGCAAATCCCAGGAGAAGATGCCGGTGTCGTGCCCGTCAGAAAACCGCGGCTGGACGGCATAGTGACCCACGGCCGAAATGTCGGTGACGAGCACATCGCGCTTGCCCGTCTGCAGCACTTCCTGGCCCGGGCCGTGGCCCTGAACCTCGGCGGATGGCGAATAGATGCGCATCAGTTCGAACGGAATGCGGAAGTGGGCGCCGTCATCGAAAGCCACCTCGAGCACACGCGATTGCTGGTGCACGGTCAGTGCCGTGGGGGTCGGGGTGTCGTTGGTCAGGCCTGCCATGGATGATCGCTATCAAACTGAACTGGGCGAACCAGTGTAGCTGTCGACCGACGAAAAAAAGGCGGTGCAACCGCACCGCCCTTGTTCTGGCTGGGGCCAAAGGCCCCGGCAGCTTACCTCAAACGCGGTTGCGGCGGCGTGCTGCCACGAAGCCGACCACACCCAATCCGGCGAGCATCAACGCGTAGGTTTCGGGTTCCGGGACGGGGGTCAACACCACATTGCCGCCGTAGGAGGCGCCCGACCCGGCGTTACCGCCGATCGTCAGCGTGTAAGCACCGGCCGACAGCACGCCGGTGAAGCCCGCCAACACATTGACCACCACAGGCGGGCTCGGGACCGCGCTGCCAGACAGCGCGATCGAGGCGAGCGTTCCTGAGAAACCAGCGATTCCCCCAGCTCCGTTGAAAGAGATGTTGGTCGCTGAGGCCGCAGCGCTGGCGCCTGGGGACGCGACATTGAATGTCCAGACATCGCTGAACGCACCGTTGACGCTGGTGCTGAACGAAGCCGTGTTGCCGACAAACGTCAGGGGCCCGCCGAGTGCCCAGGCATTAGAGACGCTGGCAGCTGCCAGGGCTGCAAGGATCGTGAGCTTCTTCATGTGAGGTGCCTCGGTGACGCGTTATACGACTGGTTTCAGCCGGCTTGTGGCAATTATGGCCGAGGCGACCCGTGTGCCCACCCCTCGACTGCGGGGTTGGCGCGTAAGTCTTCGAAACCATCGAGACAGCAGCGCCCGGATCTGCGGGAAATCCCTGGTCCGCAGCGTCACACCAGCACCCGCTCGATGCCGCCGGCGTTGGCTCGGCCCACGTAGTCTTCCATCCAGGTGGGCCCGAGGATCAGCCGCGCCATCTCGACCACGATGTAGTCGGCTTCGAGCAGGCCGTTCTGCAGGTCGCCCTCGAAGCGCTTCAGGCCCTGCAGGCAGCTGGGGCAGCTGGTGAGGATCTTGACGTTGGATTGCGCCGCGGCGCTGAGCCCCGGGGTGCTGGCCACCAGGCTGCGCAGCGCCTGCTCGCCCTGGCGCAGCTCTTCTTCCTTGCGGAAGCGGACCTGCGTGCTCACGTCGGGCCGGGTCACGCCCAGGGTGCCGCTTTCGCCGCAGCAGCGCTCGTTCTTCAGCACCGCGTCGCCAACGAGTGCCTTGACGGTCTTCATCGGGTCCTGCAGCTTCATGGGGCTGTGGCAGGGGTCGTGATACAGGTAGGCGCCGGCCTGGGTGGCATTCAGCGTGATGCCCTTCTCGAGCAGGTATTCGTGGATGTCGACGATGCGGCAACCGGGGAAAATGTCCTCGAACTGGTAGCCCTGGAGCTGGTCGTAGCAGGTGCCGCAGCTCACCACCACGGTCTTGATGTCCAGGTAATTCAGCGTGTTGGCGACGCGGTGGAACAGCACGCGGTTGTCGGTGATGATCTTGTCGGCCTTGTCGAACTGCCCGCTGCCGCGCTGCGGGTAGCCGCAGCACAGGTAGCCGGGCGGCAGCACGGTCTGCACGCCGGCATGCCACAGCATGGCCTGGGTGGCCAGGCCGACCTGGCTGAACAGGCGTTCGCTGCCGCAGCCGGGGAAGTAGAAGACGGCCTCGGTGTCGGCCGTGGTGGCAGCGGGGTTGCGGATGATGGGGACGTAGTCCTTGTCCTCGATGTCCAGCAGCGCGCGCGCTGTCTTCTTGGGCAGGCCGCCGGGCAGCTTCTTGTTGATGAAGTGGATGACCTGCTCTTTCAGCGGCGCGGCGCCCAGCGTGGCGGGCGGGGCGGCCGTTTGCCGCTTGGCCAACGGCTTGAGCAGGTCGGCCATGAAACGCTGGGCCTTGAAGCCGACGTCCACCATGGCGCTGCGCATCAGCTTGATGGTCTGCGGGTTGGTGGCGTTGAGGAAGGTCATGGCCACGGCATTGCCGGGGCGGAAGCTCTTCTTGCCCATCTTGCGCAACAGGTTGCGCATGTTCATGGTGACGTCGCCGAAGTCGATCTTCACCGGGCAGGGGCTGAGGCACTTGTGGCAGACGGTGCAGTGGTCGGCCACGTCTTCGAAGTCTTCCCAGTGCTTGACGCTGATGCCGCGGCGCGTCTGCTCTTCGTAGAGGAAGGCCTCGATCAGCAGGCTGGTGGCCAGGATCTTGTTGCGCGGGCTGTACAGCAGATTGGCGCGCGGCACGTGGGTGGCGCAGACGGGCTTGCACTTGCCGCAGCGCAGGCAGTCCTTGATGCTGTCGCTGATGGCGCCGATGTCGCTCTGCTGCATGATCAGCGATTCATGCCCCATCAGGCCGAAGCTGGGCGTGTAGGCGGCGCTGAGGTCGGCGGGCCGCGAGTCGCTGGCCGCGCCGCGCAGGAGCTTCCCCTTGTTGAAGCGTCCTTCAGGGTCCACCCGCTGCTTGTAGCTGGCAAATGGTGCCAGCTCGTCGTCGGTCACAAACTCCAGCTTGGTGATGCCGATGCCGTGCTCGCCGCTGATGACACCGCCCAGGCTGCGCGCCAGCGCCATGATGCGGGCGACGGCTTCGTGGGCCGTCTGCAGCATGGCGTAGTTGTCGCTGTTGACGGGGAGGTTGGTGTGGACGTTGCCGTCGCCCGCGTGCATGTGCAGGGCCGCCCAGACGCGGCCGCGCAGCACTTCCTGATGGATGCGGCGGCACTCGTCCAGCAGCGGCACGAAGGCGCTGCCGGCAAACAGCGTCTGCAGCGGCTTGAGGATCTGCGTCTTCCAGCTCGCGCGCAGGCGCCAGTCCTGCAGCGGCGCGAAGGCGGTCTCTCCGGTGTCGGCCTGCAGCACATCGAGGTTGTCGAGCCAGAACTGCCACTGCGTGCGCACCTCGGTCAGCAGCGCCAGGGCCTGCTGGACGCGGTCTTCCAGGATTTCGGCGCTGGGGATGTCGCCGGCGTCGTCGCTCTTGCCCAGGGGCAGCTTGCCGCGCGCGAAAAAGGCCTGCAGCGCGACAACCAGCTCAAGCTTGTTGCGCAGGCTCAGCTCGATGTTGATGCGCTCGATGCCTTCGGTGTACTCGCCCATGCGCGGCAGCGGGATGACCACGTCTTCGTTGATCTTGAAGGCGTTGGTGTGCTTGGCAATGGCCGCCGTGCGCTTGCGGTCGAGCCAGAACTTCTTGCGCGCGTCGGCACTCACCGCCACGAAACCTTCGCCGCCGCGTGAATTGGCGATGCGCACGACCTCGCTGGTGGCGCGGGCCACGGCGTCGGCGTCGTCGCCGACGATGTCGCCCAGCAGCACCATCTTGGGCAGGCCCGATCTCCCGACCTCGGCCAGGGGGCGCTTGCTCTTGGTGGCGTAACCCACTGCCTTGAGGTAGCGGTCGTCCAGGTGCTCCAGGCCGGCCAGCTTCACATCGGCCAGGCTGAACAGGTAGTCCTTGATCTCGACGATGCTCGGCACGGCGTCCTTGGGGCTGCCGAAGAATTCCAGGCACACCGTGCGCGCATGGGCCGGCATGCGGTGCAGGATCCAGCGCGCGCTGGTGATGAGGCCGTCGCAGCCTTCCTTCTGGATGCCGGGCAGGCCGGCCAGGAACTTGTCGGTGACGTCCTTGCCCAGGCCGGCCTTGCGGAACGTGCTGCCGGGGATGTCCAGCCGTTCTGTGCGTTCGAGCTTCTTGCCGCTGGCGTCGAAGTAGCGCAGCTCGAAGCTGGCCACAGGCGCGTCGTGGATCTTGCCCAGGTTGTGGTTCAGGCGCACCACCTCCAGCCACTTGGCGTCGGGGGTGACCATCTTCCAGCTCGCCAGGTTGTCCAGCGCCGTGCCCCACAGCACGGCCTTCTTGCCGCCGGCGTTCATGGCGATGTTGCCGCCGATGCACGAGGCTTCGGCCGACGTGGGGTCGACCGCAAAGACCTGGCCGGCGTGTTCGGCGGCGTCGGTGACCCGCTGGGTGACAACGCCGGCTTCGCTGAAGATGGTGGCCACGGGCTCGGACAGGCCGGGCAGCGTGAGCATCTCCACCGCGCCCAGGGCTTCGAGCTTTTCGGTGTTGATGACCGCGCTCTTCCAGGTCAGCGGCACGGCGCCGCCGGTGTAGCCGGTGCCGCCGCCGCGCGGGATGATGGTCAGGCCCAGTTCGACACAGCCGGCGACCAGAGAAGCCATCTCGGCTTCGGTGTCGGGCGTGAGCACGACGAACGGGTACTCGACACGCCAGTCGGTCGCGTCGGTGACATGCGAGACACGCGACAGGCCGTCGAACTTGAGGTTGTCGCGCGCCGTGCAGCGGCCCAGCACGCGGCGCGATGCCTTGCGCAGATCCCAGACCTGGCGGAAATGTGCGGCGAAGCGGTCGACTGCGCCACGGGCGGCTTCCAGCAGTTCGCCCACGAGAACGTCGCGCTGCGCGTCCTGGTCGGCGGTGCGGCGTTTGCCGACTTCGGCCAGGCGGTGGTGCAGGGCGTCGATCAACAGCGCCCGGCGCTTGGGGTTGTCGAGCAGGTCGTCTTCGAGATAAGGGTTGCGCTGCACCACCCAGATGTCGCCCAGCACCTCGTACAACATGCGCGCCGAGCGGCCAGTGCGGCGTTCCTGCCGCAGCAGGTTCAGCAGTTCCCAGGCGCGGGGGCCGAGCAGGCGGATGACGATCTCGCGATCGGAGAACGAGGTGTAGTTGTAGGGGATCTCCCGCAGGCGGACGGCGCTGGGTTCGGCGGCGTCAACGAGCAGGGCCTGGGCGAGTGGAAACGGTGCATTCATAGGGTTACTTTGGATGCTACCGCAGGGCCTATGGGCGACGGGGGTGTGGGGTCTGCGCGAGAACGGGGCCTCAAGGGGGTAATCCCGGTGGTCCGGGGCCCCGCATCCGTGACAGAAACGGGGTTGTCATGAACACCGGCCAAACTCGAAGGCTGGACTCAAAACACCGATGGAGATCGCATGAAGTCATTCACCACCCGATTCACCCTGCCCGCGGCCGTGGCCGCCGCTGTCTTTGCGTGCGTGCCGGCCCAGGCCCAGACCGAGATCGTCTGGTGGCATTCCATGGGCGGCGCCCTGGGGGAGTGGGTCAACGACGTGGCCAAGGAATTCAACACCCGGCAGAAGGACTACAAGGTCACCGCCGTGTTCAAGGGCACCTACGACGAGAGCATGACGGCGGCCATTGCCGCCTTCCGCGCCGGCAACGCGCCGCACGTGCTGCAGGTATTCGAAGTCGGCACGGCGACCATGATGGCCAGCAAGGCGGCCATCAAGCCCGTCGCCGTACTCATGAAGGAAGCCGGCGAGAAGTTCGACCCGTCCGTCTACGTGCAGGCCGTGTCGGGCTACTACACGGCACCCAACGGCCAGATGATGAGCCTGCCCTTCAACAGCAGCACGACGGTGCTGCACTACAACAAGGACGCCTTCAAGGCCGCGGGCATGGACCCGGAAAAGCCGCCCACCACCTGGTCCGAAGTGGCGCTGGCGGCCGCCCGGCTGAAGGCCAACGGCAGCAAGTGCCCCTTCACCACCAGCTGGCAGAGCTGGACGCAGCTGGAAAGCTTCAGTGCCTGGCACAACGTTGAATTTGCCACCAAGCGCAACGGCTTCCAGGGCCTGGACACGCGCTTGAACATCACCACGCCGCTGCACGTGCGCCACATCGAAAACCTCGCCAACATGGCCAAGCAGGGCCTGTTCGTCTACAAGGGCCGAGGCAACGCGGCCGACGCCACCTTCGTCAGCGGCGAGTGCGCCATGACCACCGGCTCTTCGGCGCTCTACGGCAGCGTCAAGCGCAACGCCAAGTTCGCGGGCGGCATCGGCGCCCTGCCCTACTACCCCGACGTGAATGGCGCGCCGCAGAACACCGTCATCGGTGGCGCCAGCCTGTGGGTGATGAGCGGCAAGAAGGCCGAGGAGTACAAGGGCGTGGCCAAGTTCTTCACCTACCTGTCCGACCCCAACGTGCAGGCCGTGAACCACCAGCGCACGGGCTACCTGCCCATCACCACCGAGGCCTACGGCATCACCGAGAAGAGCGGTTTCTACAAGCAGAACCCGGGCACCGACGTGAGCGTGACGCAGATGATCCGCAAGGTCACCGACAAGTCGCGCGGCATCCGCCTGGGCAACTTCGTGCAGATCCGCACCGTCATCGATGAAGAGATGGAACAAGTCTGGTCAGGCAAGAAGACCGCCGCCGAGGGCCTGGGATCGGCCAAGAAGCGCGGCGACGAATTGCTGGAACGCTTCCAGAAGGCCAACAAGTAAATTGCTGGCTCATTTGCCAACCCAGCGATGACGACTGACTGATGACCACCGAAAAGCGGGTCCGCTTCAAGAGCTGGTGGTTGCCCTGGGCACTGGTGGCACCGCAGTTGGTGATCGTCCTCGTCTTCTTCTTCTGGCCCGCCGGGCAGGCGCTGTACCAGAGCGTGCTGCAGTCCGACGCCTTCGGTACCAGCACGCAGTACGTCGGCGCCGAGAACTTCCAGCGGCTGTGGGACGACGACACCTACCTGGCGTCGTTCAAGACCACGGCCGTGTTCTCGGTGCTGGTGGCCGGGCTGGGCCTGGCCATCTCGCTGGCCCTGGCGGTGATGGCTGACCGCGTCGTCAAGGGTTCGGGCCTGTACCGCACGCTGCTGATCTGGCCCTACGCCGTGGCGCCCGCCGTGGCCGGGGTGCTGTGGCTGTTCATGTTCGCGCCCAGCATCGGCATCGTGAGCTTCTGGCTGCGCGCCCTGGGCATCGACTGGAACCACCTGCTGAATGGCACGCATGCCATGACGCTGATCGTGATGGCCGCCGTGTGGAAGCAGATTTCCTACAACTTCCTGTTCTTCCTGGCCGGCTTGCAGAGCATTCCCAAGAGCCTGATCGAAGCCGCCGCCATCGACGGTGCCGGCCCGTGGCGGCGTTTCTGGACGGTGCAGTTCCCGCTGCTCACGCCCACGGCGTTCTTCCTGCTCGTCATCAACATCGTCTATGCCTTCTTCGACACCTTTGCCATCGTCGACGCGGCCACCTCGGGCGGGCCGGGCAAGGACACGGCGATCCTCGTCTACAAGGTTTACTACGACGGCTTCAAGGCGCTGGACCTGGGCGGCTCAGCCGCGCAGAGCGTGGTGCTGATGGTGATCGTCGTCGCGCTGACGGTGGTGCAGTTCAGGTATGTCGAAAAGCGGGTGAACTACTGATGCACGAGCTGTCCCATGGTTGAGAACCGACGCGCCGCCACCGTCCTGGCGCACCTGGTGCTGGTGCTGGGGGTGCTGACCGTGGCCTTCCCCGTCTACATCACCTTCATCGCCAGCACGCAGACGGCCGAGCAGATCGTGCAGAACGTGCCGATGTCGCTGCTGCCCGGCAGCAACATGGTCGAAAGCTACCGGTTGGCCCTGTTCGGCGGCACCACCGAGTACGGCGGCCGGGTCAGCCCGGTGGCGCCGATGTTGATGGTCAGCCTGATCAGCGCGCTGGTAATTGCCGTGGGCAAGATAGCAATTTCGCTGCTCAGCGCCTTTGCGGTCGTGTACTTCCGCTTCCCTTTCCGGAACCTGGTGTTCTGGATGATCTTCGTGACCCTGATGCTGCCCGTGGAGGTGCGCATCCTGCCGACCTACCAGGTGGTATCGGACCTGGGCATGCTCAATACTTATGCGGGGTTGACGGTGCCGCTGATCGCCAGCGCCACGGCCACGTTTCTGTTCCGCCAGTTCTTCCTGACGGTGCCGGATGAACTCGTCGAAGCCGCGCGCATCGACGGCGCCGGGCCGATGCGCTTCTTCAAGGACGTGCTGCTGCCGCTGAGCCGTACGTCGATCGCCGCGCTGTTCGTCATCCAGTTCATTTACGGCTGGAACCAGTACCTGTGGCCGCTGCTGATGACCACCAGCGAAGACATGTACCCCGTGGTGATGGGCATAAAACGCATGATCACCGGCGGCGACGCGGCCACCGAATGGAACGCCGTGATGGCCACCGCGATACTGGCCATGATCCCGCCGGCGCTGGTTGTCATCCTGATGCAGAAGTGGTTCGTCAAGGGCCTCGTGGACACGGAAAAATAAGAACATGGGTGCGATTGCGCTTCGAAACGTCGAGAAGGCATACGGCACAGGAGCCAAGGCCAACAAGGTCATCCACGGTGTCAATGTCGACATTCCGGATGGCGAGTTCGTCGCCATCGTCGGCCCCAGCGGCTGCGGCAAGAGCACGCTGCTGCGCATGGTGGCGGGGCTGGAGGAAATCACCGGCGGCGAGATCGACATCGGCGGCCGCGTGGTGAACACGCTGGAACCGGCCGAGCGCGACATCGCCATGGTGTTCCAGAACTACGCCCTCTACCCGCACATGAGCGTGTTCGACAACATGGCCTACGGGCTGAAGATCGCCAAGGTGCCCAAGGCCGAGATCGAGGTCCGTGTGCAGAAGGCGGCCAAGATCCTCGAACTCGGTGGCCTGCTGCAACGCAAGCCGCGCGAACTGTCGGGCGGGCAGCGGCAGCGCGTGGCCATGGGCCGCGCCATCGTGCGCCAGCCGCAGGTGTTTCTCTTCGACGAGCCGCTGTCCAACCTGGACGCCAAGTTGCGTGCGGCGACCCGGTTGGAGATCCAGAAGCTGCACGCCGAGCTCGGCGTCACCTCACTGTTCGTGACCCACGACCAGGTCGAGGCCATGACGCTGGGCCAGCGCTTGCTGGTGATGAACGCTGGGCGCATCGAGCAGATCGGCACGCCCGAACAGGTGTACGGCACGCCGGCCAGCACCTTCGTGGCCGGCTTCATCGGCAGCCCGCCGATGAACCTGGTGCCCGGGCAGGCCGACGGTTCGCGTTTCACCGTGGCCGGTGGTGCAGACGGTCAAACTGGCTTGAGCTTGGCGTTGCCTGCCGCCGGGCCGCGCAGCGGGCCGTTGACGCTGGGCGTGCGCCCCGAGCACGCCGAGTTGAACGAGGGCGGTGAGCCCGCCGGCGTCTGGCCGCTGCAGGTCGAATTGCTGGAGATGCTGGGTGCCGAACGGCTGGTCTACGGCCGGCTGGGCGGCGCCGGGTTCACGCTGCGCATTGACAGCACCCGCGTCCCGCCCAAAGCCGGCAGCAGCGTGGGTCTGCATGTGCGGCCCGAGCACCTGCATTGGTTCGACAGCGCCACCGGCCAGCGCGTGGGCTGAGGCAAGGCGAGTGGCGATGTCCCCGTGGCCCTACCCGTTCTGGATCGCCCACCGGGGCGCCGGCAAGCTGGCGCCAGAGAACACGTTGGCCGCCTTCCGCGTCGGTGCGGCCCACGGCTGGCGCGCCTTCGAGTGCGACGTGAAGCTCAGTCGCGACGGGCTGCCCTTCCTGCTCCACGACGACGGCCTGGACCGCACCACGAATCGCAGCGGCCTGGCGGCTGACTTCGACTGGGCCGAGCTGTCGCGCCTGGACGCCGGCAGCTGGCACAGCCGCGCTTTCGCGGGCGAGCCGCTGGCCAGCCTGGACGCCATCGCGCGCTTCGTGCAGCGCAACGGCCACGCGCTGAACTTGGAGCTGAAGCCTTCACCCGGGCGAGAGCACCACACCGGCCACACGGTCGGCCTGACGTGCCTGGATCTGTGGCGCGACACGGCATCACCGCCGCCACTGTTCAGTTCGTTCAAGCCCGAGGCCTTGCGGGGCGCGCAGGACAGCGCCCCGGACATCCCCCGTGCCTTGCTGCTGGACAAGATGTGGCCGGGCTGGTGGGAACAGACGCAAGAGCTGGGCTGTGTGGCCGTCGTCACCCACCACCCGCTGATGGACGCGGCGCTGGTGGCGCAATTGCACGGCGCTGGATTGCGCGCCCTGTGCTACACCGTCAACGACTCCGCCGACGCCCGCCGCCTGTTGGGTCTGGGCATCGACGGCTTGATCAGCGATGCGGTGGACCGCTTCTCGCCTGGCTTGGTTTGCGTTCAGGATTGACAGCGATTTCAGCCCGCAGAAAGCCCGCATCTGGGTAAGATGTATGCACGATGACTGACGAAGTCCAAAACCTCGTGCTCGAGCACCTCAAGGCCATCCGCGGCGATGTGGCCGACGTGCGGCGGGATGTGCGCGACATCAAGACCCGACTCGTGTCGCTGGAAAACCAGGTGGTGCAGATGCACAAGAGCGTGGCCTTCATCCACGAAGACCTGGCCGGCGTGAACGTCAGGCTCGATGGCATGAGCGACCGCGTGGAACGCATCGAACGTCGCTTGTCGTTGCGCGAGTCCGTTTGACGCCCGCCTGACTGGCCCGGCCACTGCGCCAGTTAACCCGCCGGCCTCACATCGGCCTCCAGCCCCAGCCATTCCGATTCACGTTCCGGCTCGGGCAAGTGCTTCAGCTCGCGGATCAGCGGCATGCGCCAGGCCACGGCCACCAGCACCAGCGAGACCACGCCGGCAAACAGCAGGGCGGCACGCAGGCCCACGTGCTCGCCCAGCCAGCCGCCAAGCAGCGCGCCGGGTGCGGCGGCCAGCAGGCTGAGCCAGCGCATGGTGCTGGTCATGCGGCCCAGCAGGGGTTCGGGTGTGACGGCCTGGCGCAGGGCCAGGAAGTTGATGAAGATGAAGACCGCCCCCATGGTGAAGGTCATCAGCATCAGCGCGAAGGCCGCCACGCCCCAGGCGTTGACGGGGGCAGCGGCCAGGAGCAGCCAGCCGGCGCCGCAGATGGCATAACCGACGATCAGGCAGGGCCCGGGCCCGAGGCGGTGGCTCAGGCGGCGCCCGTACACGCTGCCCACGATGGTGCCCACGCCCATGCCCATGTAGCACAGGCCCACGGTCTGCTCGGACAGGCCCAGCGTGCGCGTGGCGAAGAGGATCTGCACCGTCATGGCGGCGTAGTGCGCCATCTGCCACACCCCCATCAGCAGGGCAAGCGCCATCAGCAGCGGCTGGCCGCGCACGAAGCGCAGGCCGGCGGCCAGGTCGCGCCAGAAGCCGTCGAAGAAGTGCAGGCCCTTGCGCGATTCGCGCCGCTCGTGGATGGGCAGGCCACGCAGGATCAGCGTTGAACCCAGCAGCAACGCGGCGTTGACCAGCAGGGCCACGGGCGCGCCCATCAGCTTGATCAACATGCCCGCCAGGCCCGGACCGGCGACTTCGGCGCCCGAGGTGGCCAAGGCGTTCTTGGCGTGGGCTTCGACCAGGCGTTCGCGGCCCACCACCTGGGTCAGCACGATCTGCGCGGCGGTGCCCGCCAGGGTGTGCACGGTGCCCAGCACGAAGCCCACGGCATACAACCAGCCCATGGACAACCAACCCATCCACCAGGCCAGGGGCACGCTGGCGGCAGCCAGAGCGGCCAGCGTCTCGCCCACCACGTACACCGGCAGCTTGCGCACGCGGTCGAGCCAGACGCCGCCGGGCAGCGAGAACAGCATGAAGGGCAACAGTTCCATGGCCGTGAGCAGGCCCATCTGCGTGGGCGTGGCCTGCAGCAGCACGGCCGCGGTCAGCGGCAGCGCCAGCATCATCACCTGGTTGCCGAAGGAACTGGTGAGGATGGAGCCGAACAGGCGCAGGTACAGCGGGTCGCGCAGCAGGTCGCCGGGGGGCAACGAGGGGAATCTCAAACGGCGCTCAAGATCTGTAGTCGGCGTTGATGCGCACGTAGTCAAGTGACAAGTCGCAGGTCCACACCAAAGCCTCGGCGGCCCCGCGGTGCAGGTCCACCCGCACGGTGATCTCGCTCTGCTTCATCACCCGCTGGCCGTCTTCTTCCCGGTAGGCCGGGTGGCGGCCGCCTTCGCGCACCACGTGCACGTCGTCCAGGAACAGGTCGATCAGGCTCTGGTCGAGATCGTCGATGCCGGCGTAGCCCACGGCGGCCAGGATCCGGCCCAGGTTGGGGTCGCTGGCGAAGAAGGCTGTCTTCACCAAGGGTGAGTGAGCAATGGCGTAGGCGGCCAGTTTGCACTCGGCTTCGGTGCGGCCCCCCTGCACCTGCACGGTGATGAACTTGGTGGCGCCCTCGCCATCACGCACGATGGCCTGGGCCAGCTCTTGCGCCACCTCCAGCAAGGCACTGCGCAGAATGCGTCCCGCATTCGATTCCAGGTCCGCGATGGCGGCATGGCCGGCCTGGTGCGTGGCCATCAACATGAAGGAATCGTTGGTCGAGGTGTCGCCGTCGATGGTGATGCGGTTGAAGCTCAGGTCGGCCGCCTCCGTCAGCAAGGGCTGCAACAGCGCGGGCGCTATCACCGCATCGGTGGCCACGAACCCCAGCATCGTGGCCATGTTGGGGCGGATCATTCCGGCGCCCTTGGCGATGCCGGTAACGGTGACGGTGTGGCCGTCGATCTGCACCTGGCGCGAAGCGGCTTTGGGGAGTGTGTCGGTGGTCATGATGCCCGCCGCAGCCTCCGCCCAGTTGGACGGTTGCAGCGACGCCAGTGCGGCGGGCAGACCGGCCTCTATACGCTCCACAGGCAAGGTTTCCATGATCACGCCGGTGGAAAACGGCAGCACCTGGGCGGGTGCGATGTCCAGCAATGCGGCCAGCGCACTGCAGCTGCGGCGGGCCCGTGCCAGCCCGTCGGCCCCGGTGCCGGCGTTGGCGTTGCCCGTGTTGACCAGCATCGCCCGCGGGCTGCCTTGCGCCAGGTGCTCGCGGCAGACCTGCACCGGTGCAGCGCAGAAGCGGTTGCGCGTGAACACGCCGGCCACCGTGGCGCCTTCGTCCAAGACAAACACCACCAGATCACGCCGGTTGGGTTTGCGCACGCCGGCCATTGCCACACCGATGCGCACGCCGGGCACGAAGTGCAAGGACTGGGGCAGCGGCGCTTGGAGGTTGACAGGCATGTGCAGACGCAGTGGGCGTGAAATCGAGGCGAAGGCTGATTCTAGGAGCCGGCAGCCACGGCAAGTCGACAGGGAACCGCCGGCCCAGAAAGCACCAACCCCGCCGCAGCGGGGTTGGTGGCCGAAACCTGCCGAGGCAGGCCACGTGCCGGCTACCAGCCGATGTCCCTGAACAGCATGAAGGTCAAATCCTCTGGCGGCAGCACCGACTGCGTCAGGCCGCCATTGATCGCTGGCTCCATCAACTGATGCCGGAAGGCCGAGGTGTCGAAGTGCGACACCGAAGACCCGCCCTGGAACGGGTTGGGCGAGAACAGCCTGATACGTCCCAAAGTGTCGGCTCCAGCGAACTGCGTGCCCTGCAACCCCAGCGACATGAAGACGCCTGACGATGTGCGCGAGCGGCGCTTCAGGTCTTCCTTCAAGGCGACGCCGTCCACTTGCCGAACGCTCACGGCGCGCAGCGTCAGGCCGCCGTCGAAGCCGCTGACGTTGGGAGGGAGCGCTCCGGCCACGTTGTCAACGAGCACCATCCCCACCGCGCCCGCGTTCTGCACGTTCTGCGCCTTGAAGATGGTGCTGCAGGTGCCGCGGTCGACGAGCGCGATCTTGCCGCGCACCATGCGGGCATTCACCGCCGACAAAGGCGCGCAGGCCAGCGCCGTGCCATCGGCCTGATCGACAAACTGCATCACCTCGGCGTTGAACCCAGCTGCGGACAACGGTGCCCCGAAAGAACCCTCACCCAGTTCGACCGCACGCGGCGTGTTGACCGACGGACCAGAGATATTGGCCACTGCAATGCCTTGCCGCAGCACGTTGGGCACTTCACGCGTCACGTTGGGACCGGCCCAGACCAGACGGTTGATGCCGATTGCAGAGGCCGCCCGTTCGGCGTTGGTGGTCATGTCGAACCAGGTCAGGCCCGTCTGGTTGTCGACCATGTAGCGTTCCCAGATCGACGGAGATCCCGAGTTTCGTGCACCTGTCTGCCCGTTGGTGGGGCCGACCGTGAAACCCAGGCCATGACCGAACTCGTGCAGCAGCACGACCACCAGGTTGATGGCGCCCGGCGGCACGATGTTGTCGATGCCCAGGTACCAGGGGTTGGCCGACAGGCAACCGGGCGTGCCCAGGTTGACGTTGAAGTTGATCGACAGCTGGTTGGCGTTGGCCGTGGCCTCGTTGCCAGCCAGCTTGTTGCGCAGCGCCGACGGATACCAGGTGTTCTGAAACGTAGCTTCCGGAAAGTTGCGGAAGTTGCCGATGGGCCCGGCACTGCCCAGGGTGCCGCCGGTCTCGGTGCAGGCCTGTGCCGTGAACTGGGCCTGGATGCGGATGGTGGCGCTGCTGGTGAGCGTGCTGGCCCACAGGTTCGCAGCGTGCTGCGTCGCGATGCGGCGCTGGTCCCCCAGTGTGGTGCCGATGTTGCCGCCCACGGGCAGGACGGGCGTGGGGTCGTTGTAACCCACCGTCCCGGTGTTGCTGAAGTTCACGACGATGGTGGCCTGCGCCCAGGCCTGGCCGGCGACCAGGGCGCCGCCGAGCAAGGCAGCAGCAGCGACCGACTTCAACGCCAGGGGCTTGACGAAAAACATCCGATCAACGCTCATTCAGACGCTCCAGCAGGGGCTTGGTGAAGGAAGTGACTTCGCCGCGCACCAAGCGCTCGGCGATCTCGGCGTTGGGCACGCAGTGGCGAACCAGTTGTCCGTCGCGGTTGCGCATGACGACCGAATAGTTCAGGTCCGCGTCGGTGTTCTCGAGAAAGTCCGACCCGTCGGGCATGCGCACGGGCTGCGGGTTGGGTGTGCCTGTCAACAGGCCGCGCGGAACTCGCGACTTCAATGACTTGTTCAGCGCTTCGAGCTGCTGCACTTCGGCCGCAGTGGGCGCGCGGAACTCGCCGGTCACGGCATCACGAAACACACGCTGCGCATTGGCGGTCGAAACTCCACCCAGAAAAAGCGTGGCGGCCACAGCGGCCTGGATCAGCGGGGCTGACCTTCTTTGACTTGAAGGGTTCACGACAGGCTCCTTTCAAGCCGCCAGACGGCGGCGGATGGCGATACCGGCCAGGCCCAGGCCAAACAGGACGATCGAGGCGGGCTCGGGGATGGGTGCGATGGCCAGGCTATCAATGCCGATGTAATCGGCATTGATAGCGTCAGCCACGCTGTACTGGAAGGCGATGCGCGCCGAGGCGGGGCCACCCAGGCTGGGGATGACCACGCTGTACAGCGTCCAGCTGGCTGGTGCGGCGGCGATGCTCAGCAGGCTGAGCGTGAAGTCGCCCACGGCGCTGCTGCCGGTCGGGCTCAGGCGCACCTGCAATCCGTCGGTGAACTCGGTCGTCGGGCTGCGCGCATAGAAACTCAGCGTCTCACCACCCGACAAACCGAGGGTGGGCGTGATCATCCAGTTCGAGACCACGCCGTTGACAGCACCACTGCTGAGGAAGCTGGCCGCCGCATAGCTGTTGGTCGCGCCAGCAAAAGCGGCGAAGACACCAGGATTGCCCTGGAACCAGGGCTGGGTGGGCGTGGTGCTCTGGTTGTTGAACACCCAACCCGCAGACGACATGGCCGACAGGCTGTCGAAGCTTTCGCTGTAAACGGGCGCATCGGCATGTGCCTGCCCCATGGCACCTGCCACGAGTGCACCCAAGGCCAGAGGAAACAAACGCATCGACTTCTCCGCAGATCAAGGCCAGATTCCACACTCCCCTGCGGCGCAGGTGAGCCACCAGTCACAAATGACCCAACTCTTGTGACGCCGCCGGACGATAGTTGATGCGGCTCCGACGTGCAGCACACGCCTGACAGCCACCCCCTCAAGCCGGGGGGTCATCAAGCACCGGGCGGTAGGCGGCAAACAACACCTGGTCGCCCAGCCTGCCCTGAGCGTCGCGCTCGTAGTTGTGCAGCACGCCCTCGCGTGCGAAGCCCAGTGCGTGCTCCGCAAAGTGCAACGCGCGGGCATTGCCGGCCTCGCTGAGCGCCTGCACTCGCGCGGCACCCAGGCTGAAGGCCAGATCGACGCAGGCCAGCACGGCTTCTCGCATCAGGCCGCGGCCTGCAGTGCGCACGTCGCCCACGTAGCCGATCTCACAGCGCGGTGCGTTGAAGTCCCAGCTGTGCAGATCGATGCGTCCGACATAGGCGCCGCCTGCCTGCTCGAAGGCGTAGAAAACCAAGCCTTCGCCGCGGGCGACCCACTCGATGTCGTGGTGCAGGAATTTCTCAGCCCAATCCACGGCACGGTTCGTCTGGGCCCAACTGATGTAGCTCAGGCCGGGCAGGGACAGGTTCAGACTCTCGACGAATACCGGCGCCCAATCGGGCTGCGGCGCGCGCAGCTCCAGCCGGGCGCTGTGGATTTGGCGTGGCGCCTGCAGCAGGCTGTTGCTGTCCACGCGGAACTGCGCCATTGCGCTCCGGTCAGCCGAGCTTGCCGTGGCAAGCCTTGTACTTCTTGCCGCTGCCGCAGGGGCAGGGGTCGTTGCGGCCCACCTTGGGCACCGCATCGGCCACCGTCGCCGGATCGGTTTCCTGCGCCACGCTGCCGTCTTCGAGCGGATGCGTGTAAGTCACGTTGGACATCTGCCCGGCCTGCTGTTCCAGGGCCAGTGCGGCCTCGGCGGCCTGCTCCTGGCTTTGGATGCGCACCGTCATCAACACCCGGGTCACATCAAGTTTGACGACATCCAGCAGTTGCGAGAACAGCTCGAAAGCCTCTCGCTTGTACTCCTGCTTGGGGTTCTTCTGCGCGTAGCCGCGCAGGTGAATGCCCTGGCGCAGGTAGTCCAGCGCCGCGAGGTGTTCGCGCCAGTGGCTGTCAATGGACTGCAGCAACACCATGCGCATGAATGGCGTGAACTGCTCTGCGCCCACGGCCGCGACCTTGCTGTCGAACTGCGCGGCCGCTGCGGCCACGACCTTGTCCAGGATGTCCTGGTCGGTGATGGATTCGCTCTTGTCGACCTGGGCGGCCAGCGCCAGATCGAGCTGCCATTCGTCCCTGAGCACGCGTTCCAGCGTGGCCAGCTCCCACTGCTCTTCCAGGGACTCGGCCGGCACGTGGGTGCGCACCACGTCGGTCATGGCGCTCTTGCGCAGGTTGGCGATCTGCTCGTCCAGCGATACCGCCTCGAGGATTTCGTTGCGCTGCTGGTAGATGACCTTGCGCTGGTCGTTGCTGACGTCGTCGTACTCCAGCAGTTGCTTGCGCACATCGAAGTTGCGCGCCTCGACCTTGCGCTGCGCGCCTTCGATGCTGCGGTTGACGATGCCGGCCTCGATGGCCTCGCCCTCGGGCATCTTCAGCCGGTCCATGATGGAGCGCACGCGCTCGCCGGCGAAGATGCGCATCAGCGAATCGTCCAGCGACAGGTAGAAGCGGCTGGCGCCCGGGTCGCCCTGACGGCCCGATCGGCCGCGCAGCTGGTTGTCGATGCGCCGGCTCTCGTGGCGCTCGGTGGCAACGATGCGCAAGCCGCCGGCGGCCTTGACCTGCTCGTGCAGGCTCTGCCATTCGTCGGTCAGCTGCTTGGCGCGCGCGTTGCGATCGTCGTCCGACAAGGCCGGGTCGGCCTCCAGGAACTGGGTCTGCTTTTCGACGTTGCCGCCGAGCACGATGTCGGTGCCACGGCCGGCCATGTTGGTGGCGATGGTGATCACGCCTGGCCGGCCGGCCTGGGCCACGATCTCGGCCTCCTTGGCGTGCTGCTTGGCGTTGAGCACCTGGTGCGGCAGACCCTGCTTCACCAGCAGTTCGGACACCAACTCGGAATTCTCGATCGACGTGGTGCCCACCAGCACGGGCTGGCCGCGTTCGTGACAGTCACGGATGTCCTTGACCACCGCGTCGTACTTCTCCTTGGTGGTCTTGTAGATCAGGTCGAGCTCGTCCTTGCGGATGGTCGGCTTGTTCGGCGGGATGACCACCGTTTCCAGGCCATAGATTTCCTGGAATTCGTAGGCCTCGGTATCGGCCGTGCCCGTCATGCCCGACAGCTTGGCGTACATGCGGAAGTAATTCTGGAACGTGACCGACGCCAGCGTCTGGTTCTCGCTCTGGATCTGCACGCCCTCCTTGGCTTCCACGGCCTGGTGCAGGCCGTCGCTCCAGCGCCGGCCCGTCATGAGGCGGCCCGTGAACTCGTCGACGATGACGACTTCGCCGTTCTGCACCACGTAATGCTGGTCGCGGTTGTACAGGCGGTGGGCACGCAACGCGGCGTACACGTGGTGCATCAGCGCGATGTTGGCCGGGTCGTACAGGCTGGCGCCTGGCGGCAGCAGGCCGACTTCGGTGAGTATGGCCTCGGCCCGTTCGTGGCCCGCTTCGGTGAGGAAGACCTGGTGCGTCTTCTCGTCGACCGTGAAGTCGCCGGCCTCGATGACGCCCTCGCCGGTGCGCGGGTCGGCCTCGCCGACCTGCTTCTTCAGCTGCGGTACGACGGCATTGATGCGCACATACATCTCGGTGTGGTCTTCGGCCTGGCCCGAGATGATCAGCGGCGTGCGCGCCTCATCGATCAAGATCGAGTCGACCTCGTCGACGATGGCGAAGTTCAGGCCGCGGGCAACGCGGTCGCGCGTGTCCTGCACCATGTTGTCGCGCAGGTAGTCGAAGCCGAACTCGTTGTTCGTACCGTAGGTGATGTCGGCCGCAAAGGCGGCCTGCTTTTCTTCGCGGGTCATGCCGGCGACGTTGACACCCACCGTCAGACCCAGGAAGTTGTAGATGCGGCCCATCCACTCGGCGTCGCGCCGCACCAGGTAATCGTTGACGGTAACCAGGTGCACGCCCTTGCCGGCCAGCGCATTCAGATACACCGGCAGCGTGGCCATAAGCGTCTTGCCCTCGCCCGTGCGCATCTCGGCAATCTTGCCCTGGTGCAGCGCGATGCCACCTTTGAGCTGCACGTCGAAATGGCGCATCTTCAGCACGCGCTTGCCGGCTTCGCGAACCACGGCAAAGGCTTCGGGCAACAAGTCGTCGAGTGTGCTGCCCGCGGCCAGGCGCTGTCGAAACTCGTCGGTCTTGCCGCGAAGTGCAGTGTCGTCGATCTGCTCGAACTTGGATTCAAGCGCGTTGATCACCTCCACCGTGCGGCGGTAGGTTTTCAGCAGACGGTCGTTTCGGCTACCGAAAATCTGGGTCAGGATCTTGGGGAACATGCGGCCATCGGGGCTGGAGTGGGGGGCTGCCGGTGTCTGCAGCTGCGGGACAAACCGGCGCGAGGTTTCTATGTGCGGGCAGGCTGCTGTCTTGCAAGCCGCCCGGCCGTGGTCCAGACCCGCTGTGCGGGCGCCTGGCGCGCGAAGCCCTGGATGCTAGCACTGGGGTCTGGTTAGACTGCAAACATGGCTGCTTCCTCGCCCGACACCCGCAACCTGGCCCTGGCCCGCGCACTGGACCACAGTGAGCCGCTGGCGGGACTCCTGCGGCGGGTGCGCGAGTCGCGCGAGCGCTTCGACGCGATACGCGGCCTGCTGCCGCCCGCGCTGCTGGCGAGCGTGCGGCCGGGTCCACTGGACGAGTCGGCATGGTCGGTGCTGGTGGACCACGCGGCCGCGGCCGCCAAGCTGCGGCAAATGCTTCCCGACCTCCAGTCCGCACTGGCTGACCGCGGTTGGCCCCAGCCTGCCGTCAAGATCAAGATCCAGCCGCGGGCCTGAGTCTTCCGTGTCGGACGAATTGTCGGTGCAGTCAAGGGGGCCTGGTGCCGGCTGTCCGAATCGAACGGACGACCTTCCGCTTACAAGGCGGGTGCTCTACCAGCTGAGCTAAGCCGGCCATGAATCACATTGTAGGAGCCGCCAGCACGGCTCCGGTGACACGATCTACTTGATGCGCGTGAGCGCTGGCCGGTTCGTTGGCGGCGTGGGTTCGGGTGGTTCGTCTCCAGGCACAGAAGGCTCGGGCTGCGCTTCGGGCTCTGAGCTGGCCAGACGCAAGCCTCGCAATGTCGCCGGCGCGGTCGCGGATGCTCGCGCGGGCTGAAGTGCATCGGCCTTGCTGGCAGCGCCAGCGGTAGGCACCGGGAAGGCCATGCCCTGCCCGTTCTCACGGGCGTAGATGGCCACGACATGGTCAATGGGCACGGTCACCTCGCGCGACGAGCCGCCGAAACGCGCCTTGAATTCAACAAACTCATTGCCCAGCTTCAGGCCCGACGTGGCTTCAAAGCCGACGTTGAGCACGATCTCGTTGTTCTTCACGTACTCCATCGGCACGCGCACGGTCTCGTCCACGAAGACCGCCAAGTAGGGCGTGAAGCCGTTGTCGGAGCACCATTCGTGCAGCGCACGGATCAAGTACGGACGCGTCGATGCGCCCTGGTTGTCGCCGATGGAAGGCACCGTCATGGCGCGACGCCGGTTCTCACTTGCGCATGACCTTTTCAGAAGGGGTCAGTGCTTCAATGTAGGCGGGACGCGAGAAAATGCGCTCGGCGTACTTCAACAAGGGCACAGCGTTCTTCGACAAGTCGATGCCGTAGTAGTCCAGGCGCCACAGCAGCGGGGCGATGGC
>JANNWL010000041.1:0-2974 GCA_031414735.1 Burkholderiales bacterium | reverse complement strand
TGCGTCCTTGGCGACTTCCTTGATGTCGCCGACAGCCTTCTGCACCTGGCCATCGACTTGTTTCTTGATGCCCTTGAGCTGCTGCTCATGGCTGCCGATCGCCTTGCCGGTGGCTTCCTGCACCTTGCCGGCGGCGTCCTTGAGCGTGCCCTTGACTTGATTCTTGTTCATGGTTTCATCTTGAGTTGAAGTTGAGAAATCAGCGTGACCGAAACGTGAGCGAAACGTGAGCGACGGGTGCCGCAACGGCTCACTCCGCCGAGTAAGACGTGCCGTAGAACTTGTGCACGCCGCTGGCCCATGTCCGGTCTGACATCGAGGGCCAACGGTCCTTGTCGAAGCCGGGCGCGTCCTTCAATGCGTCCTTCAGCACGTTGAGCGTGAAGCGCTTGTTCGTCGTGTCCAATGCCAGTGCCGCCCAAGGCACCGCGAAGAGCTTGTCGCCCATGCCGAGCAAGCCGCCGAAGGAGAGAACCGCATAAGCGATCTTGCCGGAGGCCATGTCGATCATGAATTCCTTGATATCGCCCAGGTCCTCACCGTCCTTGTTGTAAACGTCGTTGCCCAGCAGGGTGTCGGCGCCCATCAATGCCGGGCCCGGGCCGTCGTTTTGGTTGGCATACATGCCAAAGTTGTCGCGGGTAACGTAGTTGGTGCTCATACTGAGTCCTTGGTTGCTTGATAGAGACATGGCACCTTTGCTTCGGCGCCACCACTTGCCGCCTGAGCCTTGAACACAGGCAGGCGAATGCCAAAGGTAGTCGCCGCGCCGCGAACAATCTGTACGTTGGCGCACATTTGTGGGGTGCCGCCACACCGAGACGTCTGCTCTTCATTCAGCACCACGCTTGGCCCGCTCTCGTCCCGCTCTCGTCCCGCTCTCGTGGGCTGCGTGTGGGCGAGCGCACAGACCCACCGCACGGGCGTGGTTACAAAGGCCCAGCTCCTCCCAGCCAACCTGGCAAGCACCATGCGCACCCCCCTGCCGATCTGCCCGCAATGCGCCGTGAGAGTGAGTTGACCGACGCTCTGGCCGCTCCGCCTGTTTCGGAAGCCGCAGGCGCAGGCGCAGCCGCAGCGCCAGCCGTGAATTCGCCAACGGCGAAAAACCCAACGACTGCGCCCGCAACGCCGCCGCCGGATGAGAAAAAGACTGTCCCGCGCAGCCTGCGCAGCTGGCTGTTGATCGGCTCGGCCGTGGCGCTGGTGTTGGCGGCAGCGCTGTACCTGCTGCGCAATCTGATTCTGGGCACGCCCACGCCGGTTTACATCGCCACACGGGCCGAGCTGGTGCAAAGCGTGGTGGCCAGCGGCCGGGTGGTTTCGCCGCAGCGGATCAGCGTGGCGCTGCAAGGCTCGGGGCGGGTGCTGCGCGTGGCCGTGGTCGAAGGCCAGACGGTCGAGCGCGGGCAACTGCTGATCGAGCTGGACAACGGCGACGCCCGCGCCAGCCTGGCCCAGGCCACTGCCGCCGTCGCCCAAGCCCAGGCCCGCGTACGCCAGGTGCGCGAACTCGGCCAGCCGCTGGCGACTGCGGCGCTGGCACAGGCCCAGGCCACGGTGCTGCAAACGCGCAGGGCGCTTGCGCGTGACCGCGACCTGGTGGCGCAAGGCTTCATCAGTCAAGCCGCGTTGGACGAAGCGCAGCGCGCGGCCGATGTGGCCACAAGCCAAGTCAGCAGCGCCCAGGCGCAAGCGCGAACCAATGCACCCAGCGGCAGCGATGCCGCGCTGGCGCAGGCCGCGCTGGCGCAGGCGCTGGCTGGGCAGCAGCTGGCCAGCGTCAAGCTGGCGCAAGGGCAGGTGCTGGCGCCCAGCGGCGGCGTGCTGATCTCGCGCGACGTGGAGGTGGGCGACATCGTGCAGCCCGGCAAAGCGCTGATGGTGCTGGCCGCAAGCGGGCAGACCCAGGTGGTGGTGCAGATCGACGAAAAGAACCTGTCGAAAATTGCGCTGGGCCAAAACGCCCTGGGCTCGGCAGACGCCTTTGCCAGCCAGCGCTTCAATGCGGTGGTGGCCTACATCAACCCCGGCGTGGACGCTGCACGCGGCTCGGTCGACGTCAAGCTGGCGGTGGCCGAGCCGCCTGCGTACTTGCGCCAGGACATGACGGTGTCGATCGACATCGAAACCGCCCGGCGCACGGCTGCCGTGGTGCTGCCCACCAGCACGCTGGAAGACGCCGCCAGCGACCAACCCTGGGTGCTGGTGGTGCGCGACAAACGCGCCGTCAGGCAGTTCGTCACCCTGGGCCTGCGCGGCGACACGCGGGTGGAGGTGCTCAGCGGCGTTGCGGCCGGCGAAAGCGTGGTGCCGGTGTCCAAAACGGGCGTCAAAGCGGGCCAGCGCGTGCGCCCCCGCGTGACACCCGAGCCGCCAAAGGCGCAGGCCAAGGCAGCCACCGGGATGCCCGTGCGCTGACGCCGTGAAGCCATGACGCCATGAATCCCCTGTTGCCCTTCGAGTGGGTCGTGGCCACGCGGTTCTTGCGTGAGGGCCTGATGCAAACCCTGTTCATCATCGCCGGCGTGGCGCTGGGTGTGTCGGTGATCGTGTTCATGTCGGCGCTGCTGACCGGCCTGCAGGGCAGCATCTTCAAGACGCTGTTGGACTTTCAGGCGCAAATCGTCATCAAGTCGCCCGACGAAGCGCCGCGCCGCTTGCGCCAGGAGCCGGGGGTTGAATTCGCCACCAAGGTGCAGCCGCGCGCCCAGCGCCCGCGTTCTTTGGACCAATGGCAGAAGGTGCGCGACACCACGCTGGCCGTGCCGGGCGTGTTGGTGGTGGCGCCGGTGATCGAGGACGCGGCCTTCATCGTCCGCGGCGACGCCAACATCGGCGTGGGCGTGCGCGGCATCGAGCCCGAAAGCTATCTGCGGCTGATTGCCTTGAGCGAGAAGATCATCGCCGGCCGCGCAGACATCACCAGCACCGAGGTGCTGATCGGCAGCGACCTGGCCCAGGACCTGGGCCT
>JANNWL010000040.1:0-12711 GCA_031414735.1 Burkholderiales bacterium | reverse complement strand
GGAAGCTGCCGTGCGCAACACCGTGCTGCAACTGCGGGGCATCGACACCTACCGCGAATTTGTGCGCCGCCACCAAGAGGCGATGGAGCGTGGGCAGGACGACACCAGTTAGGCGTCGCGAATTTGGCGCCGCTTCTTTAGAAGCGGTAGGTATAGAGGCGGCAGGTTTAAAGGCGGCCGCTCTGGAAAATGCTACTTGCCCCGGTGGTCGCAGGACGGTTTGGTGCAGCGCGCGTACAGCGCCAAAGAATGTTCTTGCAGCTCAAAGCCGCGCGCGGTGGTCACGGCACGTTGGCGAGCTTCGATTTCGGCGTCAAAAAACTCCTCCACACGGCCGCAGTCCAAGCACACCAGGTGGTCGTGGTGCTGGCCTTCGTTGAGTTCAAACACTGCTTTGCCGGATTCAAAATTGCTGCGCGTGAGCAGCCCCGCTTGTTCAAACTGCATCAGCACGCGGTATACGGTGGCCAGGCCCACGTCCGAGCCTTCGGCGAGCAGCGCTTTGTAGACATCCTCGGCCGTCATGTGGCGGCGCTGGGTGCTTTGAAACACCTCCAGAATTTTGATGCGCGGCAAGGTCGCCTTCAGGCCACTGCTCTTGAGTTCATCGGCGTGTTTCAAAAGACCGTCCTTCGCGGCGCTGTGGCGCCCTTGCCCCATCCACCCAGTTCAGCCCGGCCTGGCCCGGCCCGCGTCAGGGCCAGACAGGACGCCCGGATAGAATCGATCAATGATATCCAGCCTGCCCATGCGCCTAATGTGCCGCACGCGCCGCACGCGCCCTTGGCGTCGCCATGCCGCTTTGTCCCTTGTGTGGGCCTCGGCGGCATTGCTGATGGGCTGCCAATCGCTGCAGCGCACCGACAGCCTGGTGGGCTTCATCACGCCGTACCGCATCGACATCGTGCAGGGCAATGCCGTCACCAAAGAGCAGGCTGAACTGATCAAGCCAGGCCTGACGCGTTTGCAGGTGCGCGACATTCTGGGCACACCGCTGGTCAGCGACCCCTTCCATGCCCAGCGCTGGGACTACATCTTCACGCTGCGCCGCCCCGGGGCCGAGGCGCAGCGGCGCAGCGTGGTGGTGACGTTTGAAGGCGATGTGGTGAAGACCGTCGACGCCCCTGGACTGCCGTCTGAACGGGAGTTTGTCGCCTCCATCAGCCGCACCAAAGACCCCCGCGCGCCCAAGTTGGACCTCAGCGAAGAAGAGCGCAAGGCCTTGCCAACGCCAGTGCGCCGTGAGATCCCCGCCCCCGAGCCCATCGGCCCGGTGCGCGAGTATCCGCCGCTTGAAAAGAGCTGAGGATTTGTCGCCTGCACCGCAGTTGAAAATTTGCGTCGCCGGCGCCAGCGGGCGCATGGGGCAGATGTTGGTGCAGGCGGTGCTTGAGGCCTGTGATCTGCGCTTGGTGGGCGCGCTGGACCTGCCCGGCAGCGCTGCTTTGGGCCGTGACGCTGGGGCTGGGCTGGGTCACACCACAGGAGTGAACATCACCGCCGATTTGCAGGCCGGCATGAGTGGCGCCGATATCTTGATCGACTTCACCCGCCCCGAAGGCACGCTGGCCCACCTGGCCGTATGCCGGGCGCTGGGTGTGCGTGCGGTCGTGGGCACCACAGGTTTTGACGCTGCGCAGCAGGCCGAGCTGGCCCGCCATGCGCAGCAAATTGCCACCGTGGTGGCGGCCAACATGAGCGTGGGTGTCAACGTAATGTTGCGCCTGCTGGAACAGGCGGCGCGCACTTTGGGCGAGGGCTACGACATCGAGGTCATTGAGTCGCACCACAAACACAAGGTCGATGCCCCCAGTGGCACCGCGCTGGCCATGGGCCAGGTGCTGGCCCAAGCGCGAGGCGTGGACTTGGGCGAGCAAGGTGTCTTCACGCGCCATGGCCACACCGGCGAGCGGCGGGCCGGCAGCATCGGTTTTGCGACCATTCGGGGCGGCGACATCGTGGGCGAACATACCGTGTTGTTTGCCGGCACTGGCGAGCGCCTGGAGATCACCCACAAAAGCAGCAGCCGCGCCAACTACGCCGACGGCAGCTTGCGCGCCGCGCGCTTCTTGGCCGGCCGCGCGCCGGGCCTGTACGGCATGCCAGACGTGCTGCAACTGGGTTGACTTGAAAGTCTTTCGTGAACCGGGGCGCTGCACCGCGTCATGAAAGTTAACGTGACAGTCTTTTATGAACCGGGGCGCTGCCCCGCATCATGAAAGTTAATGCAAGGGTTGACGCGATGCAGGGCCTGGCGCACTTTTGGAGCAGCAGCGACGCGGTGGCGCGCAGCGTGGCGCTGCTGCTGCTGTTGATGTCGGTCACGGCGTGGGTGTTGATCGTCTGGAAGGGCTGGTTGCTCAATCGCGCTGCGGCGGACATCCAGCGCGCCGTGCCCAGCTTTTGGGCCGCGCCGACCTTGGCCGAGGGCCGTGCACGGCTGGTTGCGCTGGACCGCGAACAATTGCTGCTGCCGCTGTTGGACGCGGCGCAGGCGCAGCCCGGCGCTGGCACTTTGGAGGGCGCCGGCCAGGCCGATTCCCAGCTTACGCGCCGCCTGCGCGACGCCTTGCATCGGGGTCTGGCGCACCTGCAATTGGGCCAGGTGCTGTTGGCGTCGGTGGGCAGCACGGCGCCGTTTGTGGGCTTGTTTGGCACGGTCTGGGGCATTTACCACGCGCTGGCCGGCATTGGCGCGGCGGGCAGCATCAGCATCGACAAGGTGTCGGGCCCGATCGGCGAAGCCTTGATCATGACCGCCGCCGGCATCGCCGTGGCCGTGCCCGCAGTGCTGGCCTTCAATGTGTTTGGACAGCGCGTGAACAGTTGTGAAGCCGAACTGGAAGGTTTTGCGCACGATCTGCGCGAGCTGGTGCTGGACGCCACCGGCCGACCCTCCGCCGCCCGCTCCAGCCGCCGCGATGCGGTGGATGCGGCGGCAGCCCGGACCTGAAATGCCCTTCGGCCGCCTGCAGCGCGACACCCGCGCCAAGCCGATGAGCGACATCAACATGACGCCTTTGATCGACGTGATGCTGGTGCTGCTGGTGATCTTCATCATCACCGCGCCGCTGATGAGCAGCCGCCTGCCACTGGCGCTGCCCAAAGTGGACGGTGGCACGGCGCCGGCCGCCAGCGCGGTGCTGGAGCTGGCCATCGACGCCCAGGGCCAGACCTTCCTGGGCAACGAGCCTGCTGGCCCAGACGTGATCGCGGCACGCGCCAAAGCCGCTGCCGCGCGCAATCCAGAAACAGAAGTGCAGCTGCGCGCCGACGAGAACGTGCCCTATGGCCGTGTGGCACAACTCATTGCGTTGATGCAAGAGGCCGGGTTGACGCGCATCGGTTTTGTCACGGAAGCCGCTCCAGCGGCGCCAGCGGCACCAGCTCGCCAGCCCGCCAGCCCGCCAGCTCCGGCCGAACCCGTCAAGCGTTGACCGCCTGCGTCAACGCCTGCGCTGGCGCGTGTTTGATCATCAGCAGCGCGGGCACGTCTTCTGCCTTCAAAGGGCGTGACAACAAATAGCCCTGGCCCACCGGCACGCCCAGGCGGCGCAGTTCGGCCAACTGGGCTTCGGTTTCGATGCCCTCGGCGATCACCGTTTTGCCCAGCGTCTGGCCCAGGTTGAGCACGGCACGCACGATCTCCACGTTCTGTGGTCTGCGTTCCATGTCCATCACAAATGATCGATCAATCTTCAGGCTGTCGATGGGCAAGGTGCCCAGGTAAGACAGCGACGAGTAGCCCGTGCCAAAGTCGTCGATGCTGAAGTGCACACCCAGCTCGCGCATGGCTTGCAGCGCCTTCAGCGCCACGTTCAGGTTGCTCATCAGTGTGGTTTCTGTGATCTCCAGGCACAGCCGGTCCGCTGGCAAATCGTGCTGCTGCAACACGTCTTTGACGTGCTGCACGATCCAGGGGTGCGCCAGGTCCCGCCCCGACACGTTGACATGCATGTCCAGCGCTTGAGCCGCTGGATACAGCGCACGCCAGCAGGCCAGTTGCGCCACTGCCTGGTCGATGACCCAGCGTGTCAGCGCCTCGATGTGTCCGGCCTCTTCGGCCAAGGTGATGAACACCACCGGGCTGACCGGCCCCCGCTCCGGGTGCAGCCAACGCGCCAGCACCTCAAAGCCGACCACTTGGCCGCCGTCCAACGCAAACAGCGGCTGGTAGACCAGTGACAACTGGCCTTCGCCGATGGCACGGCGCAGGTCGGCCTCCAGCGCCAGTCGGTCGGCAATGCGTTCGTGCATCGAACTGTCAAACTGCACCACACGGCCACGCCCGGCGGCTTTGGCTTCGTACATCGCCAAGTCGGCATCGCGCAGGATTTCATCGCCCGTGCGGTAGCCCAGATCGCTGAAGGTGATGCCGATGCTGGCGCCCGCCACCACCTCGGTGCCGTTGATGCTGATGGGCCGGCTCAGCTGGGCCAACACGCGGCTTGCCACGGCCAGGCCATCGTCGTGGTCGGCCACCGCGGGCAGCAGCAGCGCAAATTCGTCACCGCCCAGCCGCGCCACCAAGTCGGCCGGCCGCACGCAGCCGCGCAAGCGGGTCGCTACCTCTTGCAACAGGCTGTTGCCAGCCAGGTGGCCCAGGCTGTCGTTGACCACCTTGAAGCGGTCCAGATCCAGGAACACCACGGCAAAACAGGTGGCTTCGTCCGTGCGGCTGCGTTCCACCAAGTGGCTTAAGCGCTCTTGAAAGTAGTGCCGGTTGGCCAGGTCAGTGAGACCGTCGTGGAACGCGATGTGCTGCAGCCGTGTTTCCGCGTGGCGGCGCGAGGTGATGTCGTGGGCCTGGTAGATGAGGCCGCCAGTGGCGCTGCCGGGGTCTTCAAAAGCGCTGCAGTGAAGGGCCACCCAAAGGTCTTGGCTGTCAGCCCCGATGCAGCGAAGTTCAATTGAAAACGCCTTTTCCGGGCGCAGCGCCAAGGCCAGCGCGCGGCTTTCGAACGCGGTGACATCGCTGGGATGCAACAGCGACTCAAACGCGCGGCCCAGCACCTGGGCGCTGGTGCGGCCCAACATCCGGCACATCGCGTCGTTGACCTGCAGCACCGCACCCGCAGGCCGCACGATGCACATGCCCACCGCCGCGTGGGTAAACGCTGCAGTGAAGCGCCGTTGGCTCGCCTCGGCTTCGGTGCGTGCCAGCGCCAGCTTGGCTTCTTCTGCCTGCAGTTGTCGTTCTTGGCGTTCAATGGCCAGACGCAGCAACACAAACACCGCCATGGCTGCCGCCGCAGCGATCAGGTACACCGCCGATCCATGTTGCACAGCTATCAGGTGCAGCAGCCCAGCGGAGGCCGCCGCACCCAGGTAAACAGCGGCGATCCAGGCGTTGTCCAGCAACCAGCGCCAAGGCAACAAAGGGTGCGAATTTTTTAGCGCCACCACCGCCATCAGCGGCCAAGTGGTGCATAGAAAGGGCACCGGCGCCACCAGCACCAGTGCCACCAGCTTGGCCAAGGGCTCGGCAAGTACGCGGCCGCACAGGGCACTCAGGGCTTCAAACGCGACGCCGCACAGCGCCATCGCTGCCATGTGCGCGCCGGGTGTGCTCAGGCGGCTGGTCAGGCGTTTGGAGCCGCGCCAGGCGCCCAGTGCACCGTCCAGCCCGGCGCCCAGCACGGCCGCTGCGGGGCCCAGTGTGGCGAGCATGGCAAAAACAAAGACGTCCGCCAGGCTCATTGAATAAGGCGTGCGCGGAATCTGCAGCGGCAGGCGCGAAGACAGGGCGATCAACACCATGCCCACGCCAAACTCGACGCTGCCCAGGGCTTGATTGGCCCACAGTTGGTCCATCGACCACCCCATTGCGGCCAGCCCGGCCCCCACCACCAGCGCCCACAGCGTGACAGCGGCGGCGTTGTAGTCAAAAAAGTGGGCGGCAACAAACTGTCGCCAGACCGCTGGACGGTTGAGTTCGGGCCGGTCAGACACGGTGCATCGTTGAGGCAGAGGAGGGAGAGGCGGTCCTGAAGAGGCGTTTTGGGGTGGCCGTTGGCAATGCCGCGAAAGCGCTATAGGTGCTTATCGGCCTGCCGCAGCTTGGGTTGAGCTGCGGCCTGTCCAGCGCGCCGCAGTTGCGTGCGTCGCGGTCCCGGGCGCTACCTACAATCTGCCCATGAACGACAAATACGCCCCCGCCGAAGTTGAAGCCGCTGCGCAGGCACACTGGGCTGCAACCGACGCCTACCGCGTCACTGAGCGCAGCGACAAACCCAAGTTCTACGCGTGTTCGATGCTGCCGTACCCCAGCGGCAAGCTGCACATGGGGCATGTGCGCAACTACACCATCAACGACATGATGGCGCGCTACCTGCGCATGAAGGGCATGAACGTGTTGATGCCCATGGGCTGGGACGCTTTTGGCCTGCCTGCCGAAAATGCGGCCATGGACAACAACGTGCCGCCCGCGCAGTGGACACGCACCAACATCGCCGACATGAAAAGTCAGATGCAGCCGCTGGGCCTGGCTTTTGACTGGAGCCGCGAAATTGCCACCTGCGACCCCCGCTACTACAAGTGGAACCAGTGGTTCTTCCTGAAGATGCTGGAAAAGGGCATCGCCTACAAGAAGACTCAGGTGGTGAACTGGGACCCGGTCGACCAGACCGTGCTGGCCAACGAACAGGTGGTCGACGGCCGCGGCTGGCGCAGCGATGCGCTGGTGGAAAAGCGCGAGATCCCCGGCTACTACCTGGCCATCACGAAGTACGCCGACGAACTGTTGGCCGGCGTCAACGACTCCACCGACCCGAACTACCTGGCCGGCTGGCCCGAGCGCGTGCGCCTGATGCAAGAGCACTGGATTGGCAAGAGCCAGGGCGTGCGTTTTGCCTTCCCGCACGAGATTCGCGGTGCCGATGGGGCGCTCATTCAGGACGGATCGCTGCATGTCTTCACCACGCGCGCCGACACGCTGATGGGCGTGACCTTCTGCGCCGTGGCGCCCGAGCACCCGCTGGCTGCCCACGCAGCCCAGGGCAACCCGGCGCTGGCCGCCTTCATCCAGAACTGCAAGCGTGGCGGCACCACCGAGGCCGAGCTGGCGCTGAGAGAAAAGGTCGGCATGCCCACCCGCCTGAGCGTCATGCATCCGCTGACCGAGCAACCCGTGCCGGTGTGGGTGGGCAACTACGTGCTGATGAACTATGGCGACGGCGCCGTGATGGGCGTGCCTGCGCATGACGAACGCGACTTCGCCTTCGCCATCAAGTACGGCATCGACATCCTGCAGGTCATGGCCGTCGACGGCGAGCACTTCGATTACACGAGGTGGCAGGACTGGTACGCCGACAAGCAGCGTGCCGTGACCATCAACTCCGACCTCTTCAGCGGCCTGTCGCATGGCGCGGCGGTCGATGCCATCGCCCACGCGCTGGCCGCCAAGGGCCTGGGCGAGAAGAAGACCACCTGGCGCCTGCGCGACTGGGGCATCAGCCGCCAGCGCTACTGGGGCACGCCGATTCCGCTGATCCACTGCGTTGACTGTGGCACCGTGCCGGTCCCCTACGCCGACCTGCCCGTGGTGCTGCCCGAAGACCTGTCGCCCGATGGCAGCGGCAACCCGCTGAACAAGTGCGCGGCCTTCCTGAACGTGGCCTGCCCGCAGTGCGGCAAGGGGGCGCGGCGCGAGACCGACACGATGGACACCTTCGTCGATTCGGCCTGGTACTTCATGCGCTACTGCAGCCCGGGCAGCAACGACGCGATGATCGATGCGCGCGCCGATTACTGGATGCCGATGGACCAGTACATCGGCGGCATCGAGCACGCCGTGCTGCACCTGCTGTACGCGCGCTTCTGGACGCGCGCCATGCGCGACCTCGGCCTGGTGAACTTCAGCGAACCCTTCACCAAGCTCTTCACGCAGGGCATGTTGCTGAACGAGTCCTACTATCGGGAAGACGCGGCCGGCAAGAAGAAGTGGTTCTACCCCAGCGAGGTCGAGATCCAGCACGACGACAAGGGCCAGCCGGTGTCGGCCACGGCGCGCGCCGACGGCCAGCCGGTGCGCCTGGGCGGCATCGAGAAGATGTCGAAGAGCAAGAACAACCTGGTCGAGCCCAAAGAGATCGTCGCCAAGTTCGGCGCCGACACCGCGCGCGTGTTCGTGATGTTCGCGGGCCCGCCGGACCAGAGCGCGGCCTGGTCGGATTCCGGCGCCGAGGGCTCGCACCGCTTTCTGCGCCGAGTGTGGGCCCTGGCTGTCAAGTACGCCGACGTCCTGCGCAGCGCCGCGCCCGCTGTGGGCGCCAGCCCGCTCCGCCGCGAGATCCACACGCTGCTGGGCCAAGTCTCGATGGACTACGACCGGCTGCAATACAACACCGTCATTTCCGGCGCGATGAAGATGCTCAACGCGCTGGAAGCCGCCGGCGACAGCGACTTGCCCGCGCTGCGCGAGGGCTTCACCGTGCTGCTGCGCACGCTGTACCCGGCCGCACCCCACATCACCTTCGTGCTGTGGCAGGGGCTGGGTCTGGCGGCCGAACTGGGCGAGCTGCTGGACGCGCCCTGGCCGCAGGTCGACGCGGCGGCCCTGGTGCGCGACGAGATCGAACTGGTGCTGCAAATCGGCGGCAAGCTGCGCGGCGCCATCACCGTACCGGCCTCGGCCGACCGCGCCGCCATCGAGGCCGCCGCCCTGGCCAGCCCGGAATTTGCACGCTTCAGCGAAGGCCGGGCGGCCAAGAAGGTCGTGGTGGTGCCGGGCCGGCTCGTCAATGTCGTCGTCTGAGGGCATGCACCGGCGACTGCGCCGTGCCGGCCTGCTGGTGGCTGCCGCCGGTGTGCTGGCCGGTTGCGGCTTCCATCTCCGCCAGCCGCCGCGCATGGGATTTGGCCGCATCGCGTTGACCGGGTTCGGGCCGCGCTCGCCGATGGCCCAGGAGCTGCGGCGCCAGCTGGGCACGGTCGCACGCTTGGTCGACAGCCCCGGCCAGGCCGAGGTGGTGCTGCACGCGCTGGACGACGTGCGCGAGCGCAGCGTCGTGGCCTCGACATCGGCAGCGCAGGTGCGTGAACTGCAGTTGCGGGTGAAGCTCAACTTCCGCGCCAGCACGCCCGGCGGACGCGAGCTGATCCCGCGCGTCGAGCTGCTGTTGTCACGCGACCTCAGCTACCGCGAGACCGCCGCCCTGGCCAAGGAAATGGAGGAAGCCGAACTGTTCCGCGAGATGCAGGCGGACGTGGCCGAGCAGGTGCTGCGCCGCCTGGCCAGCCTCAAGGTCTGAGCATGCAGATCCGCCCTGAACAGCTCGAAGCCCAGCTCGGCCGTGGCCTGAAGCGGCTGTACACCATCCACGGCGACGAGCCCCTGCTGGCCCAGGAAGCCGGTGACGCCATCCGCGCGGCGGCACGCGCCGCGGGCTTCGTCGAGCGCAAGGTCTTCACCGTGAGCGGCGCGCATTTCGACTGGAGCGCCGTGCTGGGGGCAGCGCAGGCCATGAGCTTGTTCGCCTCGATGCAGTTGATCGAGATCCGCATCCCTGGCGGCAAGCCCGGCAAGGAAGGCTCCGAGGCCTTGCAGCGCTACTGCGAACACCTCAGCGACGACGTGTTGACCCTGGTGCAGTGCCCGCGGCTGGACTACCAGCAGCTCAAGGCCGCCTGGTTCACTGCGCTGGACAGCGCCGGGCTGACGGTGCGCGTCGAAACGCTGGGCCGCTTGGCCTTGCCGACCTGGCTGGCGCAGCGCCTGGCGCGCCAGGGCCAGCGTGTGAAGGCGGGTGAAGAGGGCCAGCGCACGCTGGCCTTCTTTGCCGACCGCATCGAAGGCAACCTGCTCGCCGCGCACCAGGAAATGCAGAAGCTGGCCCTGCTCCACCCGGCCGGCGAACTGGGTTACGCGCAGGTCGAGGCCGCCGTGCTCAACGTCGCCCGCTTCGACACCAGCAAGCTCAGCGAAGCCGCCTGGATGGGCCAGGTGCCGCGCGCGCTGCGCGTGCTCGACGGCCTGCGCGCCGAGGGCGAAGCGGCCGTGCTGGTGCACTGGACGCTGGCCGAAGACATCCGCGCCCTGGCGCGCGCGCGCAAGTCGCTGGACGACGGCAAACCGCTGCCCATGGCGCTGAAGGAGGCGCGCGTCTGGGGCGTGAAGGAAAAGCTCTTCGAGCGCGTGCTGCCGCTGCTGGCCGACCACCAGATCGCCCACCTGCTGGACGCGGCGAGTGTGTGCGACGGCATCTGCAAGGGCCTGAAGCACCCCGACTGGCCCACCGAGCCCTGGGAAGCGTTGCGGCGCTGGCTGCTGATGGCTTTGCAGGCGGCCACGCCGGCGCCGCGTGGCGGCACGGCCAGGGTGATGGCGCTGCAGGCCTGACCCGCACCACCGACCCGCTGAATCTTCCACTCCGTCAATTTGCCAACCTGCGCCATTTGGCGCACAATGAAGCGTAATTTGGCGCACTTCAGCGGGCATGGGCATGAACATCACACTCGACGACCAACTCAGCGGCAGCCTGGGCGGCCTGTTGGGCTTGCCAGGCGCCATCGACGAGACCACGTTGGCCCGTACCGACCGCAGCACACTGGGCACACGCCTGCTCAAGGCGCTGACTCGGCCCGCGCCCAGGGCCCTGTTGGCCCCGGCCGATGTCTACCGGATCATCCCGCGCCGGACCTGGATACGCCGCAAGGCCGAAGGCTCGCTGACCGTGCCCGAATTTGACGGGCTGTACCGCCTGGTGCGCCTGCAAACGCTGACCGAGCTGGTGTTTCAAGACGCTGACCGCGCCCGCGCCTGGCTCAACAGCCCCAAAGAGCGGCTGGGCGGCGCCACACCGATGGACTTCGCGGGCGACTTGCTCGGCTATGAAGCCGTGCAGAGCTGGCTGCACGAAATCGACCAAGGCTATTTCGCTTGATCCTTTGGCGGATCAGCAACTACGCCGACCTGGGCGGTGTCGGTGGTTTGACGCGGCAAGGCCGCTGGCACCATCGAGGCCGGCCCATCGTCTACCTGGCCAGCAGTGCTGCCAGTGCGCTGCTCGAGACCCTGGTTCACCTAGAAGCAGCCACGCCGAGCGAGCTGCCCCGCAACTACCAGTTGCTGGAGGTCGCGCTGCCCGACCACGCCAGCATCCTCGATGCGCCGATGCCGCCCGCGCCGCAGGATGGCGACTGGCGGCAGCACCTGACACACACCCGCCGCATCGGCGACCAGTGGCTGGCAGCGGGCAGTTCGCTGCTGCTGCGCGTGCCGTCAGCGGTGGTGGGCCGCACCGTCAACCTGCTGTTCAACCCGGCGCACGCGCAGGCGTCAGCCTGCCAGGTGGTGTCGGTGGCGAAGTTCCCGTTCGACGGACGGTTGCTCGCCAAATAGAAGGCAGAAGGGCGTCAGAAGCCGCGCTGTCGGTCGACCAGATGCGCCAACGGCTGCCCGTCGCGCAGCGCGCGCAGGTTGGCTACCGCCACGGCCGCGGCGCTGCGCAGGTCGGTCATCGCGGCGGCGTGTGGCAGCACGGTGACGCGCGGGTGGCTCCAGTACGGGTGGCTGGCGGGCAGCGGCTCGGTGTGGAACACGTCCAGCACGGCGTGGCGCAGGTGGCCGCTGTCCAGCGCCGCCAGCAGGTCGGCGTCGACGACATGCGCGCCGCGGCCCAGGTTCACGACAGACGCCTTGGGCGGCAGCGCGGCAAAGAAGTCCGCGTTCAGCAGGCCGCGCGTGGCCGGCGTGAGCGGCAGCAGGTTGATGACGATGTGGGCCTGCGCCAGACAGGTCGACAAGGCTTCGCTGTCGCGCCGCCAGCTGCGCACCGGGTAGCCCTGCTGCGCAATGCGCGCGGCGGCGGCCGAGCCCATCTGGCCCTGGCCGAGCACCAGCACCGGCACCTCGTCGGCCCGGCGCTGGGCATGGGGCTGCCAGACGGCCTGGCGCTGGCGCTGCGCGTAGGCGAAGAAGCCCCGGTGCAGGGCCAGCACGGCCCACAGCGCGGTCTCGGCCATGGCGGCTGTCATGGCCGGGTCGACCATGCGGGCCAGCGGCACCTGGGGCGGCAGCGTGGGGTCGTCGAGCAGGCGGTCCACGCCCGCCCACAGGCTCTGGATCAGGCGCAGACCGGGCAGGCCTTGCAGGCTGCCCGGTGGCGGGTTGGCCACCACGGCCGCCTGCACCGCAGCGCCGGCGGCACGCGATCCATGCGCTTCGTCCGCACCCAGCCACTGCGCTTCAGGCATGGCGCGCGACAGGGCGCCCTGCCAGTCGGCGTGCTCGGCGGCATCGAAGTCGCCGCACAGCAGCACCTTCATGCGCGTGCCGCCTGCAGCAGACGTTGCAGCGCGACCATCACGGTGGCCGCACGCACGGCAGCGCGGTCGCCCGCCAGTTGCAGGCGCTCGGCCCGCGCGCCCGCCGCGGTGGCCCAGGCCAGCCACACCGTGCCCACCGGCTTGCCGGGCACCGCGCCGCCCGGGCCGGCGATGCCCGTCACGGCCACCGTGAGCTGCACGGGAGCGCAGTCGAGTGCGCCTTGCGCCATGGCGAGTGCCACTTCCTCGCTGACTGCCCCATGTGCTTCGATCAATCCGGCCGGCACCCCCAGCAGCGCCGTTTTGGCCTGGTTGCTGTAGGTGACGAAACCGCGCTCGAACCAGTCGCTGGACCCGGCCAGGTCGGTGCAGGCCGCGGCGATCAAGCCACCGGTGCAGCTCTCTGCCGTCGCCATGCGCCAGTGGCGCGCGCGCAGGGCCTGC
>JANNWL010000039.1:0-3715 GCA_031414735.1 Burkholderiales bacterium | reverse complement strand
CGCGGTCTGCGCCTTGATGGTGATGCCGCGCTCGCGTTCGATGTCCATCGAGTCGAGCACCTGCGCTTCCATCTCGCGGTCGCTTAAGCCCCCACAGCGCTGGATGATGCGGTCGGCCAAGGTGCTCTTGCCGTGGTCGATGTGGGCAATGATCGAGAAATTGCGGATGTGGTTCATCGAGGGTGATTGCATCTCATCGAGACTGCGCAAAGGCAGCCCGGAGGATGAATGGACGTGCGGTGATGTCGGCCTGCGGTACAGCGCGTTGGCGCGCGCTTTGGGTTGCGCATGGGGTGCTGCGGCCGACTAAAAAAAAGGCGCGTCCAAAATGGTGACGCGCCTTCCAACAGAACGTTTGGCAACTGCTTGTTGGGACCTCATTGTAGCCAAAAGACCCGCCGGGAACCCGCGCCAATGCTGGATTTCCGGCCGTTGCGGGGTACCAACAGAGAAAAGTTATGCACAGTTTATCTACAGGTTTTCGAAGTCCGGGGTTTGAACCCCCAGGGGGACGATTTGCGGTCGTTTGGGCATGAGAAACCAACAAGATGCCGCCTAATTCTAGTCGTGGCCCGACGTAATGCCGTAAAGCATCTCGTTGACGTGGGCGTTCACTAACAAATCACCCTCGGGAGCGTGTCGCCTGGGCGGTCAGGTCTCTCCTGCTTCATTCCGCAATGCGGAAAGACCGTGCGCGCCGGTCAACTTGAAGGGCACGCCCGACCGTTTCCGGGCGCCCGGTCGCGGCCTACTTGCCGGGCCGAATGATCAGGTAGTTGGCCCACTCGTCACGGCGCACCATGACGCTGACGGCCTTGGACTTCTCAACCTTGGCCGCCACGGCGCTGAACTGCTTGCTGTCGGCAATGTCGATGTTGTCCATGGCCAAGATGACGTCGCCTTCGCGCAGACCCGCACGTGCAGCCGGCCCGTCCACGGCGTCCACGCGAACACCGCCCTTCACGCGCAGTTCCTTTTTCTGCGCGTCGGTCAGGTCCGATACCGTCAGCCCCAAGGCACTCTTGGCCACTGGCGGCGTGGCACTGGGCTCGGCCTGAGCGCGGCGGGTCGGGCGCTCGGCTTCGAACTCGACCACCGTCACGGACAGGTCGCGCGTGGCGCCGCGTCTGAAGACTTGCAAGCCGGCCTTGGCGCCGGGCTTGATGGCACCCACCAGACGCGGCAGGTCGGCCGATTTGTCCACGGCCTTGCCCTCGACCTTGACGATGATGTCGCCGGCTTCGATGCCGCCCTTGTCGGCCGGCCCGTCTTTCTCGACCTGCTGCACCAGCGCGCCGCGTGGCGTGCCCAGCCCGATGGATTCCGCCACCTCCTTGGTGACGGGCGCGATGGTCACGCCGATGCGGCCGCGGACAACCCGGCCGGTGGCACGCAGCTGGTCGGACACCCGCACCGCGTCGTCGATGGGGATGGCGAAGCTGATGCCCATGAAGCCGCCGGATCGGCTGTAGATCTGCGAGTTGATGCCCACCACCTCGCCGCGCAGGTTGAGCAGCGGGCCGCCGGAGTTGCCGGGGTTGATGGCCACGTCGGTCTGGATGAAGTTGAGGAAATCGCCGGTGTCGCGCTGCTTGGCGCTGACGATGCCGGCGGTGACGGAGTTCTCCAGGCCGAAGGGCGAGCCGATGGCCATCACCCATTCGCCGACCTTGAGCCGGTTGACGTCGCCGATCTTGACGAACGGCAGCCCCGTGGCCTCGACCTTCACCACGGCCACGTCGGTGCGCTTGTCGGCGCCGATGATCTTGGCCTTGAGCTCGCGTTTGTCAGTCAGCGTGACGATGACTTCGTCCGCCCCGTCGACGACGTGGGCGTTGGTCATGATGAAGCCGTCGGCACTGAGGATGAAGCCCGAGCCGACCCCGCGCTGCTGCGGCTGGTCGTCGTCACCGCGCGGCGTGCCACGGCGCGGGTCGGGACGCTGGTCTGGCCGATTCGGCATGGGAATGCCGAAGCGCCTGAGGAACTCTTCGATGTTCGGGTCCATGCCCTGCTGCGGCCCGTTGGCGGCGCCACCGTTGCGGCGCTCGGTGGTGCGAATGTTCACCACCGACGGCCCTACGCGCTCGACGAGTTCGGTGAAATCAGGCAGCTGCACGGTCTGGCTGTGGCCCGTGGCAGGCCACAGCGCCGCAACGGCGATCAGGCAGGCCGCACCGGCCAGGGCCAGGCGGGCGCGCCAGGAGGAAAGAACAGTCGGGTGGGGTGTGTGTGTCATGCGTGGCAGCTCAAATCAATGGTTGCGGTGGAAAGCGGTTGTGATCGAAAGTCACGGCAGCTCAGCGGCGGCGCTCGAGCGCGTCGGCGAGCAGCTTCAAGGTGGCAGCGGGCGCGTCGCCCACCACCGTGATCCAGTGGTCCTGTCGGCGCATCACCAGCGTGGTGGTTGCGCCCTGGTGGGCCTGCATCTCGGTGCGTGGCCGCCGCGCACTGTGCGGCTCAATGAAGAGCGACACCTGGGCCAGGCCGTCAGTGAACGTGGCCTGCAGCACGGGTTCGGCCACGGTACCGTCGGTCGGCAGTTCCAGCGGGCGCTTCACGCAGCCGGTGAGCCTGAAGCCGGCCGGCGGGCGCACGAGTGCCCAGCCCTCCGCTTCGAGCTGGGTGCGCTGCGCCTGCGGCCGCTGCACACGGTAGCCCTCCAGCCGCGGCACGGCTTGGGCCTGGGCATCAGCGGGCGGCTTGGCGCTGATCTCGATCTCGGAAAAAGCAGCCGATTCCAACAACGGCCGGCGGGCGCCGCTGCCCGGGCCCAGCACATCGGCACGCAGCATCAAGCCGCTGGCGCGGTCGGCCCACAGGCGCTGGGCGAAGCGCAGGCCGTCGCGCGGCTCGAGCGTGAACACCTGCGCGTCACGCCCGGCCACCCGGGCCACGCCTTCGCGCTTCAGTTCGTAGTGCTCCAGCGCCAGCGGGTCGACGGCCTGGGGCGTGGTGGGCACCGGCGTCAACGTGTCGCGGCGTTCGATGACGGCCATGCGCTCTTGCGGCCAGAGGGTCTGCACCTCGTCATTGACGCGGTAGATGCGTTGTTGGCGGCCATCGAGTGCCTCCATGCGCTCGTAGGTGGCCTCGCCGACACAGTAGTGCCACACGCGCGAGCTCGACATCGCGCCGCCCGCAGCCAACACCATGGTGCCTCGGTAGTTTGCGCGGCGGGCCGCGTCGTGGATGCGGGCCAGCCACTCGCGCGCCTCGCGCGCCTGGGTCACCGACGGCACCGCGGGCGCCTGCGCCAGCGCATGGGGGGCCGCGGCCAGCAAGCAAACCCACACCGCAGCCATCGGCAGCCACGCCCGGGCGCGTGCCGCCATCACCGGTCGGCGCCCGGGCTGAGCGTGGCTTCGACGTTGCGCATGCCGCCGCCGGGCACGGCCGCCGTCATGCCGCCGCGCGCCGTCTGGTGGGCTCGCAGGTAGCTGTCCAGTCGCGGGTCGCGGATGATCCCGGCGCCTGCCGGCGCTGACGACGGCGGAGACGGCAAGGCGCCTGGCACCGTCACCAGGCTCAGCCCGCCGGCAACCTCGGTCGACGCGAGTGTGGGCGCCGTCGCTGCCGGCCCGGTACGTGCAACGACCAGCACACCGGCCACCGCCACGAAGCCTGCCGCCACGGCGGTGGGCAGAAGCCAGGCCTGGCGCCAGCCTCGTGCGGCCGCAGCCGCGGTGGCGGCTGGCGCCGGCGCCAGCACCAC